>CALVOL010000109.1 GCA_944350285.1 uncultured Bacilli bacterium | reverse complement strand
TCTGGGTCTATTTGATATTTATAGGCAATACTTAGTATATCTACTCCTGGGTCATCTTTATGTCCTAGAATTTTAATGACATCAGCACAGTATCTTTTATTGCTTATTTTTTTGGTTAAATGTATTAATACTTTATTTCCTGGAACACAGTTTTTTAATGTTTCTTTATTTAAATTAATCTCTAAATCTATTTTTTCTTCATCTAGTTTGATAGAGAGGCCTTTTTTTGTTTCAATAATTTCGCCAACTAAATTATTTAAGTCACGTTTAATAATACGGATGATTTTTCCTTCTGGTTTGACTCCTTTTTTTGTCACTTCTGCAAGTACGACATCATCTTGAACAGCTCCATTTGAGTCTTCTTCTCTAATATATAAATCATCTTCTTTGTTTAGTATAACAAAGCCGAAGCCTTTTTTATTTGCAGAATATTTTCCAATTTTTAATCCTGGGCAATTTTTTAATAATAGGTATTTATCTTTTTTGGTTTTAAATACTACATAATCATTTACTAGTTCATCTAGTACTTCTTGTAATTCTCTTAATTCTTCGGCAGTTTTTAATCCAAGCATATCATTTAAATCCATTAAATCTTTTGCTTCGTACACATTTTCCAAACATTGTAAAACTTGTTCCTTCATTTTTGATCACCTATATTTATTATAAACATAATTCTAGCATTCAACAAGCAAAGTGTATAATTGTTTACAAAAAGTCGATCATTTATGTGGTAGGAGTTAGGATGATACGGAAAGATCCATCATTTACTCCCTCATATAAATTACCTGTAGCAAATGTAAATGCAAACTGTCCAGCACTGGTTCCAGATGAATAACCAATTTCCACGGCTCCTCGAGCGAAAAAGGGGCCACTTTCTCGAACAAACCATGCTTCGTTATTGTACCAGCTCATTAACTGACGCGCTTCTGGTAATTGAAATGGTCCCATTTCACCTGTAGCATCGCCCAATATCCTATTTTGATACCGATATGTATTTGTTCCATAAATATATAAGTCATAATATTTGTTTTCTGGCCATTCATATCCTGTAGTTAGTGTTCCTCCTAGCCCACAAGAACCATTAAATCCTGAATTGGAAAGGCTATTTGTACCACTCATTGGTTGGTTATTTTGATCGACCATTACTGCCATAGTATATTCCCATGCACTACCACTCATATCAAAAATTCCGGCAATATTGCCTGTTGTACTTGCCAAATTACTATTTGGATATGCTGTATTACACGTGTTGTCGTTACAATATCGATTGCATTCTTCATTTGTTCCTGTTGAACCACACGTCGGCTCATTATTAGCTTGATATCCTGTCACATAATCTGAGTTATTATTTATTCTTATGTTAGTTGCAGTGCCATATATGCTGTGTTGTAAATAAGCCACTGCTCCCCATTCGGTATTTTTCATCATATGTGAGTCTAACTCTCTTTGATAATTATATGATGTATAAAATGCATTGGCTACTTGAATATCTCGCCAACTGTATACATTTGGCTTTATAATTACTTTATTTGCATCGTTCACATTTTGTCTGGCTTCAGAAGTGCTTGTGGCTCCTTTGTATCCTGTTTCAAATTTTCCTACCCAAAATCCTGTGCTTGGAATACTTAGAAATGCTGGATGTGTCATATAGTCTCCTACTTGACAGTTTCCTGTAGCACCAGACTCCATTGGAGTAGTACATTCTCCTGATACACTGTCACTGGTATTATAATTACCAAAGATGACTGGTATTTCATGAACTTTGTTTGTATCAATTGCCGTTAAACTATCGTATAGTCCTAAATCCCATAATTGATAACGGTATTTCGGTATCCATACAAAATAACTTTCAATATTTTCTTCTGGAATGGCTTCACCAGATGCATAGTTTTTGCTTTCATCTTCAAGGATTACTGCATTTGCCCATTTCTTTGTTTCATAATCATACCATTCACTTGCTAAATCGACTTTTTTTACTGTGCCATCGTCTTCTATGGTTACTGGTATCAATGGTTCTTCTAGAACTGGGTCTGTTCCATTTAAAATTGGTTCGATATACTTATCTGTAAAATAAAGGCTACATTTCACTCTTGTGTTATCTGGATTTGTATAATTACTATAGTTTGTTTTGACACTCCAGGTATTATAATCGAAAGATATTGTTACTCCATTATTACAACTACTTTTTGTAAGGTCTAAGGTATAGCCACTTTCTCTATCTGGAATATAGTTGATTTGCTCGTCTTCTAAGTAAATTGCTAACATATTTTCTTGTACTTCATCTTTTAAGATTGTTTCTTTTTGGGAATTGGGAAGCATTAAAAAGCTTGCTCCAACTACGAATATTAGTATAATAGGATATCTTAGTTTCCTAAAATACCCCCCCCCTAATTTTTTTTGTTTTTTCATTTTGATAACCTACTTTCTGTTTAAATTTTACTACATATTTTTCTTGTTGTCTAATTTAATTTGCAGATTTTCTATAGATATAGATTTGCAAATTAAAATAAAATGAAATCAGCAAATTAAAATAGAGAAAATAAGAAGGGGATATAGATGATTAG
>CALVOL010000108.1 GCA_944350285.1 uncultured Bacilli bacterium | reverse complement strand
ATATTTATATTATAATGAAAGTGTGGTGATATTCTTGATTCCAAATGTTGTAAAAAATATATTAAAAGAAATAGAAAAAAATGGCTTTGAAGCCTATATTGTCGGTGGCTTTGTAAGAGACTATGTCATCATAAAAAAAACCAATGACATTGATATTGCAACCAATGCCCTTCCGAAAGACCTTGTGAGTATTTTTGGGACTCCAAAAAGAAACATTGAATATGGCTCTTATCATATGAAAGAGGGAGGATACAATATCGATATTACTACTTATCGAACAGAAGAGGCTTATGAAAATGGCCGTCTAGAGAAAGTAGTGTATTCCAATTCTCTCCTAGAAGACGCTCGTCGTCGTGACTTTACCATGAATTCTATGTATATGAACAAAAATGAGGAAATCATTGATTTATTAAACGGCCGTAAAGATTTAAAACAAAAAACATTAAGAATGATAGGCAATCCCATTGTTCGCTTAAAAGAAGACCCCATTCGTATACTAAGAGCAGTTCGCTTCGCAGCCATGTATCACTTAAAACTAGATAAAAAACTAAAAACAGCTATTTTAAAAGAAAAGAAACACTTAGAAGAAATTCCTCTAGCAAAAATCAGAAAAGAATTAGACGCAATTTTATTAGCCGATGGCTTTCCTTTATTAAAAAAATTAGAACTCTTAAAAGAACTAGGAATTGAAAACAAAAAAATTGTTTATGTCGAGGATATTTCGGGGCTATGGGCTCAAATAAAAACTGAAAAAAATTACATAATAGAAAAAGAATTAAAAAAACAACAAAAAATGATTAATAATCTCCTAAAGTGTGGTACAATTAATATGCTCAATTTATATCATTATGGATATTATAATTGTCGAGTGGCTGCGATTATCATGCATTTTCCATTAAAAAGACTAGAAAAAATGATGGATGCATTGCCAATAAAAAGTAGAAAAGATATAGAGTTAACAAGCGAAGAAATTGCCGAGTTAAGCAAACTACAAGGCCGCGAGTTAGGGATGCTTTTGAAAGAAATAGAAGAAGCCTTAGTATTAAAAGAAATTCCTAACGACAAAGAAATATTAAAAAAATTTATTGAAGAAAGAAGGTTAAACTATGCCAAATATTGAATTTTTAACAGAAAGACGTTTTACTTTATCCTCACATTTAATAGAAGTGGCATTAAAAAATAATCTCTCTTTAATAGAATTTTTATTATTAATGTATTTTGAAGATACAACAGATAAGACTTTTGATGTAAAAAAAATCTGTGAAGTACTAAATATTACAGAACAAGATGCCTTAAAAGCATTTAATCAATTACTAACCCTAAATTTGATAGAGATAGAGTCTTCCAAAGACAAATCCAATAAACATTGTGAAGAAATTAGCCTAGTGCCAATCTATCGAACAATGTTTGAAAATTTAGAACAAAAAGAACAAAAGAAAAAGAAAGAAACAATTTTCGATATGTTTCAAAAAGAACTTGGCAGAAATATTTCTCCAATGGAATATGAAATTATTAATGCTTGGTTAGAAAAAGGATTTTCCGAAGAATTAGTAGAAGGTGCCTTAAAAGAAGCCGTATACAATGGTGTAAGCTCTTTAAGATATATTGACAAGATTTTATATGAATGGCAAAAAAAAGGTTATAAAAAAATGACAGAAGTAGAAGAGGGGATTACAAACAGAAGAAAGGAAAAAGAAAGTAGTCTAGAACTATTTGATTATAATTGGTTAGAAGATGAAGGATAAAATAGAAACAATTTTAGAGTATATGGATGAGTTATATCCGGCTGCTCAGTGTGAATTAAATTATGAAAAAGATTATGAACTATTAATTGCTACCGTTTTATCTGCTCAATGTACGGATAAAAGAGTGAATGAAGTAACCAAAGAACTCTGGCGTCAGTATGATATTAACTCACTAGCAAAAGCAAATAAAAAAGATATAGAAAAAATCATTCATTCGGTTGGCTCTTATACTAAGAAATCAGCTTATTTACTAGAAATAGCAAATAGACTAGTAACTGATTATGAAGGACGTGTGCCGTGTAAACGAAAATATTTAGAAAGTCTACCAGGAGTAGGTAGAAAAACAGCTAATGTGGTCTTATCAAACATCTTTGATGTTCCAGCTATCGCCGTAGATACACACGTAGAAAGAGTATCAAAACGGTTAAAATTAGCTTATCAAAATGACTCAGTAGGAAAAGTAGAAGAAAAATTAATGAAGAAATTTCCTGAAAACAGATGGAGTAAACTGCATCACCAATTGGTATTATTTGGTCGTTATCAATGTAAAGCCATTCATCCGGAATGTGAGCATTGTAAATTACAAGAATTTTGCAAATATTACAAAGAACATTATTCAAAAACAAACAAATAAATTGTCACGAAAGTGGCATTTTTTCTTGCCAAAAATAACTAAAAAAAGAACAACCATTAAGGTTGCTCTTCGCTTTCTCCACCATCACCCTCACCAGGTGGGGTAGTAGAACAGCTTGTACTAACATTGACTTTTCCTTTAATTTGAATTTGTTCTCCATTATATCGAATAGAGTAAGTAACATCTTTTGTACCAGTTGTCGAAGTATCTACATTAGAAGC
>CALVOL010000107.1 GCA_944350285.1 uncultured Bacilli bacterium | reverse complement strand
TTTCTTTATCTTTTGTTTGGCTAATATTATTATACAGCATTTTTATTTATCAGTCATTATGTTTAACACAACTAAATTAAAAAGCAATTTTTTTATTGACATATAAATGCGCACGTGCGATAATGTATTTAAGGAGGAAAAAATATGAATTTATTGAATGAAATTAGAGAATTTCAAAATGAACTAAACGTAATGTGTAACACATTCTTTGAAAAAATAGCAAGGGAGGTCGAAAATTTAGAACAAAATAATCAAAACGAACAATCTTACGAAAGTAAATATCCAATAACCAATGCTACTGGATTTAAAGGAAAAAAATCATTAGCAGTCATAATATCAAATAATAGATACATAGCTCCAACATGGGTAAAAGTGGTAGAGATTGTTTTAAAAGATGCTATGAAAGATGAACGACGTAGAGAAAAATTATTAGGGTTAAGAGATTTAATTTTAGGCAGGACAAGAGTAAGAGTATCAGCAAAAGATGAAAATATGAAAAGACCTTTAAAATTAATGGATGATTTATTTATTGAAACACATTATGATACGGAATCATTAATTAAATTATTATTGCAAATTTTAGATGCAATTGGATATAATTATCGTGACATACAAGTCGTAGTGAAAAATTAATATAACAAAATTGTTAGAGAAGAAAAGAAGTTTCTATGCTATAATAGACATGTGATGAATATGGAAAGAGTTACAAAGACAAACGAAAAAGGGTTAACAACAGAGCAAGTAGAAGAAAGAAGAAAAGCTGGTCTTGTAAACTATGACGACCAACCCAAAACAAAATCGATTAAAGAAATTATTATAGGAAACGCATTTACATATTTTAATTTTCTAAATCTAGCCTTAGGTCTAGCTGTTTTTATTGCCGGTGTAATGAATGGAGAATGGCTCCAAGGTTTAAAAAATTGTCTCTTCATGATTATTGTCATTGTAAACTCTGTCATCAGTATCGTCGAAGAAATTATTGCTAAAAAAATAATTGATAGATTATCCATGCTATCAGAAAGCACGATTACAACAATTCGTGATGGCAAAGAACAAGAATTTTCTCTAGATGAAGTTGTTTTAGATGACGTAACAATACTCAAAAGTGGCCATCAAATAGTCGCGGACTCAATAATATTAGATGGCACAATTGAAGTAAATGAGTCCTTAATTACTGGAGAACCAGATGCCATTACCAAGAAAAAAGGCGACATGATATTATCTGGTTCATTTATCGTAAGTGGAACTTGTACAGCAAAAGTATGCCATGTTGGAAGTGACAACTATGTGTCTAAAATATCGAAAGAGGCCAAATACGAAAAAAAAGTCAACTCTATGATTATGGGTTCCTTTGAAAAACTATTAAAAATCTTATCTATTTTAATTATTCCAATTGGTATTATTATGTATTTTAGCCAACTAATGGCTACCGATGGTAATGTGACAGGTTCCATATTCTATACCGTTGCCGCCTTAATTGGAATGATACCAGAAGGTCTTGTTTTACTAACCAGTTCAGTGATGGCCGTAAGTGTCATTCGTCTTTCTAGGTATAAAGTCCTTGTCCAACACTTATACTGTATCGAAACTTTAGCCAGAGTAGATGTGATTTGCTTAGATAAAACAGGAACCCTAACCGAAGGAACAATGAAAGTAGTAGACTACATTCCATATCAAGGAAATACCAAAGAAAACCTCAGAAAAATCCTTTGCGCTTACCAAGCAAATTCCAGTGACACCAATGCAACCATGAATGCCTTAAAAGAATATTTTAAAGATGAAACAACAGAGAAAAAAAAGAAAGAGATACCATTCTCATCTGAAAGAAAATTCTCAGGAATAGAATTAACTGAAACGGGCACGATTTATTTAGGAGCACCTGAAATATTACTCAAAGAGAATTTCAAAAAAATAGAACATCTTATTGCACCTTATCAAGAAGATAACCGAGTATTACTAGTAACAAAAGGGGAGGGGAAACTATCCAAAACTCCTCAAAACTTAGAAATACTAGGATTTGTAATAATTGAAGATGTGATTAGAAGTGATGCCAAAGAAACTTTAGATTACTTCAAAAGCCAAGGAGTTTCTGTAAAAATTATTTCTGGAGACAATGTTAAAACAGTATTAAATATTGCCAAAAAAGTTGGCATTAATAACTTAAAAGGAATAAATACAGAAGCCTTAAGTGAAGAAGAATTAATCGCGGCAGTAAAAGAAAACAATGTCTTTGGTAGAGTAAGTCCAAAAGCCAAAAAAATAATTATTGAAACGTTACAAAAAGATGGCAAAGTAGTCGCGATGACAGGGGATGGAGTAAACGATGTCCTAGCTTTAAAACAAAGTGACTGTGCTATCTCCGTAGCAAGTGGCTCCGACGCTGCAAGAAACGTTTCACAACTAGTATTACTAAATAATAACTTTAGTTCCTTACCTAAAATTGTTGCCGAAGGAAGAAGAACAATTAACAACATTGAAAGGTCAGCATCTTTGTTACTTGTCAAAACAATTTACACCATTTTACTAATTTTGTTTAGTGTCATTATTTCATCAAAATATTTCTTTATCCCAATCCAGTTAACCTTAATTACAGCCTTTACAATCGGAGCTCCATC
>CALVOL010000106.1 GCA_944350285.1 uncultured Bacilli bacterium | reverse complement strand
ATTTTCAAAAGCATTCGAAAATTTATTATTTATCAATTAACATGTAACTTCTGTGCATTATTTTTATCCATCATTGGACCATTCATCGGGGTCAATACTCCAATCACCATTATCCAAATGTTATGGATAAATATGATTATGGATACATTCGCAGGTCTTGCATTCTCCTTTGAACCAGCCTTAAAAGAAACCATGCAAGAACAACCAAAGAAAAAAGACGAACCAATTATGAACAAATACATGTATTCAGAAATCATTTGGACAGGCCTTTATTCCGCCTTACTGTGCATATTTTTCCTAAAGTCTCCATGGATACGCAGTTTAATTCGTTATGACATGGAATACAAATACTTAATGACCGCTTACTTTGCCTTATTTATCTTTATAGGTATAGGCAATGCCTTTAATTCTAGAACTCACCGTCTAAACCTTCTAGCCCATTTAAAAGAAAATATTGTCTTTGTGATTACCATTATTTTTATTGCCAGCGTTCAAATCATTCTAATTTATAAAGGTGGCACGGTATTTAGAACCTTTGGACTAACACCATTTGAACTTACTTTAGTATTAATTCTAGCATTTACAGTCATTCCAGTGGATTTCCTAAGAAAATTAATACTAAAGAAAAAAGGGATAAAATTAGGTGTATAAAAAAACACCATTCAACAAAAAAAGGCGTTTTTAAAAATTTATGATTTGTTTGGAATTCTTTTAGGAATATAGTCTGCAATAAGTTGAAATTGTTCTAAATTTTCTTTTAATACTTTCATTTCCTCTAAAAAAAGCTCCATATAAAAATCGTAGTCTTGTTGATTTTCCATCATTTCTCTAGCAATATCTAACAAGTTTTGCATATTATTATGAATAAGTTCACGATATCCCTTAAAAGAAGAATTGGATTCGAATAAAGCATTTTTTGCCAAAAGCAATAGTTTCTTTTCCTCATCATTACAAAGATTTTCTAAATAGGTTTCTATTCTTACTTGATAATCGTCTTCTTTTATTAGTGGCTCATTCTTTTCTTGAAAAGAGGGTTCAGAAATAGGAGTTGGTATTACATTGCCTTTTTTAGAAACACTTTGTTCTTTTGGCATACGGTTATAGTATAAGATAGCCAAACGATTGATAAATGCATCAACATAATCTACTGGAAAATCTAAAGAAATAAGCATATTTCGAACTTCATCTTGATTAGGAGTAACAAGTTGTTGAAGTGAAAAATTCTTATTCAAAACTTCCTGTAACTTTTGATAAAACGAATATTTATTATTATTATTATTCTTTCTTTGTGTTACATAAGAAATATCGTTGAATAAAACCTTGAGAAGAAAAGAAAAAATTTCAGCTTCATACTCTTTTACATAACACATCTCACGATAGATAACGGTGTAGTATCCAAGATAATTTTCTCCGTCTTTACCTTCCAATAACCGAAAAATTTCATAATGTAGTTGAGCACTTTCTTTTTCATTAAAATTAACATTGCCAGTGGTATTAAGATATAGATTGTCAAAATAATTTGCCATGTTATTGTCAGAACGAACATAATAAATAAAATCTGGATTATCTTCAAAATAATATTTTGTAAATTTAAGGGTCTTCCTTTTCTTATTTTGATATTTTTCTTGAAGAAACTCTAAAAAGAAATGGGCAAAATGTTCATTGATATTTAAAAAAGTGAGATAATCAAGAGCTTCTTGAAAAACAAACCCTTGTTTAGAAAATAAACTTTCCAAAAGAGGTAGCTTTTCTGTTCTTTTTTTATATTCTTCGATCGCTTCCTTACAATCAAATGATCGAGGCATATCTAGAACTTTTTCTAAATCTTTCGAATAATAAGCAAGAGAAAACTCTTTTTCTGAAATTTTCTTCAATTGTTGAATATATGTTTTTAACAGGACTTCAAAAATTTGAAATCTTTCATCCATAGAAAATCCAATCAAACTATTTTCTATAAAAGAAAAATCAAAATAAGAAGAAAAAGTATCAAATCGAATAGTATATCCAAAAATGATGTCCGTGATTAACGAAAGTAAAATGTCGGCCTTATAATGTAGAATTCTAGCATACGTGATCTTATGAGGATTTTTTTGAATATCTTTTTCCTTTTCTGTATAAGTTTTTCTTTCCAAGCAACTTAAATATTCTTGATATTTTTTTAATATTTTTTTTGAATTGTCCTTTGCTTTCAAAGTAGTCACCTCGGTAGGCTATTCTATCACAAAACCCAAAAAAATTCCAATAGAACTCTTTAGAATAATTTTGTTTGCTAATGATGGCACTTATGGTATAGTATTAATATAAGAAGGGAAAAAAGATGAAAGCAAAAAAATTACTAAATAGTTTTAAATATGCATTTACGGGAATAAAAAGTGCCTTTAAAAGCGAAAGAAATATGAAAATACATGTCACAGCAATGTTTCCAGTAATCATTCTAGGTCTTGCTTTAAAAATATCAGTTTCAGAATGGATTGCCTGTTTCTTCTGTTTTGCTATCGTAATATCAGGAGAATTATTTAATACAGCGATTGAAATTACGGTCGACCTTGCTATGCCAAAGAAAAATGAGGATGCCAAAAGAGCTAAAGATATTGCTGCTGGGGGAGTGCTCGTAAGCGCGATTTTTTCAGCTTTCATTGGCATTTGGATTTTTTTGCCAAAAATACTAGAATTGCTAAATTAAAAGTTGTGTTAAACTTTATGACTGATTGAGATATTCAGCATAAGCAATGTTTAAGTCAATAGGCATTTTAATATT
>CALVOL010000105.1 GCA_944350285.1 uncultured Bacilli bacterium | reverse complement strand
ACAAAAAAATTGCTCTTAAGTCCGATAATTTCTAACTTTCTAAGCAATTTTTATTTTTTTTCATGTCTTTGACCTGGGAACTTAGGGCTCACAATTTACATAAAATTAGATTCATGATATAATAAACTTGATAAAAGAGGTTGATAAAGTGCAAAAAGAAGAACTACTAAAATTAATGTATAAATACGGGTTTCATTCTTTAAACAAAGAACCTTTTTTGTATGATGGAGAACAAGGAGTAGGGGTAGCGGTAACCTTTAAAAATCCATTTTATGGGATGCTATCTAGAATTTATATTCCTAAAAATAATGAGGAAGCAGAAGAATTTTTAGCTAAATATTGTTGGTATAAAAAAAATGGCCAAAATTATAATATCCAAATAGAATTAAATGATTATGAAATAAAAGATCCTGAAATTACATTTACTCAAAGTGGAAAAAAGCTTTCTTCGAAAGAAATGCACGATTTTGAAAAATATTCTTTCAAAGAATCATCACCAAAGAAAAAAAATTATATTCAAAAACTAAAAAGAAGTGCTTTAATTTTATTGCAAGTAATTGCTCAAAAAATTGATATTCAAAATAAAACTTATCAAAATTTAGTAAATTTAACAAATCAATATGAAGAAAAGCTTTATGAGCTAAATAAGAAGAAACAAGAATATGAAAAAAAAGATTTAAAATTAAAACAAACGGAAAAATTATCCGATGAAATAACCGATTATCAAGGTCAAATACAAGAAATGGAACAAAATGTAAGACAAATAAATTCAGAAGAAGAATTGAAAGACTACATCGAATCTTTAATTGCATTTTTAAAAGAATTAGAAACTAGTGATAGCTTAATTCAAAACAAGTACGAATTAATTCGGAAACCAATTGAAATTGAATCATTAGAAGAACAAATCAAAGAAGTCGAGCAATTAAAAAGAAAAAAGGGAATGTTTGGTAAAAAGGAAAATCTAGATGAAATTTTAGAAAAAATCAAACAGCAAAGTACTTTAAAAGAAATAGTCACTTTTGCCACATATCGTGAAAATGAATTAAAAAGAATAGAAGAAAAGTATGCTTTAATACCAGACATGGATATTAGAACAATTGGAGATTTTTTTGCTGAATTTGATAATTTAAACATACAAGAACCCTTATTAGAAGAGGATCCAGAAAATCCAAGTTACGAACTTACAATGAAAAAATTAGAACTAAGTTTTACTAATTATTCTAAAGAAGAACAAAAAATATTAATTTTATATCACTCATTATTAAAGGATATCTATGATTTAATTTTAAAAGGCAATCCTAATAATGCTATCAAGGAGTTTATAGAATTAATAAAAAACCCAAATAACATCTTAATTAAAATTAAATTTTTTAAAAATATTGATATTTCTTCAGTAGAAAGATGCCGTCAAAGTATTATAAAGGAACTTTCTAACCTACAGAAAATTCAAGCTGAAAAATTGCTTGCAGATATAAACGTATTCTTTAAAAACGGTCGCGATTTAGATGAGACACTCATGATTAAATCATCAAACAAAAGAACCTTAGCACCGTCTTCTATAACTACGAATAATGAATTAATATATATTGCCAAACTAAAAAAAGATACTCAAGTATACTTCGTTCCTACTGAAATAACATATGATATAGAACAAGAAGACACATTGATTTTAAAACAAAATCAACCCCTAATCTTAATTGATTTACAAAAAAACAAGATAAATGATGAAAAATCTGATATACTAAAGGTAGTGCAATATGAAGAAATCTTACAATCAGAAAGAAATTATAAATATGTAACAACACTGAAGATAAAGAAAATAGAGCAATACAAAAAAATTACAATAGAAAGCAGGTAACTATGAATAAAGAAGAATTTGTAAGTAGATTAGAAAATAGCTTAGACATTTTTGAAGAAGAAGTAAAAAAAGAAGAAATAGAAAAATATTTAAAAAAAATAGAAGATCGTGAAAAATCAGGAGAAACAGAACAAGAAATCATTAAAAGTTTTGGTACAATTACAAATATTCAAGAACAGATCATCAAACAACATGGAATAAATCCTAAAAAATTACAGAAGAAAAATGGCTACATTTACAAGCAATTTGAAGAACTCTTTCAAGTAATTCATCATGTAATAGATGAAATGAGTAAAAACGATTTTCAAAATAATATTAAAATCATAGTAGATATACTCATTTTAATAGCCTTTATATGTCTTTTAAAAATACCATTTATCTTAATTAGAAATATCGGAGACAGTTTAATAATAAATTTAAATATTACATTTATGTCAGGCATTTGGGGAGTGCTTATAGATATTATCTATATCGTTATAGCGATTGCGGTGTTTATGAACATTTTTAATAAGTACTTTAAAAATATTAAAGCGAAAAAAAGTAATAAAATAAAAGGAAAAGAACTAGAATCTATTAACTTAGAAAAGAAATAGTTCTTTTTATTTTGAAGAAATTTCAGTTTGTTGATAAATAATTATGTCCTCAACATTACAAGCTAAAGCTTTACATAATTGGGATAATACATATAAATCAACACGAGAAATAGTCCCGTGATAATATCCTTGAATTGTTTCAAACCGAAGACCAGTTAATCGGCACAAACGATTTTTGCTCATATTTTGTTTTTCCATTGTTTCTTTCAAACGAAATTTTATATTGTGACTTTCCATTAAAATCACCTCTAATGAGAGCTGGTATTGTGAAAGGTTATACACTTTCCAATACCCCTTTCCTTTATTTTACAAGGATAATTAGCATATTTTACTAATC
>CALVOL010000104.1 GCA_944350285.1 uncultured Bacilli bacterium | reverse complement strand
AAAATATTTTCTTATGGAACACGTTAGATTCGTTAAGCATTCTTTATAATTATTTTTTACTAACATACTCTTTCCTTTCTAGTTCTACTCTGATTCCTAATACTCCATATTTTTCTTGTTTTTCTGTTGGATAAAATTGCTCTAATTCTTTTTTTAATGTTTCTTTTGTGATGCTTTTATCTGCTAAAATAGAAATATCAAAATCTTGAAATAATTCTTCAAAGTTTTCATATCTTAATAATCCGATAATTTTAGCTTGAAAGCTTTCTTTTAAATCTGGTTCTTTTAAAAAGGTAATTGTTTCTCCGAGATTTAGGTTTTTTCTTTTTTCGTCATATACTCTAATTTCTATTCTTTTTGTACCATGTAACATGTAGTTATAATAATTTGGTTGTAATTTCATAGTCGTCATTTTTTTTCTTCTTTCTATTTTATTTTTTTTCTTGTTCACAATGTTTGCAATATTCTTCTACAGTGAAATTTGATTTTGGCTTTTTATATTCATATAAACATAAGTTGTTTTTGTTATAGTTGTTTTTTAATTCATCAAGAATAAATTTTTCTTTTACATCTCGTAGTAGTTCTTCTAATGATGGGTATTCATGTATTCCTTTCCATTTCTCCCATGCATGTTCAAACCAGTAGTATTTGTTGTCTTTTTGATAGGTTAGAAATGTATGGGTTGGACATTTGTCGTTATCATAATGGACGATGAAGTAAGTTTTTATATTTTGATATCCTTTAAAATAGTATCTTTCTAATTCTACTTGATCCCAACATACACCAATTTTATTTTCTATTACTTCTTGTGGAATTTGTAATCTGTATTTTTTAGAGAATGTTTCATCGACTATTAGATGTTTCTTTTTCTCGTCGTCTACCCATCCATATTCTATTTGTTCTAGAAATGACATGATTTCTTTTTCGGTATAGTAGTTCCATATACTGAGTGAGCCTGTTGCTTTTATAGGAAGTATTGGAATAATGTTATCTAATACCCATGCGTATCGTCCTTCCTTGTAATCGCCACAGATGTATTCTTGATGGTGCTTTTCCTTCATATTCTCTACATATTCTTTTGTCATATAAATACAATCTACTAAGGTGCATTTGCAGATAATGTTTCCAAAATTTAATGGAATGTTTTCTATTAAAGTAAAAAGTTCGGTATTGTCTTTCCAATTTTTTGGTATTTTTGTGGAACTTGCATGGATATAAAGCTCTCCTCGGTAAGCAGTTTTCCAACTTCTGGTTTCAATCCACTTTTTCTTTTCTTTAATCAACGTTGCGTATGGCTCTGTTAAACTTAGTACTTTCATAAAATCACCATAATTTTATTATACATGATTTTTTTTATTTATAAAGACTCTGTTACCAGTTATGTGAGGAATAAATGACTTCGTTTGTTTTTTGGTTGATGGCTCCTAGTAAAAATATTCCATGATTGCAGTAGCCTGAATTGTCACATTCTCCATCGATAAGATAAATTATAAAGTCGTTAATATTTGAGGTTGTTAAGGAATTAAATATATTTTGGTCTAGTAGTCCATGATTTTCAGTATATTCGTTTAGAGTACCTATCCAGATTGCTTTTTCTTTTAAGGTGCTTTCTAAATCTTTTAAATGTGATGCTTGGTAGTAGAGTTCTATTATGGATGCTCCTTGTAAAAAGCCTGGGTTATACTCAAATTTTATATTCGTGACATCTTCTGGTATTTCTTTTGGGAAAACATCTAGAAGGTAGTCATCTGAAACATAGTGAGAATAGTATTTTGGATTTGTTATTGGATGTGTTGCTGTAAGACCAGCCGTGATAAAAATGGCGAAGAAAAGATAAAAGGGTAGAGCAAGCGTTAGTAAAACGTTTAGTATGAATGTTATGTCTTTGATATATTGTTTATGATCTAGTTTATATCTTAGTATTGTTACTAGTAAAAATAGTAGACAGGGAAAGATTTCTATGAAAATGATTAATAAGCGTAAGTACCAAGGAATTCCTATTCCGGTGCATAAAAACGGAATGCTTATCATAAAGCATAAGATTGTTAGGATGAAGGAGTATTTACTTTTTAAAAACAATTTTTTTAGCATGATAACCTCTTTTATATTTTTATTATATCATGGTTTTGGAAGTTACAGTTGCTTTCTTTTTGTTTTCTCGTTACAATAGATGTCAAATGGAGGCATTATGAAATATAAGAAGTTGATTTTTGATTTAGATGAGACTTTAGTAAGTGATAGAGAGTCCATGAAATATGCTTTTTGTTGCGTATTAAAAGAATTAGGAATTACACCTTCTAAGAATTTGGCTTTAGAATGGTTAAAGTTTGCTGATGCTTATTGGCATGAAATTGAAAGTGGAAGAACCGTATTTCCAGAATATGTGCAAACAAAGGAAGATAGAAGAGTTTATGCTCAATCGATGAGATTTGTTTTATTTTTTGGAAGTTTTCCTATATCTTTTGAACAAGCTATTCATTTCAACGATGTTTATTGTGAAAATTTTGGAATGAATATTGTACCGATTTTAGGTGCAGAAGAAGTACTTTGTTTTTTAAAAGAAAACTATGAAATTTATATTGCAACAAATGGCCCTAGAAGGTCAGCATTAAAAAAATTAGAGAGGTTGTGTTTATGAATTCTTTTGTATATCGTTTTTACATGCGAGATGAAATGATTCCAAAAACGGTTATTTTTGCTTCGGCATTTGGTTTGGTGATTGATTCTTTTAAAACAGCGAATGAACAAGGGAATTTCCCTTATCGTATTCGTTTTTATCATGGAAATAATATTGTTGGATATATGGATTGTCAATGC
>CALVOL010000103.1 GCA_944350285.1 uncultured Bacilli bacterium | reverse complement strand
CTTCGATTTCGGGGATTTGTCATTCTTTTTCTAGTGATGGAAGGTGTATTTCTTTACTTAAAATTTTGATGACAAATTGTTGTATTTTTGATTGTAAATATTGTGTGAATCGCAAGAGTAATCATGTCAAGAGGGCGATGTTTACTCCTTTAGAGATTGCTAGTTTGACAATGAATTTTTATAAAAGAAATTATATTGAAGGTTTGTTTTTGTCTTCGGGAATTATTAGAGACCCTGATTATACGATGGAGAAAATGATAGAAGCGATTTCTTTGTTACGTTATAAGTATCATTTTCATGGTTATATTCATGCAAAAGTAATACCGGGTGTCAGCCCTATTTTAGTACAGAAATTAGGAAGTTTAGTAGACCGGTTAAGTGCTAATATTGAGCTTCCGACGGAGAATGGTCTTAAGCTTCTTGCTCCGGATAAGAACAGTGATAAAGTGACAAGCATTATGAAGTTTGTACGTGAAAAGCGAAGTAAACAGTTTACACCTGCTGGACAAAGTACTCAGATGATTATTGGGGCAACGGGTGAAAGTGATTATGATATTATGTCCTGTAGCAATCATCTTTATCAAAAATATCAATTAAAAAGAGTGTTTTATTCGGCCTATATTTCGGTTAATAAAGATAAGATGTTACCTAGTTTGAAAGTGCCACCTTTAAAAAGGGAGAATCGTCTTTATCAAGCGGATTTTCTTTTAAGATTTTATCCGTTTCAAGTGGATGATTTGTTGACACGTGAAAATCCTAATTTTAATGTTTTAGTAGATCCTAAGGCGGATTGGGCTTTGAGGCATTTGAATGAATTTCCAAAAGAAATTAATAAAGCATCTTATTATGAATTGTTGAAGGTTCCTGGAATTGGTCCGACATCGGCTAAAAAAATTGTTTCTTCACGACGTTATTTTACTATTCATTTTTCTGATTTGAAAAAGATGGGGATTTCTTTGAAAAGAGCTAAGTATTTTATTTTGTGTGATGGTAAATATTTTGCAAATCCTTCTTGTTTTCAAAAAGATTTTATTACTCATAATTTGGTTTTAGAAGATAGGAGTGGGAGTAGTTCTATGGCTACTCAGTTAAGTTTGTTTCATGAATAATAGTGAGTCAACTTATTTATATGACGGGACATGGGATGGGCTTTTGACACTTATTTTTTGGCTTTTTTCAAAACGAATAAAACCTTTTGGGATAAAGGTGGAAGAACAGTATGAAGAAAACTTGCTTTATCCAGCCATTAAACCAATGATTGCTAGTGATTTTTCTTTTTTTAGAAAGAAGGTTTCCAATAATATATGGCGTATTCTTTTTCTTGTTTTTTTAACAGAGGAAAGTGATAAGGAATTAGTGATTTATTATGTTTTATTGAATGATTTTAAATATGGTAATGAGGTTATTTTTAGACGGAATTTGAATTGTGTAAATAAAGCATTAAAGTATTCTAGGAAAGTATCTCATGAAGCACATAAGTGGAAAGGATTTTTACGGTTTTCTAAAATGAAAGGAAATATTTATTATACTAAGTTTCATGCTGATGCGAATATTTTGGGGATTTTGGCAAATCATTTTGTGAAGCGACTGGCTAATGAATATTGGGTAATACTGGATGTTGGAAGAAATATTTTATGTTTGTATGATAAACGGGAAGTCACTTTTTGTTATGGAGAGGATATTCATTTGCAATTTCATAAAGATGAGGATGAAAGGGAAATGGAGGAGTTGTGGCGCGTCTTTTTTCAGACGATTGCGATTAAAGAACGAAAGAATTTACGATGTCAACAGAGTTTTATGCCTAAAAAGTATTGGCAAGATATGTTAGAAATGGAGGATATTGTATGAGAGCTGTTTTAAGTGGCGATTCTTTGCAGGAAAAAATTTTAGAAAGTGTTCATTTGTTGTGCGGAACTGTGAAGGACTCTTTAGGGCCAATGGGTCGGAATGTGCTTATTAATGTATCAGATAGAGAGCCTTTTATTACGAATGATGGTGTGACGATTGCTGAGAATATTACGAGTGATGATATAGTGGTACAGACTATTTTAGAGATTTTAAAGGAAGCTTCTTTGAAAACGAATGAGGTTGTAGGTGATGGGACTACTACAACATTAGTATTGTTGGAAGCTATTTTAAAGGAAAGTTATGAACATAATGTAGATAGTCTTTTTGTGAAGGAAGAATTAGAGAAATCTTTGCCTTTTGTTTTGGAATGGATGGCTAAGTTACAAAGAAAACCTAGAAAAAGAGATTATCGTTTCATTGCAACCGTTGCGGCTAATCATAGTGATATTGGTAATATTGCTAGTGAAGTATTTTTAAGTATAAAGAGAAGACAATGTATTTTTTTAGAAGAAAGTAAGACAGAGAATACTTATTTTGAAAAAATGAATGGTTATTCTTTGAATGTAAAAATTTCAGAAGAATACTTTTTTGATCAAAATTCTTTTGAACTCAATCGTTGTCACGTGATTTATCTTGATTATAAAATAGAGAGGCTGGAAGATATTTCTTATTATATTAATCAGAGTGTCGAATATCATGATAATTATATTATTTTATGTGAAGGATATAGTCGAGATGTATTGGAAGGACTGGTGGACTTATTTGAGAGCCAACAATGTTTTATTGTGATTGCTGAGTGGCTTATGTATCATAATTTGCAGGATGAAATTATGGAAGATATTCATTCTTTAGAAGAACATGATATGATTTCTAGGGTAAATATTACTCCTTCTACTATTTTGCTTCATAGTTCTAAAAATCCAAAGAAACGCCGAGATATTTTGTTGAAACGTTATGAGGAAGTAGAAGAAGA
>CALVOL010000102.1 GCA_944350285.1 uncultured Bacilli bacterium | reverse complement strand
TTTTATTTTAGTAAAATAGTAATAAAAAAGATAGATTCGACTTTTATTTCGTCTTTTCTATCTGAACTGTAACTTTTTATTTATGAATAAATAATGTTTAACTTTCCAAAAAAAGACTGCTAACAGCCTTCATTACAAATTCCTACATTCATACTATCAATCAATTTCTCGTAAATTTCTTTTAGTTCTTTCGTTTCCTCATCCGTCAAAGTATCATAACCACTTTCCTGTGAATCCACACTTCCCACATGAATTTCTGTCACTTCACCATTACGAACTGCAATCACAGTTGGCGCATAAATTCTTTTTTCTCCTGTATTTATTATTTTTCCATCTTTTCCTGTCAGAACATATTCATCCAAAGAATCATTTAAAACATTTAACAATTTATAATAATTCGTCGTACCTTCTTTAGTTGTAATAACTTTATTATTTTCATCTAATTCTAAAACACTCCGGATATTTTCAATATTTAAATATTTAATCTGTCCAACATTTTTTTCTTTCGCAACACTTTCTAAAACTGGTAAAATCGATCTACACCACGGGCAACTCGCATAACCAAAATACAAAAGAGCTGTATCATTATTTTCAAATACAGAAAGCACTTCTTCTTCTGTAACATAAACAAAAGGATTATCTTCACTTAAATTCACAATTGGATAAGTTCGGTTATTATTTTCATTCACTTGATCATTTAAACTAGCATATTCTTCTTGGATTTGAAGAGCATCTGTAACTTCAACACGCTCTACTTCTTCTTCCTGAAAAGCAAAATATGCACATGTAATGGCAATACAAACAATCACAAAAATCAACGCAATAAAAACAATATTTTCTTTCTTCACATCATACACTTCTTTCTTTTAACATTATAACAAATTCAAAAGAAAAGACAAGATTTTATAGGAATATCCAAGGAAGGAATGAATAAATTATATATATTAAATAGACAATTGATATGGATCTCTAATAGTTCCTGTTCCACCAACTATATTGATTCCGATTTTTAAATTTATTACAGGAATAATGTCAAATCCATTATAAGCAGCTGGATAACTTAGTGATGTAGCAAAAAAAGTATACACATCTGACCCAACAGAAGAAGAATAAATAACTGGCATAATAGAGAAAGTGGCATAATCATGATACAACCAATTGTTTTTGTAACAATCTTGATAATTATCTTCTTGCCATTGATTAATATAAGTATCTAAACAAGTACTTCTATTAGTAGCACTTCCTCCTCCTGTTGCATACCCATAATCACTCGGATACATCAAACCTACTTTTCCCGTCCATGAAGTCGTTCTAACTACTGTATCATTACAAAAATATCCCGAACTGCAAGTCTTTCCAACATTATTACTTCGTTCTAAATCATAAAATTGCGATGTAGTTATTTCATTCCAAACATTAGAACCATTACTTCCTAAAGTCCAAGTAATATCATCAATAAATTCATGAGAATTTTCTGTTAATCCAATACTACTAAAATCACAATTAGAAGTTTCATTATAGTGATTGCTATAACATAGTCCCGAACTACGATGATAATAAAGACTACCTCCAATACTCTCACTCTCATATCCTGGATTTAATAGTTTCATCGCATCCGCTTGGCTCCACTCATTGATACCTCCGCCACCATTAATAGATACGTCACTAGTATCCCATGAAAATCTTCCAATAGCTTCATTTCGAACAATTTTAATTCTTTGATCCTCCGGTGTATTTACAAGACCTATGATTCTCCATAGTTCATCATTAAACCAGACATAATTATTTGGATCCGCTCCTCCAAATCTTAGCTCTGTTAATTGTAAATTATCTATAATAGTAGAATCTGTGGTAAAAGTAATATCAGCATCGCTATGTTCTACTTCATATAGCCCTGTTCCTTCAGAAACAGTTGCTAATTGATGTAATGTTTCTTCAATTGTTTTTATCTCTCGAAAATATAAAGTACACTTTACTCTAGTGTTATCCGTATTTTCATAATTATTATAATTTGTTTTTATCGTCCAAGTATTATAATCAAAAGAAATTTCCACTCCATTATTACAGCTACTTTTCTCTAAATCTAAGGTATACCCACTCTCTTTATCTGGAATATAGTTAATTGGTTCATTTTCTAAATAAATTGCTAAAACTCTTTCTTCTTTTTCTTGTAAAATAAATTCTTTGTTAAAATCAAAAAACATAAAAATAGCAATTCCAACTACTAACACTAAGACAATAAAATATTTCACTAAATTTTGTAAGCATTTCATTCAATCACTCACTCTCTACGTTAAAGATTACACTCTTTTTTTCATTCTATAAGCTTAACTGATATGGGTCAGAAGAAGATCCAGTTCCACTTATAATTTTAATGGAACTATTCAAAAAAACCACAGGTGAAACTAATCTTATACCATTCACAATATAACGACTGACAATACCATTATCACGAATATTAAAAGCATAAATACTATCAGTAGAAAGAGAAGAAATAGACCACTGATGATTACTAAAACGAAACAACCAGTCACTTTCATAACAATCACTATAATTATTCCAATTATATAATGGATCAGATAAACATAACTGTCGTCCCAAGCTACCACCATCTGTTGCATATCCATAATCACTTGGATACATTAAACCTACATTTCCTATCCATGTAGCTGGCTTTCCATCATAGACTACTGTTCCTCTTTCTCTTTCATAGAACAAGCTTGATGTTACATCATCATATGTGCTACTTCCTCCTATGTTCCAGACCACATCATTTATTAAATTTTTTGCTTCTGATGTAAACTACCACGCACTTAAAGTACGTGGCTTTCTTTTAGGTGCTGAAAGCACATTCAGTGAGTAAACTCACGAAA
>CALVOL010000101.1 GCA_944350285.1 uncultured Bacilli bacterium | reverse complement strand
CATGACAGAAGAAGAATTTATAAATAATCAATTACAAGCTTTAAGTAAATCAAAATTTAGAACAGGATTTAAGTTAAAAGAAAAAGAGAAAGAATACATAAAAGCAAAAGGACTAGATACAATAGAAAAGCATGCCTACGACTTTATAACACAAAGATTAGCTCCTAAAGAAATTGCAAATGATGGAAAGCAAACTCCTATGAAAGGACATCCCGTATTCATTGCACAACATGCCACTGCAACTTGCTGTAGAGGATGTTTATATAAATGGCATAAAATAAGAAAAGGAAAGGAACTAACCCAAAAAGAAATCAAATATGTAGTAGATTTAATAATGGAATGGATAAAAAGACAAATATAATGAATACAAGAATGGGTAATAGGGATTATAAGAACGTCCCCAAATCCCGAATTTTGAATAGGGAAAAAAGGACCGTCCCCAAATCCCGAAGGAGGTTAAATGTCACTAATTCAAATAAAAAATTTAAGCTTTAGATATGATAATGGAATAGAAGATATTTTTAATGATGTATCTGTTAATTTAGATACAAATTGGAAATTAGGTCTTATAGGCAGAAATGGAAAAGGAAAAACTACATTATTACAAATTTTATCTGGAAAGCTTAAATACGATGGAATAATTACAAAAAATGTAGCTATAGATTATTTTCCATTTAAAGTAGATGAAAATAAATTAACTATGGAAGCAATTCAAGATTTTTGTATGGCAGAAGATTGGGAAATTATTAAAGAATTAAATATTTTGAATTTTAACATAGAGGCTTTATACAGAGCTTATAAAACACTAAGTGGCGGAGAAAAAGTAAAAGCCATGCTTGTAGCATTGTTTTTGAAAGATAATAATTTCTTATTAATTGATGAACCAACAAATCACTTGGATGATGTTTCAAAATTAGACGTAGAAAAATATTTAAAGAACAAGAAAGGATTTATACTTGTCTCACATGATAGGGGTTTGTTAAATGAAGTTACAGATCATATTATGGCTATAAATAATTCAAACATAGATATAATTCAAGGAAATTATTCTGTATGGAAAGAAGCATTTGA
This sequence comes from uncultured Bacilli bacterium, assembly GCA_944350285.1. GTDB lineage: Bacteria > Bacillota_I > Bacilli_A > RF39 > UBA660 > Ventrenecus. Next base: position 1,855 of record CALVOL010000101.1, on the reverse strand, counting down.
TAGACAAAATAATTTCGAACTAAAACAAAATGAAAAATTAGGAAAAGAAATAAAAAGATTAGAGAATGCAAGTAAAGAAAGTAAGAAATGGTCTAACACAGCAGAAAAAGAAAAACAGAATAAAAGTGGAAGTAAAGAAATGCTAGACAAGGGCTTTTTAGGTCATAAAGCAGCTAAAATAATGAAAAAATCAAAAGTTTTAGAAGAAAGAAAAAATAAAAATATACAAGAAGCAAAAAAACTACTTTCTAATGTAGACAACATAGAAAAGTTAAAGATAGTACCATTGCTATATGAAAAAAATGAGCTTATCACGGCTACAAATTTCCAAATAGAATATGAAAAGCCATTATTTAAACCTATAAACTTTTCTATACAAAATAGAGACAGAATATGTATTAAAGGAAAAAATGGTGCAGGAAAGTCTAGTATTATAAAAGCAATTGTTAATAAAGAAAATAGATATAAAGGAATCCTAAACATAGGAAATAACTTAAAAATCTCTTATGTACCACAAGATACGCATACATTAAAAGGTTCATTAAAATTATTTATTACACAAAATAAATTAAATGAAAGTGTATTTAGGGCAATGTTAGTAAAGATGGGAATAAGCCAAACAGAAATGCAACATGATTTAGAAAATTTAAGCGAGGGGCAAAAAAAGAAAATATTGTTAGGAAAAAGTATATCTGAAAATGCTCATATTTATATTTGGGATGAGCCATTAAATTATATAGATATACAAACTCGTGAGCAAATAGAAAATATGATTTTGGAATATATGCCAACACTTTTATTTATAGAACATGACGAAATGTTTTGCGAAAAAGTAAGCAATAAGCCAGCTATTATTTTAGAAAACTAGATAATTCTTTTGGTTTTCCTTGAATTAAATTGTTAAAAAGAGTATAATGAAATCGAAAAAATTAGATAGGAGCAGATAAATGCCAAAATTTTTTATAAAAACAGAAAATCTAAAAGAAAATGAAGAAATATGGATTACTGGTAGTGATGTAAATCATATAAAAAATGTATTAAGAAAAAAAATCGATGATAAGATTAATATTTGCAATTCAGATACTCAGAAAAATTATGAATGCGTAATAAAAAATATAGAAGAAAATAAAATAGTATGCAAAATTTTAGACGAAGTAAAAAGCTTAGCAGAATCTAATTTGAATATAACTATCTTTCAGGGATTGCCAAAGTCAGATAAGATGGAATTAATAATTCAAAAGGCAACTGAACTAGGAGTAAAAACTATAGTTCCGGTAATTACAAAAAGGACAGTAATAAAATTAAAAGATAAAGATAAACAAAATAAAGTAGATAGGTGGCGAAAAATTGCAGAAGTAGCTGCAAAACAATCTGGACGAGATATAATTCCTACAATAGAAAATATAATAAATATAGCTGATATAAAATTTGATGAGTTTGATAAAATTTTTGTCCTATATGAAAACGAAGAAAAGATAAGTATAAAAGACGAAATAGAACAATTAAAGAATGATAATAAAGAAGAATTAAATATTGGTATTGTAATTGGTCCAGAAGGTGGATTTGCAGAAAGTGAAATAGAACAATTAAGATTAAATCAGAATGTATCTGTAGTTACATTAGGAAAAAGAATTCTAAGAACAGAAACAGTAGCATTAGTAGTAAGTGGAATATTAATGTATGAATTAGGAGATTTAAATTAAGGAGTGTTAAATATGTCTAAGAAGAATAAAAAATCAAAGAAAAATCAACCAAAAACTAAGAAAACAACTAATACTACAAAAGAAGTAATGCAAGAGAATAAAGAAGAAATAATAGAAGATGTAGCAAATACAGCAGAACAAAAAGAAGAAAA
>CALVOL010000100.1 GCA_944350285.1 uncultured Bacilli bacterium | reverse complement strand
GATTACTGTACCGTAAAATTTCCAACTAGTATAACTAACTGGGACTTATTATATCACTTTTTATGTGAACTATCAATCTTTTTGACAATTAATTCCAATGTTCGACAAATATTTCAGCACTTTTCAGCACTTTTACAGCATTTATCAACATTTTTAATGAAATATGCTAGAAAAGTCCTAAAATGTAGTCAGGGCAATTAGTCCATAAATTAGAGGTAAAAGGTTTTACAAATGTTGTGTTGATTGAAAAAACTAAGGAAAGAAAAGCACTTTTAAATTATGGACTAATTACAGGGGAGTAGAAAATGAGCGAATATTATATATATTTAATTTTATAATTTCATATTTATAATTGGGTAAAAATTTTACCTCTGTTCTATGGCTTGATTGTGCCTAGAACGGAGGTATTTTTTATGAGCGCAGTTGAGTATTCTGAAAATGATATAGAGTATGTAGTAAAATCATTTAAAAATTATCTAAGAAAAGTAGTAAAACATTCTGCTATTGATTATGTTAGAAAAGTAAATAATAGATGTGTAAAAGAAATTGCTTTTACTGATTCTGTGGATAGAAATGTGTCGTTATCGTTGTATGATAGCGACTTTTTTCTTATTTCTAATGAAGTAAAAGGAAAATTGGAAGATAATATTTCAAACCCAAAATTAAAACTTGCAATACAGAAACTTTCAAAAGATGAAAAGAAGATCCTCACTTTAAGTATGGAAGAGTATAGTAGCATAGAGATAGCAAAAATAATGAACTTATCAGAAAAAACAATTAGAAATAAAAAATCAATTATTAAATCTAAAATTAAAAAAATGTTAGGAGATTAAAGTTATGAAGATAGAAATGAGTAATAGAGAATTGTTTGAAGTTATAGAAAAAGCAGTAGATGGAGATGTGAAAGCTAAATTTGAGATTTTAATTATATTTGAACCTCTAATAAATAGTGAATCATATATTAAAGGTATTTTTAGTCAAGAATGTAAAGATTATATTGAAGATAAAGTATTTGAATACATTGAAAAATTTAAGACAATAAAAGAAATTAAAAATATTTTAAAATAATCGGGACATTTTTAAATTTATTTTCGCCTATGTGTGTAGCAAACAAAAATTGCTATGCACATTGACAAGTGAATATATTAGTTACAAGACTTTAACTAATATAGGTAGCTCCAAGAAGGCGAAAGTTAATTTAAGTTAAATAGCGACTATAATGAGGGAAAAAGTAAACGATGGTAAGTTTATAAGGCGAAGAACTATATTAGTGTGATAATGATACTTCGACTTGGCTTAACATTGGTTGAGAAGTCGCTCGGTGGAAACGGAGAGGTTGAAATACCTATGTGAAGATACCAATTCACTTGTAACTAATCAAAAGTTTATAAGTGAAAGGATCTGATAAAGATGAAATTAAATAATGTAAAAACAGTAACTAAAAAACAAGCGAAATCTTATGCAGTTATAGCATTAAATACTTTAGGAGTAGCACCAAATGATTTAGATGTAAAGTCATTATATGAAGAAATAGAATGTGTAATGAAGTTGTATTCTCCAAGAGAGGCAGTAGAAAAAGCAGAACGAATACTAGCAAAAGGAGGAACAGCTATATGGAAGAAAAAATAGGAATAAATATAAAAGAAGCTTCAGAAATAATGGGTATTAGTAAACAACTTATGACAGAATTAACAAAACTAAAAGATTTTCCTTGCATAAAATTTGAAAGAAGAATCGTGATAAACAAGCCTATGATGATTGAATGGTTTAATAAAAATTCAGGAAGAATTATTGTTTAAGGTTTGGTCTTAAAAATATAAAGGATTTATAATAGATGATGATCAACAATATTAAATTATCATTATTATAAATCCCTTTTTTATGGGAGGAAGATAATGAGTAAAAATAGTAGTAGTAAAGTTTCAAGAAGGATTAAAGGCGAAGGCACAATAAGAAAAAGAGGAAATGGCTATGAAGGGAGGGTTACTATAAATGTAAATGGAAAAAGTAAACAAATTTCTGTATATGGTAAAACTCAAAGAATTGTTATAGAAAAAATGCAAGAATTAAGAAGGCAAAAAGATGATAATTATTTTATTGATAACAATAATATTACTCTTGAAGAATGGATTAAAGAATGGATGAAAGTTTATAAAAAACCGTATGTTTCTCCAAGGACTTTTCAAGGATATGTTGAAAAATCAAAAACAATAATAGAGCATTTAGGTAATATGCAGTTACAAAAAATTGAGTTATATCATTTACAAAAATTTATTAGTGAATTACAAAAAGAAGGTAAATCTCCTAAATCATTAAGACACTATAACAGCATATTAAAAATGTGTTTTGATGATGCTATTATGTGTAGACTTATGGTAATGAATCCAACAAGGAAATTAAAGTTACCAAGTATGAGAAGAAAAGAATTAAAGATTATGACAAAAGAAGAACAACAAGTTTTTGAAGGATTTATGAAAGAACACACAATGGGAGTGGCATACATTGTTTTAGTAAATACAGGTTTAAGAGCAGGAGAACTAAGTGGACTCACTTGGAAAGATATTGATTTTGAAAATAAAGCTCTTTATGTAAGACGAGGTGTGCAAAAAGTAACAACTTATGATGATGATTTTAATAAAATAAAAAGAGAAAGAAAAGTAACAGATGTAAAAACGGACAATAGTTATAGAGTAGTACCAATGTTGGACAAAGTTGTAAGAATACTAAAAGAATATAAAGAACAAAAGATAAAAGAGTGTGAAGAAGTTACAGAACTAGGAGAAGGATTCAAAGAAGATGATTTTATATTTAAAACGAAATGTAATAATCCTATTAACTCAGAATATTTAAGAAAACATTGTCAGCAGATTTGTGAAAGTCATAATTTTAGAAAAGTAGGTATTCACGAGTTAAGACATACATTTGCAACAAGAGCAATAGAAGCAGGAATAGATTTAAGAGTTCTGCA
>CALVOL010000099.1 GCA_944350285.1 uncultured Bacilli bacterium | reverse complement strand
GCAATATCTTCTGCCATAGAAACAATAATATCACTACTATAAATGATACAAATGATAGAGACAACGATTGTAAAAATGGCCCAAAAAGGAGTATAAGACACCTTGTCTAACTCTTCTTGAGAAACATCTGCTTTTTTAGAAAATAATTGAATAAGATAAACAACGAAAATACCAAATAATAACAATAATACAATCCCGTCAGCTCTGGAAAAAGTATCGCTTGTATACGGATTAAACAAACTATCTAACATTAAAATAGCAAAAACAGAAGTAATTAACACTAAAATAGGCAGCTCTTTTTTTATGGTAGCATGTTTTATTTTAATCGGTCGAATAAAACTAGCTATTCCAATAATCAATAATACATTCACCACACAACTTCCTACAACATTGGCAAAAGCAATTTCTCCATTTCCAGCACTAACACTTTGAAAAGAAATGGCAATTTCTGGCGCACAAGTTCCAAATGCTGCAATAGTAAGAGCAATAAGCATCTTAGGAACACGCAAACGAGTAGCAAGTGCACTAGAGGCATCTACTAAAAGATCCGATGCTTTAATGATAATAAAAAAGCCAATAATTAATAAGACAACCTGCATACACTTTACCTATTTTAATTATACAAGAAAAAAAGGAATGAGAAAATTCTTTTTTTATCAATTGACAAAAAAAAGAAGTCTAATGCTTCTTCTTTTAACTAAGTTTTTCTAAAGAGGTACGAAGTGCAAAATAATCCGGAACAACTTCATCTTCTTCCTTCATGCCAACTAAAATCTGATCATATTTTTTATAATTTAACAAACAAGCTCTTTTATACCCTTGTAATAACAAATCAACGCAATCATCAAAAGGGATATCATAATGTCTAATGAAATAATTCGTTTGATAAGAATCCAGTTGTATCTCTTTGCCAACATATATTTTCTTAAGTTTTTTATGTTTTTTGGTAAGAATTTGTACAGCAGTAATTAGTGGAATAGGAAGTTTTAATTGTTTTTCTAAAACCTCAGTATTACAAATCTCTGTCTCATTCGTATAAGATAGTGTTCCAAGCATATACTGAACTTTCATGCTATCACCTCAGTGCTATATATACTAAATGAGAAAAGAAAAAAAGTCAAATTTTTTTGACTTTTAATGACTTTGAGCCTTCTACTGCCCGAGTAACCAAAAGAGCACAGGAACTATCCCCTACAACATTTAAAAGAGTAGCTGGCGCATCAATCACAGTCGCGATAATGGTAAGAATTGGCAAAGCAGCAACTGGATAACCCATTAAAGTAAGAATAAGCATTTCAGAAATCGTACCTCCGCCAATCGGTACAGCAGTCACAAGAAGTGTAGCAATTAAAGAAACACCTAAAACTCGACCAATACTTCCAAAACTGTTTAAAGACGTTCCAAAGAAACAAACTAAAAACATAATTTTAAAAACACTGCCAATTGCCGACCCATCTTTATGGAAACTAGTTCCTAAAGAGATCGTTGCCTCCGCAATATCAGAAGGAACTCCCATCTTCTTTGCAGCCTTAATATTGACTGGTACACAGGCTGCCGAAGAACAAGTTCCAAGACTCGTAAATGCCGGTGGCAAAATATTTTTCCAATATGCTTTGACACCCAACTTTCCAAAAGAAAGATATGCATAGAGCGTATAGAAAACAAACATAAACAAAATACTAACCAAGAAATAGACAATTGTTACTTTCAAAAAACCAACGGCAATAGTCTCTCCTAATGTACCAACTAAACTAGCCATATAACACCCTAACCCAATCGGCGCATAGTAAGAAATAATCTCAACAAACTTATACATAACCTCACTACCAGAATCCAAAAAGTCCGTCATAATCTTACCTTTTTCACCAGTTTTATTCACAGCAATCCCGAATAACATTGATACCACAATGAGTGCGATAAGATGTTCTGTAAAAAACAAATTTACAAATTCATCTGTAGATAATGCCTCGACAGTCCGTTCCAGCAAATTAAGTTCAACATACTCCTCATCCGAAGTCGAAAATAAACTTCTGATAATTTCATTATCCTGTGCATCTACCAAATTAATTGGCTTAACTGCCACAAATCCAACAACAACAGCCACAATAGATGTAATAAGAAAAATAACAAATGTACTAATCAAAATCTTACTAAGTCTCTTTTTCTCTTTCATCTTTGCAATCGAAGACGAAATAGAGAAAAAGATCAAAGGGACAATACTAATTAGTAGCAAATTCAAAAATAAATCTCCCAAAGGTTTAACAACCACAGCATCACTTTGGAACACAATTCCACATATAGCACCAATAAGTACACCCAAAAGTAATAAAATAGTTCCCTTATAACTCTTAAACAACTTTTTCATAACAACATTCTCCTTAATAAAATCATACTTGACTATGTTTAAAATGTCAATTTTTTATTTTAAAGCCATTAATACCCCATTAATCAGATCTATTTGGTCAATCGCATTACTTACTTTATCTGTAACTCGTTCATGATACAACTCTTTCATTTTTGCTTCAAACTCTTTATATAAATCCGGATTTCGATTCAAATATTTGATCCAATAAGAATTTTCCTTTAAATATTGATACATTTTAGGTTTTTCTAATAATTTTTTTTGTAAATCTATTTCCATAATTAATCCTCAAAAAATTTATCAATTGGTCTTGGTACTTTAGGAACAGATGCCGTTAAAGAAGAAGTTGTTTCACTCTTTCCAGTTAATTCACTAACCAAATTAAGTGCTTTCTGTGCTGTTTTAATATGTTCTTGAATCGAATTCATATCAATATTTTTTAGTTTTTCCGTAATTGCCCCCAAAGGTTCTGCATTACTTCTCCCTTGACTTACATTCTTTTTAAAATAACTAGACCAAGCTGCTTCATCACTTCCATAAATATCATAGATTTCATAAAATTGTTGCCAAGTCATTTCTTTATTTCTGACATAATCCAATAATTCAGGATGCATTCGAGCAAAAGCTTTAAACTCCTCTTTTTTATTCATAAAAAAATCACCTACTACAGTTTATGCAAGTAAGTGATTTTTAGTTTTATAACTTGAAATCATCTAATTTAAAAGCGACTTGTTCTTCCTTTTTTTCGGCTTGTTCTGTTTTTTCTTCTACTTCTTTTTCTTT
>CALVOL010000098.1 GCA_944350285.1 uncultured Bacilli bacterium | reverse complement strand
AAAGCTTTGAGAGATATGGGATACTTAAATTTTGATGAACCATTTAAGTCTTTAGTTCATCAAGGTACGATTTTAGGGCCGGATGGCGAAAAAATGAGCAAATCAAAAGGAAATACAGTAAGCCCAGATGAATATGTAGAAGAATATGGTTCAGATGTATTAAGAGGATACTTGATGTTTGGATTTAACTATGTAGATGGTGGTCCATGGACAGATGACGGGATTAAATCAATTAACAAATTCTATAATCGCATAGTAAAACTAGTAGAAAATATCGATGAAGAAGAAAAAGATATTCCTGAATTAGAAGTTTCGATGCATAAAACAATTAAAGCAGTAAGAACAGACATTGAAAAATTCCAATTCAACACTTGTATTTCTAGAATTATGGAATATACAAATGCTTTATCAAAACACGACAAAATTCCACGAAAATATATTGAAAACTTAATTTTATTACTTGCGCCTTTTGCACCACATATTACAGAAGAGTTATGGGAGTCTATCGGAAATGCTTACAGTGTTTATAACCAAAGCTATCCAGAATATGATGAAGAAAAAACAAAAGACGAAAGCAAAACCATTGGTATTCAAGTAAATGGAAAATTGCGTGGAGAGGTAAACGTTACAGAAAGTGATACAGAAGACTCAGTGAAAGAAAAAGTATTATCACAAGAAAATATTAAAAAATATACTGATGAAAAAGAAATCGTAAAATTCATCTACATTCCAAACAAAATCGTCAGTATTATAGTAAAATAAAAAAGTTCATTCCATTACGAATGAATTTTTTCTTGTGTTTCTTTCTTTGGTTCCATATTTTCCAAAGCATATTCACAAGCTTGAATGACGAACCTAGAAAAAGTAAGTTCCGTTCCTTCTAAAGTTTTTTCAATTTCTTTAATAAGCGGTAAAGGAAACCTTATCGTTTTATTTTCGCTTTCTTTTTTCACTGTATTTAATCGAAACCCAATCTTTTCCATAGCAATAATTCCTTTCTTCAACTATTGTATGTTAAAAACAGCATGACGTTATGCATTACAAAATGTATTGCTGAAATGATATAATAAATAAAACAAAGATAGACATAATAGTTGTGAGGAGTGATTCGTGTGTCAAAAAAGAGAACGGTGTGGTTAATTATAATACTAATTGGGCTATGTACATTGATAGGAATAAGTTATGCTATATGGCGATTAACGTTATCTCAAACAGGAAATAATAGAATAGCTACCGGATGTTTAAATCTAGAATTAATAAAAGAAGAAAACTTGATCAATTTACAAAATGCTTATCCTATGTATGATGAAGAAGGAAAAACTCTAACACCTTATTCTTTTACGATTACCAATACATGTGATATGTTTGCAAGTTATATGGTACAATTAGAAATGACAGAAACTTCGACATTACCAATAGAATATATAAGAGCCATGATAAACAATGAAGCAATAGAAAATCTAAATGAATATGAAGAAAGTACAGACTATGTAAATACAGATACAACAGAAGCAAGAATACTAGCAAGAGGATCACTCGGCAATGGCGACAGTGAAGACTACACCCTAAGATTATGGATCGATAGTGACGTAGATCAAACTACAACAGATGCAATAGGCAAAACATTAAGTGCCAAGATTACCATCACAGCAAGTCCAAGTACTTATAGTCCAATCGATTATGGATTTACGACATTACATGATGCGATACTAGCAAACGAATACCAAGTAACAGAACTACAGACAGCTATCGATAAAATCAACCAAAAACAAGAACCTGATTTTACCCAAACAGCTCCAATCATTGAATGGCAAGAAAATAGTACCACAAGTTCAGGGACACTCTCATACACTATGCCAAGAGTAGAAGATGTGGGAAGTGACTTGGATTATGCTAGTAATTTAACAGAATCCAATGTAAGAGTAGGATTTGCCACAAGTTATCGTTTTGATGCAGAGGAAGGAAAATATTATTTAGAAAATATGATTTATCAAGACCCAACCACCATAGATTTTTCTAGTCAAAATTATTATATTTGTAATGCTGGAACAAATGTAACCTCAGCCAATCGATTATCACCATATAATAATACAAATTGTACAACAATATATCAAATAAGTGGTTATACGGGAAGTGCTTCAGCAACTGTCTCAGGCTCAGATGGAACAAGCTATCCAGCCACGAGATATTCATTTACAAGAAGTAGAACCTATAACCAAACAGAATTAGAAAGTGACAAATCAGATAAAGGATTATATACGGTAGAAGATGATTATGGAACAAGTTATTACTATCGAGGAAGTGTGAAAAATAATTATGTATATTTTGCAGGTTTCTACTGGAGAATTATTAGAATCAATGGTAATGGAACAATCAGAATGATCTGTGATGGAACGGTAGCCCATCCAAATGGCGAATCAAGCACCGATCGACAAGCAGGAACAAGTCAATTTAATCAAACTTATACGGATAATATGTATGTGGGGTATATGTATACAAATGGAGAAGTTCATGGACTTGAAACATCATCTGTTATAAAACAAGCCAATGACAATTTTTATACTTCAAATTTAGCAAGTTATGAATCATACATTGATACTAATGCCGGATTCTGTGGTGATAGAAGTACCTTAAATTTAGAACCTAGAGTCGGAACAGGAACAGTAACTACATTTAGTAAAGGATATATGAGAGTGTCAACAAGCACTCCTTCGCTCATTTGTGAAGATGTAAATGATTTATATACCACACCATCATCTAGTAAAGGAAATAAAGTATTAACATATCCAATCGGGTTAATTACGGCCGATGAAGTGATGTTGTCTGGTAATAGTGGTGGCTTCTTTAATGGAACCTATAGTTATCAAAAATCTACACTTAATAGTTATTTAACAACGGGCAATAATTTTTGGACTCTAACACCAGTAGGTGGGTATAATACATTTGGAATTACATACTGGAATGCGCTTGTGTTCAATATGACGAGTTCAAATAAAATTGATGATAACTCCACGAATCACTCATATGGCCTACGTCCAGTCATTAACATTCGTAGTGATGTTACTGTATCAGGAAATGGGACAATGCAAAATCCTTATTATAGATTTGCAAATTAAAATAAAATGAAATCAGCACATTAAAATAGAGAAAATAAGAAGGGGATATAGATAACT
>CALVOL010000097.1 GCA_944350285.1 uncultured Bacilli bacterium | reverse complement strand
AAGATATTGTCTTATTTAAATCCGTTAGATTCTAAAATTCAGTTAAATAATAAGATAAACAATAATTTAGCGGCTTAAAATTCGATGTCTGATACATCGAGTTCGCCGGACATAAGTTTTGGTAGTAATGTATAACGCATTTGAGAAAGACACTCGTTTTCAAACTCATTTGCTTGAATTGCTTCCGTAAGGCTCTTGAAGATTGGCATATATTTGTTGAAAGTTTCTTCATTGTAAACGAACTCAAATTTTGCTAAATCATTCATAACAATATAAGGAATAGCGGAACCACGAGTTCCTCCCATTATTTTTTTACTGAGTTCCAGTTTTACAAACCAATAAAGTGGAAATATGAATTCTGAATCTATATTATCAAGCAATGTACAAGCATAAGTTCTTTGATAAAGGTCAAATTTTCCACTATAAAAACGAGTTCGACCAGTATAAGCTCCATTGCCTGATACAATAATAGCATTTCCATCATAAATATAACTATCAATTTGAAGAGCTTCAGGTGCACAAGTGAAAAATTTGTATTTACCATTGTTGACAGAAGCATTTGCGTTCTTTTTACCAGTAAATATAGCGCAATATTGGTCAAGCGTTACTATTTTCCCTTTAGTTTCGGACTTTGGAGAAAAGAAAGCTTGATACAGAGCGTCTGCTTGCTGCTCTAAATTATTGTTTATATATGTAAAGCTCTTGTGAGTGGCAAGAGTTAATAGAAGAACAGCCACTCTCTATGTGTTCTCAAAAAAGGAGAATATATATGAATGAAATTATAAAAAATATGATATTACATGATATGGTTACATGTTTAGATGATAACCAATATGAAAGATTAAATTGTATACTTATAAAAGTATTGTCTAATTACCAAATTGAAGAGATTCAAAGTGTAACAAATGACAAAACGAATCAACACTATATAGATTCATTTTTATCAGCTAAAAGATTAGAAGGATGCTCTGAAAAATCACTTAAATATTATAAATCAACTATTGAAGTAGTACTTAATTCAATTAATAAATCTATTAAAAATATTACAACTAATGATTTAAGAAATTATTTAACACAATATCAGGAAGAACATGGATCAAGTAGAGTGACAATTGATAACATACGACGAATATTATCTAGCTTCTTTTCTTGGTTAGAGGATGAAGATTTTATTATAAAAAGTCCTGTTAGAAGAATACATAAGGTTAAATCAGCTTCTGTTATTAAAGAAACGTATAGTGATGAAGCATTAGAATTAATGAGAGATAATTGTGATAATTTGCGTGATTTAGCTTTAATTGATATCTTGGCTTCAACTGGGATGCGTGTTGGAGAATTAGTATTGTTAAATAAGGATGATATTAACTTTAATGAAAGAGAATGTGTAGTGTTTGGTAAAGGTGATAAAGAACGTATCGTTTATTTTGATGCTAGAACAAAAATACATTTACAAAATTATTTAAATAGTCGAAATGATGATAATAAAGCATTATTTGTTACTTTAAGAAAGCCATTTAATCGTATTACCATTAGTGGAATAGAAACAAGGATTAGAGAGATGGGGAGAAAATTAGATATAAATAAGGCTCACCCTCACAAATTTAGAAGAACGTTAGCAACAATGGCGATAGATAAAGGAATGCCTATCGAACAATTACAACAACTTTTGGGGCATAGAAAAATTGATACAACCTTGCAGTACGCAATGGTTAAGCAGAGCAATGTTAAGATTGCTCATCGAAAATACATTGGATAGAGAGGATAACAGTTATGGTTGAATGGAAAATAATTAAAGTCGGTGATATAGGTCAAGTAATTACCGGAAAAACGCCCAAAACATCCAACAGTTCATACTACGGAGGGAATATACCATTTTTAACTCCTTCTGATGATATGTCTGTAAAATATGTTAGAGAAACAAAAAAGTATATCACAGAGAAAGGGAGATTGACTGTAAAGAATGCAACACTTCCAGCAAATGCTGTTTGTGTAAGTTGCATCGGTTCTGATTTGGGAAAAGTTGTAATAACTACTGAAGAAACAGTAACTAATCAGCAGATAAATTCCATTATTGTTGATGAAAACAAATACGATGTGGATTATATTTACTATGCTATGCTGGAACTTGGGAGAATTCTTAATTTTCACAGCAAAACCTCAACTGCCGTACCTATTGTTAATAAAAGTAGCTTCTTACAATATGAATTGATATGCCCACCATTAAATGTTCAGAAACGAATAGGAAGTATACTCTCAAGTATAGATAGTAAAATTGAAGAAAATGAGCATATAAACAATAATTTAGAGCAGCAAGCTCAGGCTATCTTTTCAAATGAGTTTTTAACTCTTGAAACGCTACCTGATGGTTGGAAGCAAGCCAGTTTGATAGATATTGCAGACTATCTAAACGGTCTTGCTATGCAAAAATATCGTCCAACTGTTGACGAAACAGGCATTCCGGTTCTTAAAATCAAAGAACTTCGTCAAGGCTGTTGTGATGATAACAGCGAACTGTGTTCTCCAAACATTAAAAGTGAGTACATCATTCACGATGGCGATGTTATCTTCTCTTGGTCAGGCAGTCTGTTAGTTGATTTTTGGTGTGGTGGTATCTGCGGCTTAAATCAGCATTTGTTCAAAGTTACATCAAACAAGTTTGATAAGTGGTTCTACTATGTTTGGACAAAACACCATCTTGATCGCTTTATTGCCGTTGCTGCCGATAAAGCTACAACAATGGGACACATCAAGCGTGATGAACTTTCAAAAGCAGCGGTTCTCATACCCACCGAAGCAGACTACAAGCGAATTGAAGCTTTGCTTCAGCCAATTTACGATTTGATTATCGCAAACCGAATAGAGAACAAAAAGCTTGCTGAAACAAGAGACACGCTTCTTCCAAAACTTATGAGCGGAGAAATTGATATATCGGAGGTAGATTATGAATAGGAAAGACCTCTCAATACCTTTTAATGCACCGCTACATTCACAAGACACAGAACTGCAAACATACGGTTGCATAGCTAATAATCCGGATATATGCGGAAATAACGGATTACCGAATATCTGCGCCTTTTTCTCGGAAGATTGTATTTGTAAAAAACCGTCACGATCTTGGAAAAAGCAATATGCCAAACTTAAAGGCTAAGCCGCTAAATTATTGTTTATATATGTAACTTTATAATAGATATGGAAGGAGGTAGATCAATGGAAAATAAAGAT
>CALVOL010000096.1 GCA_944350285.1 uncultured Bacilli bacterium | reverse complement strand
ATCTTTATTTCCTTGCTCATTAATCTTAGATAAAGTAGTTACTTCAATCTTATACTTTGTAAGTCTACTAGCAAGTTTAATATTCGTTCCTTTCTTACCAATTGCCAAAGATAAATTATCATCTGTTACAATAGCTAATGCTTCTTTTTTCACTGGGTCAATAATATTTACTGTAACATTCTTAGCAGGAGATAAAGCACTAGCAATAAACTCTTCAGTATTTTCAGAATATCTTACAATGTCTACTTTCTCACCATTTAATTCTTTCAAAATATTGGCAATTCTAGAACCATGTTCTCCAATACAAGCTCCCACAGGATCTACTCTGTCATCATTTGAATAAACAGCTACTTTACTACGAATTCCAGCCTCACGAACAACTGCATAAAGTTCAATAGTTCCATCGACAAGTTCTGGAATTTCTGTTTCAAACAATCTTCTAACAAAACCATAATGTTTCCGAGAACATAAAATAAGTGGTCCTTTTGTTGTTTCTTCAACTTTTGTAATATAAACCTTAATGCTCGTTCCCATTTTTACAACTTCACCAGGAATCATTTCACTCTTTGGTAAAATACCACGTGATTTTCCAAGGTCTACATAATAATTTCTCTGGTCTTCCATTGCAAGCATACCAACCATCATTTCTCCAGTTTTATCTTGGAATTCTTCCATAATAACTTCTCGTTCTGCTTCTCGAATCTTTTGTGTTAATACTTGTTTTGCAGTACCAGCAGCAACTCTACCAAAATCCTTTGGAGTCACTTCTTTTTCAATCGTTTCTCCTACTTCAATGGTTGGATCAATTTCTCTTGCGTCTTCTAGCAGTATCTGAGCATCTGCATTAATTTCTGGTGGAATATGTACTACATTTCCTTCTTCATCTATAGTATCTGTTCCATCATCATAATCATCTACGACAACATAATAAGAATAAACCTTAATATCTCCAGTCTCACGATTCATCTTTACTTTTACATTTGTTTTAGAGCCAAAATTCTTTTTATATGCTGTTGCAAGAGCACTTTCCATCGCATCAAAAACAACATCTTTACTAATATTTTTTTCTTCTGTGATATGCTCCAATGCTCTAATAAATTCTTTTGTATTCATAACTACTCGCCTCTTTCCTTACTTAATACATCTAAAATGTAAGATTCTTCATATGGATCTAACTCATCAATAATTGGATTAATAACATGAGTTGCTTCTACTATAGTATCCATATCAATTCTATTAATCTTATCTAAAACAATTCGCAAAAAATAATAAGAACCTTCTTTAACAAACTCAATAGAATCTACTTCAATCTCCATTTCTTGGAGTGGCCCAGAAATAGCCTTTCTAATCATCTCTATCTTGTCCATAATCACCCAACCTTTCAATAATAAAAGTGGGAATTTCTGCCCACTTAAATCTGATAAACCAATTATAACAGTTTTTAATGGTTTTGTAAAACATTTTTGCCTCTCTCCCTCGAAAAAGCCGTGCAAAATAAGTAAATATCCACTTACAAAATAAAAAAGTAAGCCTTAAACCTTACTTTTATCCATTTAATACAACAATTAAAATGATAACAGCTAAAATTAAAATAACTCCAAGCACTAAAATAATTCCGATTAATTTATTATCACTCTTACTCTTCTCATAATAAACAGGTTTCTCGCCATATTTTTCAGTCAATAATTCTGGCTTCATCATATTCTCTCTTTTATCCTGTTTATATATTTCCATTTGTTCCTTTGAGAGCATCGCTCCACAAAAAGGACAAATTCCTCGATCTGTACCGATTGCTTTTCCACACTTTTTACAATGCATATGCTACTCTCCCTCATAATCTTCAATAAAATGATTTCCTTTATGCCCTTCACCAAAAGGCTCATCCCAAAGTAAATTTGGATAGTTCTGTTGCCTCAATGCTTCATAAACTACAATAGCAACAGAATTAGATAAATTAAGAGCCCTTACTTTATCCGTCATTGGAATTCTTGCACAAGTATCCAAATGAGGTTTCAAAATCCACCTTGGAATACCAGTACTCTCCTTACCAAACACCAAATAAATATTTTCTTTTGTATCAGAATAATCAAAACTACTATGAGGACGATGACCATATCTTGTATAAAAATACATTTTTCCATGATTTTTACTCACAAAATCTTCCCAATTTTCATACACCGTATAATGACAATTATCAATATAATTGACACCACTTCTTCGAATATATTTTTCATCTAGAGAAAAACCAAGTGGTTTAATCAAATGCAAATGGGTATTCGTTGCAACACAAGTCCTCATAATGTTTCCAGTATTCCCTGGAATTTCAGGTTCAAACAAAACAACATGTAACATAATAATCCCCCTATGGTTTTATTTCATAAATATCTAAAACTTTAACCAAATCTCCGTCAGTAAGCATCGCTTCATCTTCGCGTTCTATAACCTCTGTAAGTTCGCCATTACGATAGAACAAGATAACAGGCGTTTTCGTAATACCACTCGTTAATTGTAATTCCTTTGAGAACTCGCTAGTAACATCAGAGATTTCGCCACAATTATGTGCCACACCAGATAACACATAGAAATCATCTTCTAAATGATAATCTTTAATCACTTTAGAAAGGCTCTTTTCTAATTCAAACTCTTCTTCGGTCCCAAGATTTGGAATATAAATAAAAGCTTGATCTCTATTTATAGCACTTGCAATCTGACCACATTGAGTCGTAGCAACATTTTCCTTTTTTATTAAATAACTCTCTTGATAGCCATTTCTTTCAAAACTACTTTCTTGATAATCATAGAAGATTTTAGCAGTTGCCGCGATAACCAAAATCACCATTAAGATAATTGCCACGATTTGTAATGTTGTAATTACTTTTGGATCTGGCGTAGTTGCTTTAGTAGGAACTGGTGTACCCTTTTTTTCCGTCTCAATCTTAGGTTCCTTTACTTTTTCTACTTCTTTTGTAACTTCTACTTTCTTTTTAGGAGTAGCTGCCTTTTTAGTACTCGTACTCTTCCTTGCAGAAGTTGTAGTAGACTTCTTTTTTGTTCCTGTACTTGTTGTCTTTTTCGTTGTAGTTTTTTTCGCATTACTAGTAGTCTTTTTTGTCGTACTCTTTTTCGCTGTTGTTTTTCTTGGGGTTGTCTTTTTCTTTTCTTCTTCCATGAAATTCACCTATATCTTTCTTAAGGACATTATAACAAATGTTAAAAAAAAGTTCAATCTTTAGAACAAGACAAGTC
>CALVOL010000095.1 GCA_944350285.1 uncultured Bacilli bacterium | reverse complement strand
GGAATATTAAATCCTACAGAAGGAGAGATTTTTTTTGATAAGAAAAACTATCAAGAAAATGAAATAGAAATTAAAATGAACTTAGCATATCTTTCTGGCAATACAAAACTATATGATACTCTAACAACTTATGAACTTTTATATATGTGTTGTGAAATCTATAAAATGGAAAAAGAAACGATTGATCAAAAAATCAAAGAGATTAGTAAAAAACTAAATTTAGATTCATTCCTATATCAAAAAATAGGTCAGTTATCCACAGGTCAAACACAAAGAGTGAATATTGCCAGATGCTTCATTCACGATCCAAAATACTATGTATTTGATGAGGCCACAACAGGTTTAGATATTATTTCGAGCCAAATCATTCTAGACTTTATGAAAGAAGAAAAGAAAAAAGGAAAAACAGTTCTTTATTCTACTCATTATATGGAAGAAGCCGAAAACATTTGTGATCGTGTTATCATGATTCATGAAGGAGAAATACTACTAAGTGGGACTCCAGAAGAAATCAAGAAGAACACAAAAACAACAAACTTACGAGATGCCTTTTTTGCTTTAATAGGGGGTGAAAAGAATGAAAAGTAATTTGTGGATTATCTTAAAAAAAGAACTAAGAGAACTATTTCGGGATAAAAAATCTTTAGCAATGATGTTAGTGATTCCTATTTTTATCCCATGTATTATTTTGATGATGTCATTTCTATTTGAGTCCCAAGTAAATCAAGACATTTCCGAGTATAACAAAGTAGGATTTACATATACTCTATCCGATATTGAAGAAAATTTAATAGAAAGTATGAATATTGAGGCTTATCATGGAACAGAAGAAGAAATCAAAAATTTATATGATAATGGAGAAATCTATTTATATGTAACGAAGAACGAAAATAACTATACGATTCATTCTTCCAGTAGTGAAGAATCCATGTATGCTGTAACGTTTATGGAAAGCTTTTTTGATACGTATAAAAACATATTACAAGAAAATTACTTAACAAATGAGGGCGTAAACGCAAGTGATGTATTAAATATTATTAACGTAACAGAAGAACAAGAACAGGAAGATTTCTATTTTGCGAGTTATATGCAAAATTATGCATTCTTATTTGTAGTCATGGCCATTACTGTCTCAGCAACGTATCCATCTACAGATACAACTGCTGGCGAAAAAGAAAGAGGAACACTAGAAACTTTACTCACATTCCCAATAAAGAGTAAAGACATCATTTTAGGAAAATATCTAAGTGTAACCCTATCTTCTGTAATAACTGGAGTATTAAGTTTTATTCTAGCAATCGTAACTTTGATGATTACAAAAAACATGTTTAGTATTTATGAAAATAGTGCGTTAGTCTATAGCTGGCAAGCCATCGTCTTAGGTTTATTGATTATCATTGTCTACTCATTTTTCATCAGTGGTCTTTGTATTGCCATTGCATCCAAATCAAAGACATTTAAAGAAGCACAAAGTGCCTTAACGCCACTCACATTTATTTCATTTTTTCCAGGTATGATTGCTTTCATGATTAGCATACCAACAAACAATCTCATAGCTTTAATTCCATTTTTAAATATGACAATGATCTTTACAGATATTACAAATGGTATCTACAATATTTTACAAATAGCCATTTTATTCTTATCGTCTATCATTTATATCGCGATTGTCCTAGCAATCATTATCAAACAATATGACAAAGAAAAAGTACTATTTTAAGAGGGAAACCTCTTTTCTTTTTTTCTGAAACAGTGTAAAATGAAAATTGCTTTGGAAGTCAATTATGGATATAGAACACGTTTTTTTTGCATATGGTAAAACAGAAATATTTAATGACGTTTCTCTTCATGTAAATAACCACGATCATGTTGGAGTAGTTGGGGTAAATGGTGCCGGGAAAAGTACTTTATTTCATTTGATACTAGGAGATTACCAACCAGACTTTGGGACGATTACGACGAGCGAAAATACAAGAATTGCATATTTACCTCAAGTAATCAAAGATGAAATACCCGATATGAGTATTACAGTAGCAGAATATTTAAAAAGTGCAAGACCCCTAAAAGAATTAGAAGAAGAGCTTGCTACACTATACCAAGAAGCCAGTGTAGCAAATGATAAAAAAGTCCCGTCCATTCTAAAAAAAGCTGGCAAAATTCAAGAACAAATCGATTACTTTGAACCATATAAAATGGAAGAACAACTTATCGACTTAGCCATAGGCTTTCATATATTCGATTTACTAGATAGTCCCTTAAATACCTTATCAGGTGGTCAAAAAAGCAAGGTAGCCTTTGCCAGAATTTTATTTAGCAAAGCAGAAATTGTTTTACTAGATGAACCAACCAACCACCTTGATTTAGAAAGCAAAGAATATATCATGAACTATCTCCAAAAATATCCAGGAATTATTTTAGTAATTTCCCATGACATTCCATTTTTAAACAAAGTTACAAACAAAACATTACATTTAGATAAACAAAAACACAATATGGAGTTATTTTTAGGTTCTTATGAAACATTCCAAAAAAGGTTAGAAGAAGAAAAGAAGACAAACGAAAGAATTGCAATAAAACAAGAAAAAGAAGAAGAAAAGCTAAAGAAAATCATTGCCAAATATATTCGTGGAAATGAAAAAAAAGCCAAAATTGCCAAAGACCGTCAAAAAAAACTAGCTCGCTTAGAACAAAACAAAGTAGTCCTAGAAAGACTAAGTAAAAAAGCAAACTTCAAAATGGAAATCAAAGAAAAAGGAGACTTCTATCCATTACGAGTCGATAAAATAACATTTGGTTATACAAAAGACCACTTATTATATGAAAATATTTCCCTACAAATGATACGTGGGGACCGTTTCGTGATAGTCGGAGAAAACGGCGTTGGAAAATCAACTCTGTTAAAACTAATTATGGGAACGTTACAACCATTAGAAGGAACAGTAGAAATAGGCGAAAAAATAAGCATTGGTTACTATGCTCAAGAACATGAAACACTAGAAGAAGAAAAAACAATCGTCGAACAATTTGAAAGTATTACCAAAGATATCTCTTTTTTACGAGGAGTCTTAGGAAAATTTTTATTTAGTGGCGATGACATTTATAAAAAAGTAAGTGTCCTTTCTCCAGGAGAAAGAAGTAGAGTAGCACTAGCCAAATTAGCTTTAGAAAAATCAAATTTACTTTTATTAGACGAACCAACCAACCACTTAGACCCAGATACCCAAAGCTTAATAGCAGAAGTTTTTAAAGATTATCCAGGAACCCTTCTTGTAGTATCTCACAATATAGAGTTTGTAAAAAGCTTAAATATTTCCAAAATGCTTTACTTACCAAGCGGTAAAATTACAGATTTTGACCCAGAAATTATTGAAGCATATGAATATTTAAATG
>CALVOL010000094.1 GCA_944350285.1 uncultured Bacilli bacterium | reverse complement strand
TGGTGACCTGTATGGGGTTTGAACCCATGAATGTAACCTTGAGAGGGTTATGTGTTAGACCACTTCACCAACAGGCCATGACATCTAAAGCACTTTAATCATAACATAAATGAAAAGTTAAGACAACAAAAAATGAAGAAATAGAAAAAATTTTCAGTTTATTCCCATTACTTTTTTTGATATACTTTATAAAGTAGGTGGTTTTATGAAAATAGCATTAATTAATGAAAATAGTCAAAAAAAGAAAAATGCTTTCATTTTAGAAGTATTAGAAAAAGTTGCAAAAAAATACGGACACGAAGTATTTAATTATGGAGCAAGTGAAACAAAAGATGCGAACATAAATTATGTTGGAGCAGGACTTCTAACAGGAATTTTACTAAATAGTAAAGCCGTAGACTTTGTTATAACGGGTTGCTCTAGTGGTGAGGGCATCGTTATTACTGCTAACGCGATGCCAAATGTGTACTGTGGATATGTTGCTGATGCAGTAGATGCCAAATTATTTGCTAAAGTAAATGCTGGAAACGCCGTTGCAATTCCTTTCGGAAAATACTTTGGTGCAGGAAGCGAGTTTTTTCTAGAGTCCATCTTCGAAGCGTTATTTTCTACAACTTTTGCAGAAGGATATCCTCTAGAGCGAAAAGAAATACAAGACACTCAAAGAAAACAACTAGAAGATTTAAAATATTCTTCGCAAATAGGAATGCGAGAAATTCTAGAAGAAGTAGATAAAGATTTCTTATATGGTATTATTCATAACGATTACTTTGAAGAAAACTTCTTCTATTATTCAAAAGACGATGACATTAGCGACCTTCTAAAAGATTTATGCGATGCCAAGTCAAATTATGATTATTAAAGATTGATTGATACCTAAAAATACTTTATAATAACCTTCAAAAAGAAAGAAGGTTTTTTTATGCCGAAAGTGTCTGTAATTATTCCTTGCCATAACACAGCCGATTTTTTGCCAACTTGCCTAAATTCCGTTTGCAATCAAACACTGAAGGATATCGAGGTGCTAGCAATTGATGATCATAGCACAGATCATACTAAAGACATATTAAAACAATATCAAAAAAAATATCCTAAAAAACTAAAAACATATTCCTTAGAAGAAAAAACAGGAGCATCTGCTGCAAGAAATCTAGGTTTAGAAAATGCAGATGGTGAGTTCATCGGCTTCGTAGATTCAGATGATGTAATTTCATTAAATATGTATGAAGATTACTATACAGCAGCGAAAAAAGAGGAAATGTGCTTAGTAACCGGTACTTTTAAAAATATCAAAAAACATCAGTTTCTTCATCAAGAAACATTTTTAAATAGAACACAAAAAGAAGGAAAAAGAATCGATTTTTTACAAGATCCAGAGAATTTTTTTGCCGAAGCACCTGCATGTTGGAACAAACTGTTTTCTCATGATTTAATTAATATAAAGTTTTTAGAAGGAAAAATATTTGAGGATGCAAGTTTTACCTATCCATTACTATTAAAAGCTAAACAAGCCTTCGATATAAAAAGAGTTCATTACTACTATCGTAGAAGAACTGGAAGTGTTACCAGAAATAATAAGACACCAACAAGCAAAATTCTTGATATGTTAGATGTTACAATTTATATGAAGAAATTAGGCCATAATTTAAATTTTGATAGTCAACAAATGACATTGTTAGAAGATATAATTAAAGAAAGGTTATTAATTACATTAGAGTATGTAAAAATTTGGCCAATAGACGAAAAAGCAAAATATCAAGTGATGAAAAATTTAATAAAAATATACCAATATAACTTTCCTGATTTTCAACAATTTAATACTCAAACAGCTAGATTTTTATACAATGATATGCTGGTAAGTTTCAAAGAATTTCCATATGAATCTTTACACAAAAAAGAATATGAAGAATGTTATGAAAATACCCTAAAACTTGTCAAGTCACTGTCTACTAGTAGAGATTTCTAAGAAAAAAATGTATAATAATTAAGAAAGGAAAAGAGTATATGTTAAAAGTAGAAAATGTAACGAAATATTATGACAAACATCTTGCAGTAGACAATCTATCCTTTGAAGTACAAGACGGAGAAATCTTTGGACTTTTAGGTGTGAATGGTGCAGGAAAAACAACAACATTTAGAATGATCATTGGTCTTCTAGACCCAACAAGTGGCAAGATTACTTTAGATGGCAAACAAATCGATTATAATGTCACCGATTTCATTGGCTTTCTAACAGAAGAAAGAAGCTTGCTTACAAAGCTTACAGTGAAAGAGCAAATCATCTATTATGGTGTGTTAAAAGGAATGAAAGAAAAAGAAATATTAGAAGAATTAGACAAATGGTTAGAACGTTTTCATATTACAGAATACAAAGACCGTAAAATAAAAGAATTATCGAAAGGTAATCAACAAAAAGTACAATTTATTTCAGCAGTGATTAATAATCCAAAACTTCTAATTTTAGATGAACCATTTTCAGGACTAGACCCAATTAATGTAGAAATGTTTATGGATGCGATTAAGGAATTTAAAAAGCGGGGTAGCAGCATTATTTTTTCATCACATCGCATGGAACATGTGGAACTATTCTGTGAAAAATTAGTTATCCTAGTAAAAGGGAAGTCTGTTCTAGAAGGAAATCTAAAAGAAATCAAAAAGAACTATCGCCGAAAAAACATTCATATTATTGGTAAAGTAGATAAAGAAGCAATCAAAAAGTTAGAAGGAGTCGAAAACATAGAAGAAACTGCTGAAGAACTTATAGTAAAAATTGCTTCAGACAAATATATCGATGATGTATTTAAAGTAGTAAAAAAAGGTGAGAATATTACAGAATTTGCTGTAGAAGACCCAACATTAAATGAAATATTCTTGAACAAAGTAGGTGAATCTTATGAAGGATAAACTAAAATTTTTAACCAAACAAAGTCTTGATAAAAAAATAAAAACCAAATGGTTTGTAGGCGTGAATATCTTTTTATTAGTATTATTGATTGTCTTAGTAAACATCGATCGAATTGTAACGTTCTTTGGCGGAGATTTTAATGAAGAAATCAGCGTGATTGTCCATGACGAAGTAGGGGGATACGATGCATTTAAAACTTATTTCGAGTCATCAGCTGAAAGCTTAGGAGAGATGAAAAATTATAAGGTAGAACTATCATCAGACTCTCTAGAAAATTTACAAAACTCTTTAGAAAAAGACGATAACAAAATTATTGTTTCTTTAGAAGTAGATCCAACAAATTATTTAAAAGGACAAATGATTAGCTTTGATGAAATAGGAACGATCAGTACTCAGTTAATTCAATCATCCATTAATACATTAAAACAAGAAATTGCTATTAGAGAAAGTGGATTAACAGAAGAGCAAATTATGTCCCTAACAAGCCCTGCAACCATTGAAACAGTACTGACCAATCCAGATAAAGAAAACGAAGCAAATAAAGATTTAATTGCCGCTGGAGTAATTATG
>CALVOL010000093.1 GCA_944350285.1 uncultured Bacilli bacterium | reverse complement strand
AATACCTGATTTTGATATTATGATGAAGTCTTTAAGAAAGTCTAAATTATATAAAAAATTTTAGATTTTCTTTTTTGTTAATTTTTGTCAAAAAAATGATTTTTCAAAAATATTACTTGTTTTTTTTTTTTTTTTTTTTTTTTTTTTTTTTTTTGTTTTATTTGTTTTTTTTGTTTTTTTTTTTTATTTTTTTTTAAAAAAATTTTTTTTCAAAAATATTATTTTTTTTTTTTTTTTTTTTTTTTTGATAAAGTGAGTATGTAAAGTAAAAATAGGACAATGGATAATTGTTGCTTTATGATTAAAAATATTCTATAATTAACTATAGAATAGAAAAAAATAATTTATTCATAATAGTAGTAGGAGGAATTTAAATGAAAAGAAGATTCAGTAGGACCCAAAGGAACTATATTATAGCAGGTTTATGCATGATATTAGTCATAATGGGAGTAGGATATGCGGCTTTTCAAAGTCAACTTAAAATAAGTGGTACTTCAAATATCAGTAGTAACTTTTTAGTAAGAATAACTGATATACAAAGTACAGTTTTAAATGGACAAGCAAGTGATGCACAAACACCAAGTCATACCGAAACAACGGCAACATTTCATACAAATTTAGTATCACCAGGAGATGCCATGAGATATGATATAACGGTTGCGAATGAAGGAAGTATTGATGCGGTATTAAATAGTATTGATGTCAATACTGGAAGTAATGATGCAATAACATTTGAAACTTCAGGAATAAAAGAAGGGGATGCATTATTAAAAAGTACAACAGATGTACTAACAGTGATAGTCAGATATAATAGTAGTGTAACAAGTCAACCAGAAAGTACAGAATCAACAATAACAGTAACACTTAATTATGGACAAAGTGATGGAACAGCTTTACCAGGAGTGGATGGACCATTAATAGGAGGACAAGAAGTAGAACTTGTGGAATCTGGAGATGGCTTATATGAAGATAGTTATGAGGCAGGAAGATACATTTATAGAGGAAATGATCCAGATAATTATATAACATTTAATGATGAACTATGGAGAATAGTAGCTAAAGAGACAGATGGAACATATAAAATAATTAGAAATGATGTTTTAGCAGTTCGTGCCTTTGATGAAGCAAATCACCGAAGTACAGAAAATAACTCATATTGCGATGATCCATATTATGGATGTGGAGTGTTTGCAGCAGTAAGTGGAACATTTAGAACACCAAGCGGATCAAAACAAGGAACAGTAACAGAGAATTCAAGTATACAAGAGTATTTAAATGGAGAATATTATACAAGTAGTATAAATAGTACAGCAAAAGGACAAATGATAAGTCATACATTTAATATAGGAGCAGTAGAGTATTTGGATGAAAGTGGAGCAGAAGCAGATAGTATAGAAAAGAATATAGCAGGAGAGAAAATGTACCAATGGACAGGAAATGTAGGACTTGCCAATGTATCAGATATATTAAGAGCAAGTATCAATCCATCTTGTACATCTGCATCAAATAACGTATCTGAAAGTGGCACATCGAATTGTGATTCAAACTATTTATTTGAAATCCCAGATATGACAGGATATTGGACAATAAATGCTTATTCTCGCGAGTCTGGTGGCTTTTCGTATACTGCTTGGTCTGCTGTACGGGATAGTGGTATTGTTGGCCTAGCTTACACTGGTGCCTCTACTGTTGACTCTAATGCTCCCCGCCCAGTAGTCTTTTTGAAATCTGACACTACTTTGAATGGAAGTGGAACTTTAGAAGATCCATTCACAATAGTCTGAATGACGGACAGTTTTAAAAAAGGCAAGTAAATACAAGGAAAAATAGACTAAAAAGTATGTCCAGTGATGTACATTTTAGTCTATTTTCGATGCTTAAAAAATAACAAATAGTAAATTTTAAAAATTTAGCTAAATTTGTAAATTAATTGCTATGAAAATGGCATGATAAAAAATAGTGAATATAAAAAAAATTTTAATTTAATTTAAATATCATATAAAATAAATTTATAAGAAATTGAAATATAATGATGTGAATTAAAAGCTCTTTTAAAAAAAAGTGAGACCAGTATTAAAGAGTGATAAAACTCTTTTTTTAATTTTTTTACCATTAATAATATAATTTTTATGAGTAGTAATTTTCTCTTTTATATAAGAACGATTTCGTGAATAATATGCCCCTAATAAAGTTAAAAATAAAACACAAACACATACTAAACAAAACATAGAAGTAAAAGCTTTTAAAGAAGCAGTAGTAATTTTTTCTAAATAAAAGCCATTAGATTTTTGATTTTTAAAAACACATTCAATGGCACCGAATCTATAAGAATAATCTTTAATGGCTCTTTTATAATCACCATTAGTGGCAATAATCCAAGGATCATCAGTATCTTTAGAATCACTTATAACAATATTACAATTAAGTTTGTTTTTTGTTATGGTAATGTTGTTATAAGTAGTAGAAAGATGTTTGTAATGAAATAATTCACCTGCAGTTTTTCTGATGATGTGATTTTCTTTTTCATCAAAATAATAGACATATAAAGTTTTTTTAAGTCTGATACAGTAAGTATGACCTAAAGAATCAATATAATTAAGAATATCACAAGAATTAAACCAACGGTCAGCAAGGAAAATAAGATTAAAATCATAGTTAGAGAACATATCACTAACTTCTTTAATGCCTTGTAAGATAGTATCAATCATGAAAGCATCATTATCAGTACCTTTGAAACATTTAAACCAAATAGGAATACCTTGAGAACCCAAACGCATAGTAAACATAAGAGTAGTATAATTTTCGTGAGAAAACATGTGGTCAAAAATAATATGAACTCTTTTATCATGATGTTTCTTTTTATAAGTAGAAAGAGAGTAAGAAATAATTTATTTATAAAAGGTATAAGGGTCAAATAAATTGTTACGAAAGAAACGATTAATTCTTTTAATAACAGAATCGAGTTTAACATCTAAAAAATTATCTTTTAAGTTTTTGGCGATATCAGAAGAAGCAATAGATTCAGCTTGAATAATACCAAATAAAATGGAAGGAATAATATTAAGTTGGGTTTTTCTAATATTAGGGATAGAATTTAAAAGAAAACTTTCAAAATTGCTTGTAATATCTTTTTGAGTATTATATAATTTAGACATGTAACTCACTTCTTTCTATTATGGGTTTATTATGAATATTTTAACAGAAGTGAGTTACAAAATCTATATAGTGAAAAAATAGCATAAAAATGGCAAATAAGAGGTATTAGTCAAAAAACGATTAATACCTCTTACTAATTTTATTTTAAAAACTGTCCGTAAGTGAGCAAATAAGCTGAATGACGGACAGTTTTAAAGGTCTTGTCAAGATTAGTGTGTAAATTAAAAAACACATTTGATTATACTCTCTCGGCAAGCCCGAAGGGATTGTAACGACCGCGAAGCGGTCGTTTTATAGTGTAAAAATATTTTGTGAAATTTGCCGAATAAATTTTTTCAAAGATGACCAATATA
>CALVOL010000092.1 GCA_944350285.1 uncultured Bacilli bacterium | reverse complement strand
TATGACTACAAACAAGGTTTACCTTTGTTTGTTATCCACATTATAAATCGGTATCATTTTAACTAATGTTTAACAGTAAAATGTTAAATAAAAACACAAATTTATTGTGCTTTTTCAACATTTACAAATCTGACAGTTGTCATTGTTTGATTTTGTAGTGGTTTATTATTACTAGTTTTTACTTTACTAATTCTTTCTACAGCATCATAGCCCGCGATCACTTTGCCAAAGGCTGCATACTCTCCATCTAAATAAGTATCGTCATCGCTCACACAAATAAAGAATTGACTAGAAGCAGAATCGTAATCTTCACTTCTGGCCATCGATACTACCCCTTTTGTATGACTCAGGCTATTTTCCACTCCATTTTTACTAAATTCTCCTTTAATTGTTTTCTCAGATCCGCCAGTACCATTGCCTAATGGATCTCCTGTTTGAATCATAAAATCGGCAATAACGCGATGAAAAATTAACCCATCATAAAAATGTTCACTCACTAATTTTTGAAAGTTTGCTACTGTAATTGGAGCAATATCAGGGTACAATTCTATTAGAATTACCTCATCGTTGTTTGTTGTGATTTTGACATAATTCGTCACTTCATCTGTCTCTTGATAGGTATATCCTTCTAATTCGCCATTTGTTAAATCTTTACTTTCACAGCCAGTTGTTAATACCAATAGGATGGCTAGTACAAATAACCCTAGACATAGGAACCCTCTTTGTTTTTTTTCTTTTTTATTCATAGTTGTTCGCCTACTTTCTGACCCATTTTAACATACTTTTTTATGAATATCTATTCTTTTTTATTATTTGACAATTTATTTTCTTAATTTTTTCAACATTTCTTTTTCTTCTTTCGATACACGGTAAGAGTCACAGATCTTACTAATTGTTTTATTTTGAACAAATTTACTCGTATGATTGTTTTTTAAAAATACTAAAGTTTCTTTTCTATATTTTACATAACATTCGGCTAGCAACCAAGCCGCGGCCATATTGATGTAATATTCTTTGCGATGTAAAATGTTCAATGTTTCAAAAATTTGTGGTAAGTATTTTGGTTCTACATAAAAACTCAACCATAAGATAAGCCCTACTCGCACGGTGAATTCATGAGAGGAATTGATCAGTTCTTTTATTTTGGGCAAATAAGCATCTTTGGCTTTTGGAATTGATTTGACACTGTTACAAAAGCCATCACAAATAGCCCAATTGTCAATTTTTGGAATAAATAAGTCCATATATTTTGTGAAATCTGGTTCGTCTAAACTAGCTATTACAAAGCCTTCTATATTTACTTCTTCGTAATAATCTTCTTGGCAAACCGAAAGAAAACTCAAGGCATTTCCTTTGGATATTTCTTTGGCAAGTTTTCTTTGTGTAGGAACGCGAATTCCTAATATTTCATATTTTGTCGTTGTTAATTTTTGATGAAATTTTTTATAAGTTTCTTCTTTTAAAGATTTCAAAAAATCTACAAATTCTTGATAATCTTTTTTCGTCCATACATCTTTTTTTAAATCCATTTTCTTTTTAACTTCCTTTCTAATTTTTTACCTTTTTTAAAATAACGATTCACAGTCTCTGTTTTTTCGTTATATTTTTGGTATTCTAATTCTAACCTATACTCAATTTGATTGGTTAACTTTATAAATTCTTCATCTTTAAGAAGTTCAGGATATTTTTCTAACATTTCTTTTTTGGTGATTTTGAACATTTCTTTGTTACGAGCGAGGGAGGCAGCATATTCTTCTAGAGCATCTCTGCCACTTCTAATTATATTTAAATCCGGTAACATATCCACATTAGGACTACGGAATAAAAGACTCTGGATCCAGTTTAATCCTTGAAATACAAAGAATCCACCGACAAATAAGCGATAGTATTTGTTTTTTATAAATGGTAGAGATATTAGTAATGGGGCACTTAAAACATTGGCAACTCTTTGTAATTGTTGTTTCATTAATTGTTTTTCTAATTCTCTTATTTCTATTTGAGTTTTCTTTTCCATATCCAGTAGTAATTTTCTTTGAATTTCATTCGTTATTTCTTGATTCCATTTCATGCATTCTTCTATGATGCGATCTTTTTCGTCCTTGGACAATCCTTCTTCTAAAGAGATACGAATCTCTTCTAACTTTTCTTCTTGCTTCCATTTTAACGTGTTTTTTAACTTGGATATTTTTTGAAGTTCTTCACCTACTTTTTTCTTATGCGTTTCTTTTAAAGGCTTTTTTAATAGTTCTTTTAATTCTTGTTCTTTGTGCTCTAACTCTTTTAACAAACTTTCATATTCCGTAGATAAAACATTTTCTTTGGTTAATTCTTTGACCTCTTGTTTTGTTAGTCTATTTGTTTCTTTTTCTATCTTTCCTAAATCGAGTGTTATTTTTTCTTTTTGGGGCTCTTTGATTTTTCTAGAATCTTTTTGTTCTTTAGTGATTGGAACTGCTGATATTTCTTTATGCTCTTTTTTTTCTGGTTCTAGTACTGGAGGATCAGGAATTTTCATTTCTGTTGCTAGTGGTAAAGTTTCTCCTACAGTCAAGTTTTTCGTTTCTTCCTCCGTTGTCTCCATAACTACTTTTGGAGGTTCCGTTATAAGAGTTTTTTTGGTCGGAAACTCTTCTTCAACTTTTATTTGTTGTCCTTGAATAGGTATATTTTGAAGCATTTTATCCTGTTTTTCTATATCGTTTATAGCATAGGATGTTAGTTTTTCGCTTTTTTGACTCATGTTCGCTTGCAAAGGTATAGCTGATGATTGGTTTAAAACTGATTCTTGTTTTGGAATTTTACCTTTTTCTTGGTATTGTTTTATTTCTTTTTCAAAATGTTTTTGTACACTTTCTATATTGTTTACTTCTTCTTGTTCTATCAATTTACTTATTTTTTTTATCGTTTCTGTTTGCCATTTTGTTATTTCCTTGTCTTTGGCTTTCAGTTTTTTTAACAAGCTTGGAGCATTGTCTTTTAAAATACTTTCTAATTCTTTTTCTAATTCCTCTTTAGTCATTGCAAATTTTAAAGTTTGATTTTCTAGCACTTTCGTTTCTGGTGGTGTTGGAAGATTAGATGTTTTTTCTGATAACTCTTTTTTAGTCGTTTCTTTTTGGCTATTTGATACAGATTCTTTTTTCTTTTCTTCTCTCTTGGTTGGCAAAAAAAGATTTGCAAATAAGCTTATGATTACTAGAATTGCTTTTTTAATAAAATTTATTATTTTTTTTAAAATATTTCGCATAATTCTCACCACTTAAATTCCGTCTTTTCTATTTTACCACAACTTACCAATTGTCTTCCACTTTTCTCTTTGATATAATGTATACGAACAAAGGTTCTTGAAAGGGGCTTCTTATGGAAAAGATTTATCGACATATTTTATGTATTGATTTAAAAAGCTTTTTTGCTTCCGTGGAATGCGTAGATCGTGGGCTTAATGCTTTTACTACACCTTTAGTCGTGGCAAATACTAATCAAGGAAATGGGGCGATTACTCTAGCGGTTAGTCC
>CALVOL010000091.1 GCA_944350285.1 uncultured Bacilli bacterium | reverse complement strand
AAAACCTTATTAAGCTCATTCCAAGCTTCAACCAATGTTAAATGTCTTTGACTTATCATAATCAACCTCCTATTTTTCTTTTTTTAATTTATTTACTTCATCTACTAATTCATTAATTTTGTTTGATAAAAATTCACAATAAGCACTCGATTTTTCTTTGTTTATCCATGCCTCGATACTTTCGCTAAAAAAGCAATTTCCATTCATACGTATTTTTTCTATTTCTTTTTCTTCTATAATTTCTACTTCGTCGTTTAAACAGTTACCTTCTGTAAAAAAATCTCTGTACATAGAAAATCCGTTTTGATAATAAAATTTCATTTCTTCTGAATACTCATATATTTCTCCAAAATATCTTATCTTTTTTGGCACTTCATCGTTATTAACAATTTTATTAAACAAATCAATTATCTTTATTTTCATACCATCACTCACTTTCTACAATATATTTTTTAATTTTTTTGATTGCTCGACTGTGCAATCTTGAAATGTTAGGTTGCGTTGTATTAAGTTTTTTTGCTAATTGTTCTTGTGTTAATTTTTCGGACCCGCCTATTTCGTATCTATGAACTATGACGATTTTTTCTTTTTCGCTTAAATTATTCATAGCTATCTTTACTATGTTGATTTGGTCTTTTTTTATCATATTTTCTTCGATATCTATATCATCGGCTATTGTATCTTCAATCGTCAAATTATCCGCTATATGAGTATCAATTGAAACTGTGTTGTTTGTAGGTTTTCTAATGCTTCTAAAATAGTAAAATATCTCATTTTGAATGCACCGAGTCAAATATGTACTTGCCTTGTATCCCTTGCTAGGGTCAAAAGATTTAGCCCCTTTACATAGCCCAATCAATCCTATACTTGTTAGATCGTTAAAATCATAGTTCACATTTAATTTTTTTATTACTAGCGTAACCAATCGTAGATTTTCAAGAACAATTTTTTGCTGTTCTTCATTCATCTTCACACCTTATCTTTAGCATTTGTTACCTCACTTTTTATCATTTCAAGCTCTCTATAAATATCATTATCTCTTTGCCTTGAATATTCTGCATTTTCAATTATTAATTTTTCTAAATCCGTTCCTACACAAATAGTTTTTGGATTGTAATCTTCATCATTATAATTGTATTTGCTTGGTTTCTTCTTATAATAAGTTAAAGTCATACTTCTAACTTCTTCAAAATCCAATACATTCAATAAATTTATTAATTCTTCTTTATTCATTTGTTACCTCGCTTTCATAGATATTGCCTATTACTTTCATTCGATTAAGATGCTTCATAGAAGAACTTGGTATATGCCCTTTGATTTGAAAGCTAGAATTATTTTTGTTCCAAGTAATAACTCCCGTTTCATTCGGTTTAGTCCATTCATTGTCGTACATAACAATATCTCCCTCATAGATTTCTTTGCCATTTTTGTCATATAAACCTGTCCACTGACCGATAGTTTTTTGATCTACTTGATAAAATTCACTACTATTTTTTGTTATAAAATATTTTTCGTCTTCTTTAGTCAAAAAGCCATAAAACCAATTGCCTGAAAAAGCATTTTTCCCTCTAAATTTTATTTCTCTATTCATCTTTCTCTCCTATTATTTCTTTATATTTTGATAATGTTTCTTTTAATGCATCTAATTTTCCTGCTGTGTATTCTGATATATTAGTAGGGTTTCCCTCTATTATTATTTTTATTGGTTCTTCTAAATACTCTATAAACATTTTTTGCTGAGACTTTACTTTTTGCACTAAGCTATCGTATTGTTTACTATCTTTTATTCTGCTAGAACAATCAGTTCTATTGCAGTAACAATTTTCTAGCTGTTTCTTTAGTTTTTCATTTTCTTTCTGTAATTCTTTCGATAAATCTTTGTAAAACTCTAATTGTTTTTTAGGATTAGTTATACTTGTTTCATATATCATTTATTCCGTCTCTTTTAATATATTCAATAGAATTTCCATATCACTAATCACATCATCTTCTGAATCCCATTGCTTTATGTACTCTTTAGTCCAATTTATTGCTTTATCTATTACTTCTTTTTGTTTTTGATTTTCTTCAAATAAATTAACTATTTTTTTATAAACTACATCATTGTTTTCAAAATCAATGTTATTTAAAAAATTTATAGTTTCTTTATCCATTATTCCACCTCATTTCTTAAATCATCATTGCCTTCCAAATTATCGAATATTGTTGTTTGTTTCATTTTTTGATTATTAACAGTCAATATTGAACTATCAGAAAGCATTTTATCTTTAGCCAATTTATAAAAATTTTTTTTAATCTCAAAGCCATAACAACTACGGTTTAGTTCCATACAAGCTCTTAATGTTGACCCTGATCCTGCAACAGGATCCATTACTATATCGCTTTCATCAGTAAAAATTTCTATTAGTTTTTTTAATAAATTCACTGGTTTCTGGGTTGGGTGTATTTTTGGTATTTCTTTCCCATCTTTTTCCCAATAAAGCCAGTTGAAAATCATTTTTCCATGATTATTAAATTTTGGCAGTTTATCACGATATAAAACAACCGCATATTCAGTTGCGCCAACAATTTTCATATTAGCCTTTAAAACTTGTGCAGAAAAATTCTTTATAAAAACTAGCGGATAGCTTTTTGATAAACCGTGTTTCTTTCCTTGCTCTATTACCATTTGCATTTGCTCAAATGCACAGAATATTATCATTGCAGGGGCCTGTCCTTTTTCTTTAGGCTCTTTTTTTAAATATCTAGTGCAAAAGTCAAAAAAGTTGTTTATTTTAAAATCATTATCTGTATCAAAAAAACTCTTCCCGGCTAGCTTACTTTCACCATTTTTATTATCACCATCTATGTACCATTTGGGATTGCTAGCATAAGCATTATTTCCTAAATTATATGGAATATCTGCAATTATTAATTGAGCTCTTGGCAACTGATAACGTTTGGCATTCTCAAAATGATCATTAAAAAGTTCAATTTTTGCTTTCATAAGCTTACTCCCACTTTTTCTTAAAACGGCAAGTCATCGTCATTAAGAACTAATTCCTCTCCGAAATCTTTGAATGGGTCACTTTCTTGCTTAACCGGTTCAACTTGTGCTTCGTTCTTTTGTGTAGTTTTTTCTTTTTTGTTTGAATTTGACAAGAAAGTTACATTATCTACAATGATTTCTGTTTTGTAAATTTTATTTCCATCTCTGTCAGTATAACTAACATTTTGTATGTGTCCTTTTATTCCAACTAGATCCCCTTTTTTGCAATATTCTGCAAGATTTCTTGCAAGATTTTTCCATGTAATACAATTAATAAAATCTGCATCATATTTTCCTTCTAAATTTTTGTATGGTCTTGGAACAGCAATTGTAAAGTTCGCCACATCCGTTCCATTTGCCGTCGCTCTTAAATCAACGTCCCTAGCAAATCTCCCTACTAACAATACTTGATTCATATCTTTTCCATCTCCTTTATCATCTCTTTTATTTCTAAATCTTCTAATGTTTCTATTCCTAAATTTCTACATTCTTGAACTACTCCATCAATAAACACGGACATTTCTCGACTATCATATT
>CALVOL010000090.1 GCA_944350285.1 uncultured Bacilli bacterium | reverse complement strand
ACACGGGATATCGCAGTAGATGCCCTAAGAGCATTGTCAGCAAAAAACAAAGTGATTATCAAAGCAAGCAAATGGGGAAAAGTAAAAACAATTTTCATGATGGTAGGATTATCATTGATGCTCTTCTATAACTTACCATTTGAAGTGTATGGAATTTACGTTGCCGACATATTGATTTATATTGCAACAATCCTTTCTGTCGTATCTGGAGTTATGTATTTTATAAATTGCAAAGATAAAATTAAATTGGATTAATTCCATTTCTTTTTTTTGGCCAAAATTTCCATGCAGAAATATAGAAATTAGTATACAGATTTTAAAAATTTGCAAAAAAAGTTATACAGATACATTTGTTCGTAAAAAGTATTGACAAACGATATTTCCTATTATAAAATGGTATTGAACGAGAAATATGGAGGAAAAATATGAAATCAACAAAAGATACAAAAGATAAAGACAAAGCATTAGAACAAGTCCTTGCCGATATAGAAAAACAATTTGGTAAAGGTGCAATTATGAAACTTGGTAGTGGAGAACACATGGAAATTGATGTCACATCAAGTGGTTCCCTAGCATTGGATATAGCTTTAGGAGTAGGCGGATATCCTAAAGGAAGAATTATTGAAATTTATGGACCAGAGTCTTCTGGTAAAACAACCTTTGCTCTTCAAGCCATTGCAGAAGTCCAAAAAACAGGAGGAAGAGCAGCATTTATTGATGCAGAACATGCACTAGACCCTGTATATGCCAAAAACTTAGGAGTAGACATTAACGAACTATTACTATCCCAACCAGATACAGGGGAACAAGCTTTAGAAATTTGTGAGGCTTTAGTTCGAAGTGAAGCTGTTAATATTATAGTAATTGACTCCGTTGCTGCCTTAGTCCCACAAGCAGAAATTGATGGTGACATGGGCGATAGCCATGTAGGATTACAAGCGCGTTTAATGAGTCAAGCCCTAAGAAAATTATCAGGAACGATTAACAAAACCAAAACAACCGCGATTTTTATTAACCAATTAAGAGAAAAAGTTGGTGTGATGTTTGGTAATCCAGAAACAACTCCGGGTGGTAGAGCCCTAAAGTTCTATGCCACAGTGCGTTTAGATGTTCGTCGTGGGGAACAAATTAAAGTAGGCGACCAAGTGATTGGAAACAAAACAAATGTCAAAGTGGTTAAAAACAAAGTAGCACCACCATTCAAAACTGCTTCTGTCGATATCATGTATGGCGAAGGTGTATCAAGAGAAGGCGAATTAATCGATATTGCATCAGATTTAAACATTGTCGACAAATCAGGTGCTTGGTACTCTTATAATGGTGAGAAAATTGGCCAAGGAAGAGAAAATGTCAAACTAACACTTAAAGAAAACAAAGAATTAGCGAAAGAAATCGAAACCAAAGTAAGAGAACATTATGGTTTTAAAACTGCCGAAAAAACAGAAAACAAAGAAAAATAAAATCGTTGCTAAAATGAGCAACTTTTTCTTTGAAAAAATATGAAAAGGCCATTATTTTATACAATGTGAGAAATAACTAAAAAATAAAATTTCGGGTTATTCTTGTAAATATGACAAATCTCCTATATAATAAATATGTAGATATTTAATAATTACATTAATTTTCTATAAATGAAATAGTGAGGAGAGAAGTTATGGAATTTTTTAATCTACCCATCATAACTTTGCTCATTGGTTTAATTTCTGGAGTAGGGGTTGTATCCCTATTTATATATTTCAAAGGAAACGGAATATCACAAAAAGCTAATAAATTATTAGAAGAAGCAAAAAAAGAAGCAGAAAAACAAAAAAGAGATCGTTTATTAGAATTAAAAGAAGAAAGTTATAAATTAAAACAAGAAGCAGATAAAGAAATCAAAGAAAAAAAAGCAGAAATAAAAGAGTCAGAAGAACGATTATTACAACGTGAAAATAACTTAGATAAACGAGATAGTATGTTACAAAAAAGAGAAATGACATTAGAAGAAAAAGAAAACAATTTATTAGCAAAACAAACAGAATTACAAACCAAGAACGAAAAGTTAGATGAACTTTTAAAAGAAGAAATGTCGCGGTTAGAAAAAATCGCAAAATTCAGTAAAGAACGTGCTCATGATTTAATTATGAAACGTTGTGAGGCCGAGATGGCTGGAGAAATTGCGGAGTTTATCCGTGAAAAAGAAAGTGAAGCAAAATTAACAGCGCATGAATATGCAAAAAATATTATTGTTGAATCGATGCAACGTTATTCAGAAGATGTTGCAACAGAACAGACAGTAAGTACGATTGAATTACCAAACGATGAAATGAAAGGCCGTTTAATTGGTCGTGAAGGAAGAAATATCAGAACGATTGAGTCTGTGACAGGTGTCGATTTAATTATTGATGATACCCCAGAAGCAATTGTCGTGTCTTCATTTGACCCATTACGAAGAGAAATTGCCAAAATAACGATTGAAACATTAATCAAAGATGGCCGTATTCATCCATCACGGATTGAAGAAATCTATGACCGAGTATCAAAAGATATGAACAACAAGATTACAGAACTAGGAAACAACGCTTGCTATCAACTAGGGATTTCAAAAGTAGACCCAGAATTAGTAAACTTAATTGGTAAACTTCATTTTAGAACAAGCTATGGTCAAAATGCTTTAAAACACTCAATGGAAGTTGCCGAACTATGTGGATTGATGGCTGGAGAACTAGGGGAAAACATCATCTTAGCAAAGCGAGCAGGATTACTACATGATATTGGAAAATCCATCGATTATGAAATGGAAGGAAGTCATGTTGATATCGGTGTCGATATTGCTAAAAAATATCATGAAGACGAAGTTGTTCTAAACGCGATTGCTTCCCATCATGGTGGTTGCGAACAAACAAGTGTTATTTCTTCATTAGTACAAGTAGCCGACACATTATCAGCTGCCCGTCCGGGTGCTAGAAATGACTCTTTAGATAACTACATTAAAAGATTAGAACAACTAGAAGAAATAGGAAATTCCTTCGAAGGAGTTGAAAAAACTTACGCAATGCAAGCTGGTCGTGAAGTAAGAGTTATGGTGAAACCAGAAGAAGTCGATGACACTACCTCTTACAAAATCGCCCGTGATATGAAAGAAAAAATCGAAAGCGAAATGCAATATCCTGGTACAATCAAAATTATTGTCATTCGTGAGTCTCGTGCTCAAGAAGAAGCCAAATAAAAAAGTCACTGCCGTGGCTTTTCTTTTTTTGAAATATAAGTAACAATAGAGTGAGGAGCTAAAAAAAATTGTAACAATTGCCCATCAATAAGAATACAAATTTCTTTTACCTGATTAGAACGATTAAGAAGCACAAAATAAAGATCTTGCTCTTTAGACTCACATACAATAGTACTTAAGTTTTCATCATAAATACTATGTTCAATGACCCTAGAATGAATAGGGATTAAGGCTAGATGTTTTAAATAATAATAAATAGGAGTTTTGATATAATCCGTCTCACTTTCATTCAAAAGAATAGGACTTTTACAAAAATTATTCTTATGATTAGGTCCACCATGAAAATCCAACAGAATGTTCCAATCAAGAAACGCATTTAATCCATGTCGCATATTCCAAGAATTTCTCCTAAATAATATTCAGCAGAAGAAAGCCAAGTCTCTTTTTGATAAGGCTCAAATGCTGAGCAACATTCCGTTTCCAAAAGAAGCAGTTCAGGATATTTCTG
>CALVOL010000089.1 GCA_944350285.1 uncultured Bacilli bacterium | reverse complement strand
CTGCGAAGAAATCAATCACAAAAACACATTAAAAAAATAGGATTTCACTTTCCTATTTTGTTTTTGACTTTTTCGTTCTTTTCTTACTATAAAACCACACGATCGCACCAACACCAAGAATAACAAGTACAATCGCAGCAATATGAGAATATTGTTCAAAAATAGCTAGTATCGATTCCCAATTTGCACCAACTGTTTGACCTGCAATCGATAAAACCGTATTCCAAATAAGAGAACCTACCACCGTATACAAAGTAAACTTCCCAAGAGGCATTTCACTCATACCAGCTGGAATAGAAATCAAACTACGAACAATTGGAATAAACCGGCAAAAAAATACGGTTTTATTTCCCTTTTTATCAAACCATTCGTCCGCCATATCAATATCTTTTTCCTTGAGCCTTAGAACTTTACCAATTTTACCACGAACAATTTTCTTTAAACGTTCCTTGTTAAAAATTTTACCAATAAAATACAAAGCATAAGCCCCAACAAGAGAACCTAAAGTTGAAGCAATAATAATTCCTACAATATGCATATTAGTATAAGTAGACATAAATCCACCAAAGAGCAAAATCACTTCAGATGGAATTGGTGGAAATATATTTTCAATAGCAATCAACAAAAAAATTCCCAAATAACCAAATTGGTTCATAATTTCAATAATCCAAGCCTGCATAACATCATTCCTTTACATGTACAAAAGTATACCAAAAAAATCTATTCTTTACTAGATTTTCTCTAAGATTTTCTGAAAAGCAGATGGAATAGAATAATTCATTTTTATTTCTTCTAATCCAACATATAAATAATCCTTAAAAGGCTTTTGAAGAGAGATAACATAAGCATTCATATGCCATTCTAAATGAGAAAAAATATGTTTAAATTCACCAAGAGATACAATTTTAGAAAAAGAACACCCTTGT
Organism: uncultured Bacilli bacterium; assembly: GCA_944350285.1. Lineage (GTDB taxonomy): Bacteria > Bacillota_I > Bacilli_A > RF39 > UBA660 > Ventrenecus. The sequence continues at coordinate 2,800 of CALVOL010000089.1, read as the reverse complement.
TGAGCCAAATATTTTTTGACATCATCTTGACACATTTTTTCATCAACATTAGGAAATTCATACGTACCAGAAAGTAATCCTTCCTCTTTTTTCAAAATAGAATAACGTCCACAATACTCAAAAACAAAAACGGTTTTTGAAATTATTCTCCGTGGCTTCTTTGCACTTTTCACTGGATAAAGAAGTTCCTTATGATGACGATGAGCCTTGCAACACCTTTTAAGAGGACATTCTTCACATAAAGGAGTTCCATTCGGCACACAAACCACCGCCCCAAGTTCTATAAAACTCTGTGTAAAATCATCTGGAGGATACTTTTTTATAAATTTTCTCAAAATTTCACTATATTCCTTACGAACTTGCGAACTTAACATATCCCTCTCATCTTCATAAACCCGCGATAACACACGCATGACATTCCCGTCAATCGCTGGAACAGGCTTTAAATAAGCAATCGACAAAATCGCTCCTGCCGTATACTCCCCAATACCAGGCAACGAAAGAAGTTCCTTTTCATCATCAGGAAGAACCCCTTGATAACTTCGAACTAACTCACTCGCACATTTCTTCAAATTACGAGCCCGGCTATAGTACCCTAGCCCTTCCCAAAGCTTCAATAGTTCATCATCACTAACTTGAGCTAAGTCATACACAGTAGGCAAAGATTTAAGAAATACTTCATAATAACGCTTCACTGCTTCGACCCTCGTTTGCTGTAACATAATTTCAGAAATCCAAATTTTATAAGCATCTTTCGTATGTCTCCATGGCAAATCTCGTTTATTTTTTTGATACCACAAAACAAGGTTTTCTATATCTTGTTGCCTCATAATACTACCCTTTTCTAATGATTTTCTTTTTCATTCAAATCTTTCTCATACTTACTCATAATTTTATTAATCTCATACATTTTACGGTCAAGTTCCTGAATATCCAATGCATAATCTTGCATATTTGCTTGCACTTCAGAAGGAATTTCCTCTTGGAATTTATAACGAATTTTATGGTCCAAACTAGCCCAGAAATCCATCGCAACAGTTCTGACTTGAATTTCCGCTGGTACATATTCCACATAATCTTGTAAATAAACAGGCACTAAAACCTTTAAATGATAACTAGAATACCCCGAAGACTTTGGACTTCGAATATAATCCTTTCTTTCCTTAACAAGCAAATTAGTAGAACTTGCAATTAAAGAAACAACGTCATACACATCACTTAAAAAAGACACAACAATTCGAACCCCCACAATATCGTCAATATATTTATAAGCATTTTCCTCAGTAACTTCATATCCTTTTTTTATTAATTTACGAGAAATGCTTTCACTAGATTTCATTCTTGACTTTAAATGTTCTACTGGTGTATACCCATGCTTTCTTTCAAATTCCTTGATTAAAATACGCAACTCACTTTCAAGCATATCCTTTGCGTACTCATATTTATAATACTGAGTTAAATTCATATTTAACAAAATCTCTCCTTTAAGAAAAAAAAGTAATACAAACGTACCACTTCATAAAAAAAATTATACCACAAATGTTTTCTATTTGCAAATTTCTCTAAAAAAAGAAAAAAAGACCTCTTTGAAAGATCTTTAAGCTTCCTTTGTTGCAGTTTTTGGGTTTTCTAATTTTTCTAATACGTTCTTTGTAACATCAATAGCTTTTAAACGAACAGCTTCAGCCGCATCCGTTAAAACTGGTTCTCCCTTTTCTTTGACATAGTTCATTAAATCAGTCGCTGCTTTTTGAATGTCTTTTGCTTTTTTCTTAGCAATTTTAAGAACCTTTTCTTTATCTAAATCTTTTAAAGCAGCTTCAATTTCTTCTGTCTTTTGCACAACATATGCTCTGACATCATCCATATCAATTTCTTTAGCTTTTGAAATTAAATCATCCATTTTTGCTTTTAATTCAGCACGTGTTTCCTTTCCACTTTTCGGAGCAAATAAAATTCCTAATCCTGCTCCAATCGCTGCACCTCCAAGAATTGCTGCAACAGTTTTTCCTTTTTTACCCATATTATAACCTGCCTTTCTATATTTATTATACAAGAAACAAGCAAAAAAAATCATCAAAAGATAGTCTGTTGACAAGATGTTGACAAGATTCTATAATAAGAATGGGTGAAGAAATATAATACATGTAGTAGCAGTATATTGTTTATTATTTATGACTTATTCCTTTTTAGGATGGTGTTTAGAAGTAATTTGTAAATTAATAAGTGACCATAAATTCATCAATCGTGGCTTCTTAATCGGGCCTTATTGCCCTATCTATGGATGGGGAGCCCTATTAATGCAACTTTTACTACAAAAATATCTAAATGATCCACTTGTTCTATTTATCATGATTATTCTACTCTGTTCTATTTTGGAATATTTCACAAGTTTCTATTTAGAAAAATTGTTCCATACTAGATGGTGGGATTATTCAAACAAAAAATTCAACATTAATGGTCGTATCTGTTTAGAAACCATGGTTCCATTCGGAATATTTGGAATGTTTCTAATGTATGTAGCAAATCCATTTTTCTTAAATCTTTTCAATTCTTGGAATGAAACATTTACTATCGTCTTAGCAAGTATATTAGTAATTGGGTTACTCATTGACACGATTATTTCCTTTAAAATGATGAATACATTCAAAAACTTATGCAAGAATATCGAACAAAAGCAAATAATCCCAAGAGATGATACAGAAAGAATTAAAAAGCTAGTCAAAAAACAAATTCAAACTTCTAAAATGCGTTTAGAAAAAAGAATTATGGATGCTTTCCCCCACTTAAAAATACAAAC
>CALVOL010000088.1 GCA_944350285.1 uncultured Bacilli bacterium | reverse complement strand
TTAACACACAATCACCTTCTCTTCGCAATAATCATATCAATCAAAGGCGATTTTGTCAATTGGCTATGTTTGGTAAATTACTGAAACTATGCGAAAAAACAGCTTATTTTTTTTAAAGCTGCTTGTTCTATTTAAGCGTTATACTAAATATATGATATATTAAGATATTTTTTTGCTTTTTGGCTTTTCTATTTCTTCTTTTATTTTTTCTTTTAAAGCAAGTTCTACTATTTGCAAGTCTGCTTCTCCTATTTTTTCTATTAAAGAATTCATTATTGTATCACATGGAATCATATTATCACCATATTTAGTATAAAGCTTCTGTAAAATTTTTGCTTGCTATTCGACAAGATATGTCAATTAATTTTTCTTGAAGACTTGAAAACTTTTAAAAAAAACATTTTTATAGTATAATGTTATTAGGTGGTTTTAGTATGCTCTATCCCAATAATATTAAAAAGGCAGCTCATAAGCCTATTAGTTATGCTAATCGAGGTATGGCTTTAGAAAGTTTACTCAATGAAACCAATGAATATTATAATGAAAAAGATATGGCATTAATTTTTAAAAAGCCCACCCCTATTGGTATCAGTGAAGCTGTTTATACCAATCATGGAAGAATTATTAAAAATGGTTATTTTAAGGCTCAATCTACATTAGATTATAATGGTATTTATAAAGGCCATTATGTAGAATTTGAAGCGAAAGAAACACAAAGCAAGACTTCTTTTCCTTTAGCAAACTTTCATGAACATCAGCTAAAATATATTAGAAGAGTTCTTGAACATGGAGGCATTTGTTTTATTATTCTCAAAATGAATCAACAAATTTATTTTTTAAAGGGAGAAGATTTAGTTTGTTTTCTAGATGAAAATAACCGCAAAAGTATTCCTTATTCCTATATACAGAAACATGGAATTGTACTTCAAGAGGCTTATCAGCCTTCGATTGATTATTTAAAAATCATTGATCAAGAATATTTAAAAGGAGAAATGTGATGGCAAAGAAGAAATTGAAATTAAAAAGTGTTAAAGATATTAAAAAAAGTGTTCAGGAAGAAAAAGAAAAGATACAAGTTGATAAACAAGGAAAGAAAAAGAAAAGCGAGAAAAAGAAAAGAAAAAGAATTGGTAATATTATCGGTATTTCTTTAATCACTATTGGAATTGGACTTGCTTCTATCTTTATTGCATTCTGTTTATACATTGTTTTTACTTCACCAGAGTTTTCTGAAGATAAGCTTTATAATCAAGAAGCTTCTATTATTTATTGGAAAGATGGAACGGAGATGACACGGTTCGGAAGTGAGAATCGTGAACTTAAAAACTATGAAGATTTCCCTCAAGTTTTAGTAGATGCTCTTGTAGCAACAGAAGATGCTAGATTTTTTCAACACCAAGGATTTGATGCAGCAAGATTCTTTGTAGCAAGTCTTGGACAACTCGCGGGTAATAGTGATGCCGGTGGAGCTTCTACTCTATCGATGCAAATTGCTAAGAATAAATTTAATGGAGACGACGCGACAGGTATTACAGGAATTATCCGAAAGTTTAAAGATATTTATATGGCTGTCTTTAAAATAGAAAAAAATTATACCAAAGAACAAATTATTGAAATGTATTTAAATTCTTGGTGGTTTGCAGGTGGTGGAAACACTACTGGTGGTACTTATGGTGTAGAACAAGCAAGTCAATACTTCTTTGGAAAAAGTGTTTCTGATCTTTCTTTACCAGAATGTGCACTGCTTGTAGGAATGGCTAATAATCCTTTAGTTTATAACCCATATACGAATCCTGAAAATGCCAATGATAGAAAAAATACTGTTCTTAGCTTAATGAATCGTCATGGTTATATTACGGAACAAGAAATGAAAGATGCGCAAAGTATTGATGTGCGAAGTTTAGTTGTAGCTCAATCAGATTCTAGTTCTTCATTCGCCTATCAGGTTCTTGTCGATTATGTAGTAGAAGATATTAAAGAAAGAGAAGGTATCAGCATTTATAGTCAAAGTTATCAAGTATATACGACTTTCGATAAGAGTATTCAAGATGTTTTAATCAATTTACAAAATGGGGGCGTCGTTACTTGGAGAGATGATTTAATTCAAGTCGCAGCAGCGATTACCTCTGTAGAAGATGGTTCTATATCCGGACTTGCTCCTGGAAGAAATTATGTAGGACACGGAAATAACCGCGCAAGTGGCGAAGGATTTAGAACACAACCTGGATCTACTGCAAAACCACTTGTGGATTATGGTCCTTTGATTGAATACAATAATGCTTCTTCAGGACAGATGTTTGTTGATTTTCGATACACTTATAATGATGGAACAGTTATTAATAACTGGGATAACTCTTATGAAGGTATTATGACTATGAAAAATGCATTGGCTGTTTCTCGTAACACTACTGCACTACAAGCTTTCCATCAACTTGATCCGAAAAATATTGAAACATTCTTAAATAATTTGGGAATTGATGAAGATAATTACGGGGAAGATGGTATCTTACAATCCATGAGTATCGGGGGATTCTTATATGGTCTTACGCCGCTTGAGAGTTCTGCTGCATACGCTGCTTTCTCGAGAGGTGGATATTATATCGAACCATACTCTTATTATAAACTAGTAAATAATCAAACAGAGGAAACCATTGAATATAAATATGAAATGGTTAAAGCAATGAGTGAAGAAACAGCTTATATGATTACTGATATTTTACTTCAAGCGACAAGTAATGGTGTTGGTGGTTCTATTAACTCTAGTTTAAGAGGAAGTATTGCATCAAAATCTGGAACGACAAATATTGATTCTGCCACTGCTTCTCAAAAAGGTGTTAGTGTTTATGCAACCCCTGATCACTGGGTTAATACTTATAATACAAAATACTCTATTTCTATGTGGTATGGATATGATAAAGTTGATATGGATAGTAACCATTACTTAACTAGTAGTACTGGTTCTGGAACACGAGGTCAAATTAGTGCTTATTTAGCTAATAATATTTTAACTGATACTACGAAGTTTGAACGTCCTAGTTCGGTTGTTAGTGTTACGGTGGAAGCTAATACATTGCCAACTAAAAAAGCAAGCGAATATACACCAGATAATATGAAATATACTGCTTTATTTAAAGAAGGAACCGAGCCAAGCGAAACATCCACAAGATATGCAAAATTGGATAATGCTTCCAATGGAAAAGGGACAGTTTCAGAAAATACAGTAACACTTAGTTGGGATAGTGCTCCAACACCGAGTGCGTTAAATACTGATACAATTCGATCAGAACTATCTAATTATTTCAGTAATTGGAAAAAGAATTATAGTTATAGTTATCAGTTATTTGAAACGGAATACATGCGAATATACAATAATACTCTAACTTCTTCTATCGGTACTTTAGGATATCAAGTGTATCTGAAAGACAGTAATGGTAATTTAACTAGTCTTGGCTGGACACAGGATACAAATTACAAGTATACTGCTCCGACTGGTGGAGATTATACTTTCGTTATTAAAACAGCTTATAGTATTTTTAAAACAAATCAATCCGATGGAATTGAGATTAAAGCGTCTGTAGAAAATACCGGTCCTGGACTTGAAGCTACTGCTTCTACTATTTGTGTAGAACAGGGATCTACCTTTAATGCGAAAAATGCTGTTAGTGTTACCTATAATAAGGAAGATGTTACAAAAGATGCTACTATCACTGCTTCTAATGTAGATACTTCGACAACTGGTACAAAAGATGTTACTTACTCTATTCGATATAATGGAGAACAAATTCA
>CALVOL010000087.1 GCA_944350285.1 uncultured Bacilli bacterium | reverse complement strand
TTTTTTATGAAAAAATGGCCTAGAAATTTGTAATTTTAATCAAAATATACTATACTGTTATTAGAGTAGACAGGGTGATGATATGGATATACATATCCTATTAACAGATTATCAATTAAAATTTATGTATGGAGAACGAGCTTTTCAAGATCCAATTTTGTTATCACGAGAAGTTTTAAAGAAAGCTTATCATGATGGACTGTATTTTATTGGTCGTGAAAAAGTAATCGATAAGATATGTGAAAATAAAAAGTTTTCTACACGTTCTCTATTTTTCTTTGCGGGAATTCCTAGTATTGAAGAAATTAGTTTAGGAAATGTAGTAAGTCCTATTTTGTATGCGGTAAAAATAGAACTTCCTTATGAAGTGTTAGCGATGTTTTCTTATGGTAGTTTTGGAGGCGAGACGGTACTAAAAAGAAAAAGTATTTCCCTTCAAGAATATTCTATCAAAAAGGTTTGTTTGCATTTAAAAATGGTAGATAAAAAACCGGTGTATGTAGAAGAAGAGAGAATAGAGAGAGCGTCTTTTTGTCCGGAAGAAAAAGAGGAGTTAAAAGATTATTTTCTTCATTCTATTAAAGAATATAAATTTATTATTGAAAAGAATTTAGATGCTTTACGAAAAAAATTAGAAAATTTTTTGAATAGTCCTCAAGGTAAGAGATTTATGGATGGTAGTTTAGATAATTTGCAACGAGCGAAAGAAAGCTATGAGGGCTTAGTTGTAGTTATGAAGTGATACTTGTGAGTTTTCACTTTTTTTGATAGAATACTTTTGTGAGGAAAAATGAAAGAAAAAACTGCAGACATAGAAAGATTAAAAAAAAGAGAAATGCTTGCGATTATTCTCTTGTTGATCATTGACCAGGGGAGTAAAGCTTGGATGGAAAGTGTTTTGGCTCAAGGGTCTATTACCGTTATTCCTAATTTTTTTGAACTTGAGTTTGTAACAAATACGGGAGCTGCGTGGAGTATTTTTAGCGGAAATGTTATTTTTTTAATTGTCATTAGTTTATTTGTAATGTTTGCACTTGTTATGATGTATCCAACTGTACCAAAAAGTCGGCTTAAAAGTATTTCTTATATTCTTTTGTATGCAGGTATTATAGGTAATTTATTAGATCGAATGATTTTTCATTATGTAAAGGATTTTTTGAAATTTACTATTTTTGAATATCAATTTCCAGTGTTTAATTTTGCGGATATGTTTATTGTTATTGGAGCAGTGCTTTTGATGATAGTGATTTGGAAGGGGGATAAGAGTCATGGAAACAATCAAGTATCAAAACGAAGAAAAAGAAAGATTTGACAAATTCTTAAGTGAAGAGTTAGATATTTCTAGAACTCTTGCGAGTAAAATGATTCAAGAGGGTTGTGTTTTGTTAAATGGAAATGTTTCTAAACCTGCTAATAAGATGTCTTTTGGCGATGAAGTTCAGGTTGTCAAAATGTATGAAGAAGAAATGGATTTGGAACCAGAAAATATTCCGTTAGATATTGTTTATGAAGATGATGATGTCATACTAATTAACAAACCTTCTGGTATGGTTGTCCATCCGGGAAGTGGAAATTTTTCGCATACAATGGTCAATGCTTTACTTTATTACACAAATGAATTAAGTGATTGTAATGGCGAGATTCGACCTGGGATAGTACATCGCATCGATAAAGATACTTCTGGTCTTATTTTAGTGGCGAAAAATAATCAAGCTCATGCCATTTTAGCAGAAGATTTTAAAAATAAAAGGATTAAACGAAAATACATTGCATTAGTGTGTGGGGTATTACAACATAATCATATTACGATTGATGCTCCAATTGGTAGAGATAAAATCTATCGTAAACAAATGTCTGTTACTGCCGAAAATAGTAAACATGCTGTAACCCATGTTCATGTGTTAAAAAGATATCAAAAATATACTTTAGTAGAGTGTGAATTAGAGACGGGTAGAACTCACCAAATTCGTGTACATATGGCTTATATAGGATACCCAATCTATAATGATCCAGTCTACAATAAAAAAGAGGCCACAACATTTGGCCAATTCTTGCATTCCAGCGAGATTACCTTTACTTCTCCAAGCACTCATAAAACTCTTTCTTTTTCATGTCCTTTACCGAAGGAATTTCAAGATTTTTTAGATGAGTTAGAGAAAGAAGAGACTAACAAATAATCCTAAAGTAAAAAGAAAGTATGGCAATTCTAGAAACTCGAATTTTCCAGTTTCTTTTTTTAATTGTAAAATCAAGAAAATGCTATAGCCAAGAAGAAAAAAACTAGAAATAATCGTTAAAATTTTATCTTGAAAATAAAAATGAAAGAGAGTTGTACTGATTAAAAAAATGCCGTTTGTTAAAATGAGAAAGAGTAAATCGTGTGTTTCATTTGCTTTTAAAAATACTTTAATTACCGGAATGCTAATACAAAATGTTACGAGTAGTACTGCATATAAGTAAAACATTTTCCCACCTCTTTACTAATTTTATGTTTTAGGTTAAAATATTATGAGTGGAGGGAAAAATATGGCAGTATTAATGAATAAAAAAGATGAAATGATAATGCGTCTCGTTCATTATTTTATTACTGAAGAAAATTATAGTCCTATTGTAGTAAACGGTGTAAAAGATGAAATATGGTTACAAAATCAGGATGGACCGTATAAGATTATTCGTATTAATGCAAATTATATTCATAATAAAGAACAATATGAAGTTGATTTAATTAAGCTAAGAAATGTTATGCATCAAGTCAAAAGAAAAACACTTGCTTGGAGTATGAATGCTTTAAATATATTATTAGATGTTAATGAAAATGTGCAATTAGAGAATACTAAAAATATTGATTCAGTAAATCTTAAAAATGTTAAGCGAATTAAAGAAAAAAATATTTTGGAAACATTTCCGGATATTAATCAAAAAATGCTTGATGAACAAGGGTTGGATTTAATGATTGATGTTACAAATGATATTAACGAAAAAACAGAAAAAGAAAATAGAGTTTATGAAAGTATTTTTAAACCCAAAAAAATTATCGTAACAAGCATTTTGATTTTAATAAATATTATTGTGTTTTTTGCGATGTTTGCATTTTCTAGAGCAAATATCACAGGTGGGGTCTTGTTACAATTCGGAGCTTTAAATAGTGTGCTTGTTCAAAATGGACAGTTTTGGCGTCTTATTACGGCTGGTTTTGTTCATAGTGGATTTTTACATTTACTTTTTAATATGTATTCTTTGTATTTAATTGGTACGCAACTTGAAAACTTTGTAGGAAAGTGGAAGTTTTTAGCAATTTATTTCTTTAGTATGATTAGTGCTAGTTTAATGAGTTGTATTCTAAATCCATATACTATTAGTGTTGGAGCTTCTGGGGCATTGTTTGGCTTATTGGGAGCATTGGTATATTTTGGATGGCACTATCGCTTATATTTGGGAAGTATTTTAAGAAACCAAATTATTCCTATTATTGTATTAAATTTATTTTTAGGATTTGTGGTAAGTGGTATTGACAATGCGGCTCATATTGGTGGACTTATTGGAGGTTTTTTAATCGCTATGGCTTTAGGAGTTCAAAAAACGGAAGATAAGCAGTCACGAATAAACGGTATCATTGTATCGGTGATTTATCTTTTGTTTTTAGGATATGTTGTATTTTTTAGATAAAAGAGTGATGATGTAGTTCATTCTTTTTTTCTTTTGGTAAATATAAAATATAGTATTTATAGAGAAACAAAATAAAAAAAGAGAAAGTCTTTAAATTGAATTAGACAATTAAAAAAATCTATAGTAGAATATTGATAGAAAGTAGGAGATCGCAATGAACAGGCAAAAGTTTTTAGGGTTCTTTAAACAAAAAAGGAACCTGTTTCTCTTTATAACTCTTATTTTACTAATAGGCTTGATCAGTATAGGAGC
>CALVOL010000086.1 GCA_944350285.1 uncultured Bacilli bacterium | reverse complement strand
TCGTCTTCGTCGTATATAATTACATCTACATCTACAACTTCGTCTAGTTCTTGTAAAAATTCTGTTGGGTGATTTCTGATATAATTTTCCATGTATTCTTTATCACTATTCTTTGAAAATGAATCGGTAAATTTGTAGTTAACAGTTATTGTCCCACATACTTTAGTTTCTCCAGTTTGATATTCCATTCTTAACGATCTCCTTTCGTTCTCATATAAGCATCCTTCCAAAAATCTCTGCTTTTTTCACATTCTTTTAATTGCTTCATAAGTTCTTTCTTTTCACTCTCAAGCTTTTTTATTTTCTTAGACTGTAAATATAAATCATTTTTTAACATTCTTATCTCTTCGTCTTTTGTCATTTTTCTTTATCTCCTCCAATTTTTTTTGACATTCTTTTTTTGGTCCACTAATTATTTTTTTAGTACTTAATCCTCCATGGTCTTCGTATTCTGTTTCTATTATTTTCCACAACACCCATTCTCCAGACTCTTTATGTCTTTGGATTTCATAGCTTATTTCTTGCATTTTAGTTCCTCTAATTTCTTCTTAGCGAATTGATAAACTTCTCCGTTTTCACGATTATTTTTCTTTTCGATTACTAAAGTATGTAATAAACAAGCCTTTAATAGTTCTACTTCCTCACTAGTCATTTTTAGTTCCATTTGGTTACCTCCTTAAAAATTTGTTTTGTTTTGTCATATTCGCAAATAACTTGTCCTAACTTTCCATTTCTATTTTTTTCGATTGAAAGAATCATTTTCGCCTTATAGCTGTCAGGTTGTTCTTTTTTGTCTTCTTTATCGCGATATAAGAGTATTACCTTGCTCGAACTATTTTCTAATTCTCCACTGTCTTTTAGCATTGATAAGCTTAACTCATCAGCACTATAGGAACTTCTATTTAACTGACATGCAGCAATAATAGTGCAGTCATAGTCTAAACATATCTGCCTTAACTGCTTAGCAATATCTGTCATTTGTTCATACTGCGATTTGTTGCCCCGACTCTTAATAATTCCAATGTGATCTAAGAATAAAACTGTATGTGTACCGTCCTTTTTACAAACCTTTAAAACGTTTTTAATTTCGTCAATGTAAGTTGCTTTATGTTCCACAATTACTTTACTTTCAACGATTGACTTCATAGCTTTTTGGATAAGTTCTTTTTGATAATCGCTCGTGTCCTTTTCAATGTTATAAATTGGAACATCAGCTCTAATGGATATCATTCTTTTGTATATCGTACTTTTATTCATTTCCATGTTGAAATAAATACATTGATATCTTCCCATTAAGTCGTTCATTAAGTTTAGTAACAGTCCACTTTTTCCTGCTCCCGTATTAGCGCCAATTGTTAGAAAATCCCCTTTAGAAAGTTCTAGCATTGAGTTTAAATCCTGAAAATTATTAAGTATAATCCGACATTTTTCATCTTTGATATTTTCTTCTAATTCCTCAAAAGTAAGATAATCACTTGATACTTTGATTTCAATTTCATTAATGATCGCCATATTTTTTAAATAATCATCACATGACATTTCTCCTTTGTTCATTTTCTGTAACAAGTCGTTGATTACTTTTTTCTTATATCGATTCAAAATTTCAATCTGACAAACCATAAATTGTTTTCTCATGTTTGTAAGTGGTAAATAATCGTCTGTGATTACATCGGTAACAAGTTCAGGTGTTATATGTGGACTATACGCTACAAGTTGTGAAATATCGACTACACCATGTTCTTTGTAAGATTTCATAATTGCTTCCATGAGTAATTTGTTTTTAGGATTTTGTAAATACTTTGGTTTGATTTGTAGTAAGTCAAAACCTATTTTTGGATTTAAAACAAGTATTGATAAAAACTCACGTTCTACTATTTCTTCTTGTTTCATTTCTTTCTCCCCATATAAATTCGTTTGCCATTACTTAATTCTTGCCATTGATCTCCTTGCTCATCTGTATATTCTCTAATAGCTTCTACTTTGCCATTACTTTTCGGAGCTATTTTTTCTAACTTATCAAAAATAATTCCCTGATAATTATTAGCCATACTTTCGTCAATTAATTCGATAACTCTTTCTACTCCATATTTCTCAGTTGCTTTTTCTATTTTTTTAAGTAAAGTATTTAAACCTGTTTCTGTATATTTATCTTTTCTTTCTATTTTATATTTAAACCATTCATTTACTTTATTTTCTAATAATTCTTTATTATTTTTATTATTATTTAGAAATAAGAAATTAGAAATAAAGAAATTAGAAATATTATTTGCTTTTGTTTTCGCTTTTTCTTCGGTTATTGTTTCGGTTTCTTTTGGGTTATTATTTCGGTTTTTATTCGCTTTTTCTTCGATTATTGTTTCGGTTTTTGGCCTACCACCTTTTTTGCCATTTTTTATATTAATTTTAGAATTATCTAAAGGCATCTTTATATTTGTCCAAATTGCAGTTAACATTCCATTTAAATTGTTTGGCTCTTTATTTTCAAACATGTAAAATAGAATTGCATCTGCTAATTTAAGCCTTTCTTTATCCGATAAATTTTTATAAAAATCGAAATAATTACTATAAAAAGTAAACCCTTTAATTTCTATTTTTTCTTCAATTGTCGATTTCATAAGCACCTCTTAATTAGAACCTGTGGTATTTTCTTTCGCTTTAGCCAAAATTGATTGTAATTCATAATTTATTGAATCAAGTTGACGACAAACAATAGAAATTAAAGAAGAATATTCTATGCTTCTTTTGTCATCGCATTTTCTAACAAAATCATTTAATATTTCCACCAAATCCCGAGTTTTATCTATTTCATGTGTTATAAAACTTATTGTTGATCCATCAATTTCTATCTTCATTTTTTACACACTTTCTACGTATTTTTCGTAACTTGTTACCGAAAAAACAACATTTGGCTTGATATTTTTAATTAAAAACTGTTCTTTTCTAATTTTTTCTTTTGCGCATTTCATTATTTTTTTGATTTTTCTATGGTCTCTTTTAGGATTTAAAACTAGAAAATAAGTATTTATTTCATCTATATACCCTAAATAAGGTGCTGTTTGAAAATTGCTTTTAAAGACTGTGTTTATTATCATTTTCTTTTCCCCTTTCTTCTTTGAGTATTCTTTTTACAAATTTATCCATTTCTTCGTCTAAACTGGTTATTTTTTCTTTAATTACAGTACATAATATTTGATTTTTTTCATAAGTTTTTTGATCTAACTTGTATTCATAAAAATAATCTTCTAATAATTCAATTAAATTTTCTAATTCATAAGTCTTTCCGTATAAAGAATTAAATTCTTTAAAATATGATTTCATATCCTTGTTCCTTTCCATTTTTGACTTTTATTCATTTTTTTGATATAATCTAAATGAATTTTTGTTTATTAAATTCATTTGTTTTGACTGATATATGTTCCAGGTGTATCAGTCATTTTTTGTTGTTCTAATTGATTCATTCTCCAGCCTAGCATAAGTATTCCTCCTGCTATAACCAAATAAAACAAACCTAAAATAACAATATTTTTAACTGACTGTTTTAACTTCATTTTCTAATTCCCTCCTCATTCTTTTAGCTTCTTTTAAAATATAAGAAGTATTTAATTTGTATTTTCCAACTACCTTATCAACTGGTATCAATATTGGCCTACTATTAAAGTAAGGCTCATTGTTAGCATCCATTTCCTCTAGTATTTTTTCAAATTCTATTTTTAAGGTTTTTTCTGATAATTGTGGAAGTAATATATTCATTTGCTGTCTATCAATCCAATACGTATTTAATACTTCTTCCATTTCCAAATAATTCGGCTTTTTCGCCATAGCTTTTTCACTTCCTTTCGCGTTGTGTTTTTAGAGTTTTGCAGAACTCTTTTCTTTTCTCACTTTCTTGATTTATAATAATTAACTAAGAAAGTGAGGTGGGTAATTTGGATAAAATATCTAAGAAGTTATTAAAATTTAT
>CALVOL010000085.1 GCA_944350285.1 uncultured Bacilli bacterium | reverse complement strand
TCTAAAATCCATTCTTTACGGTTCCACATTTTATTGGCTGGGCAAGCAAACCATACCGGTATATTATCTTTTAATTGTTTTATTGCTACTTTTTTTAATTCATCCATTGGAACATTTAGGTATGTTCTTGGTTTTTCTAGAGATAAAAATATTCTTTCATCTTGATAAAGTTGATAAAATTTTCTTTTTTCATGTTCTAAGTTTCGTAACACGATAAAATCATTTACATCTAGTATTAAATATTTTTCTTTGAATGTTATTGGAGTCATATTTTCTATGCGAATTATTTTTTGTCTTTGTCTTTATATTCTAAAGTGAATTCTCCCGGTGGTTCTCCTAAAACTTTACATAGTATTTCATATACTTCTGCTAGCATTTTTTCTTTAATTTCACGAAGTTCTTCTATTGATTTATTTTCTTTTCGTAACCCAATAATGATACTTGCATCATATTTTAGTTTTTCTTGTAAAAGAATATTTAGTCTATTGGACGATAATGAATCGTGTGTTTCGGGCATATAGCTGCTTGGAACCAAACCATATTTTGTTACTAAAGTTGCAAAAGTTTGATACCATCCTCCTTCTGTACTAAGGAAATACTCTTCTTCATTTAAGTAATCTGGGTTTAAATTTTCTGCTGTAAATAAAATTTCATAGGCATTATTAAATTTCTCTAAACGATCATAAAAACTAATATAAACATTGGAAAGATTAAAATCTTTGATATCCACATTCATATTTTCTGCAATATTTCCTCTAATTAAATTCGTACCAGCAAAGCACCAACAACGTGCACTTTGTCTTTGGTTTTGAACGCTTCCTAAACTTGTCTCTATATTAAATAAATTTTGGTTTCTATTAATGTTTCATGATTAAAACATGCTTCATCAATCCCCACACGAGTTATGACGTTTTCAATTATTTTATTTGTAGGATTTTTGTGATATTGTTTTTCAAATTTTTTTAGTTCTTTTATTGTAATTTTTCTATCCATAATATTGAATTCCTTTCCATTATTAAAAAACTATCCTTATTGTAAGAATAGTATTAATGATATTACAAAGAATAAAAATCCTAAAATTGCTGTTAATCTTGTAATTAATAATTCGAGTCCTCTTTCTTTTACTACACCAAATAGTCGATCATTGCTACTTCCAATAATTTGACCAGCATCACTTGCTTTATTACTTTGTAGTAAAACTAAGACAATTAATAAAACTGAAATAACTAATAGTATTGTTTCTAACATAGTGTCCCTCCATACGCACTCATGTTAGCATAAATTCTTTGAAATATCAAGATATTTCATCAATCTATACGGCAAATAATACGATTTCGGTTGGAAAAATTGGACCTCCATAATATCTTAAGTAATAATGATAAGATAGGTCTAACTTTTCTAAATATTCCCATAAGGTCAGTAATTCTTCATATCCATGATAAATAGAAAGCAATAGTTTTGGCTTATCTTTTACAATATGGTTTTCTGCTCCTTTTAAGGCTTTTAACTCAGAGCCTTCGATATCCATTTTTATGATTGTAATTTTTTCATTGATATCATCATCTAGTGATGTTACTTCTATCTCTCCTATTTCTTCTAATTCTAGTTGATTAGATGATGTGCTAATTTCGTGAATTTTGATACTTCCCATTCCTATTTCATCAGAAACTGCTTTTTGTTTATAAATAATTCTTGGGTAATCCTTTACATTTTCTTTTAATTCTTGCATGCTTTGTTCCGTCATTTCATAGGCATATATTTTTTTGTAATTATTCCCATAGATTTCGATAAATTCTTTGATCGTGTCACCAGTAAATGCTCCTAAATCTACAAAGACTTCTTCTTTACATGTTGAGATAATATCTAAATCGAAATAATGGGAAAAGCATTTCTCCATCACTTGCTCTAAAGTTTTAAAATCATAATTATACCAATTATTTATAATTGCATATAGTATTTTTTTAGAGCGATAATCTTCTAAACTACTATAGAGTTGATAAAACTTAGAACTATTTTCTTTTAAAAATTTGCTTAGTCTTTTTATTGTAGAAAAATCGTTTTCTTCCGGATGAAAAGTTCCCCAAAAAGAAAAGTTATCTAAAAAACGACTAATACTTTCTTGAGTATCTATAGGTATCATTTTTAGTTTTGCTATTATGTGTTCATAAATTTCTTCTTCTCTAAACAATTGTAATTCTGTTATTAATGCTTGCATTTTTTTATCTAATTCATTCAAATATATCACCTATTGTAGTTTATTTTAAGAAAACAAAAAAAATGACCGTTTAAGCCATTTATTTTAACTTTTCATATATTTCTTCTACTTTATGAGTAGGAGCAGTATCTAAATCTGGTAGTAAGTGCATGTGGAAATGTTTCACGACTTGTCTCTCTCCATAATTATAACTTACTGTCATACTCTTTTTGTCTAATTTTTTCATAATTTCTGAAGTTAGTTTTTTTGCTACTTCATTCATATGAAGAAGGATTTTCTCGTCTAATTCCATCATATCTGTATAATGTTTTTTTGGTATTAATAATACGTGACCATCACAGACAGGATCAATATCCATAATTCCAACAATGTAATCATTTTCATAAACTTTATAACTAGGACTAGTTCCTTCTGCAATTTTACAAAAAATACAATCCATTATTCTTCACTCTCTTTCTTTGTTAAATATTCATTTATGACTTTGTATATTTCTTCACGACCTTTTTTCGTTGTTGAGGAAAAGTGAATGAAATCTTTGTCTTCTATTTTTAATGTTTCTTTTATTAGTTTGTCTTGTTTTGCACGGCTAGAAGCACCTACTTTGTCATATTTGGTAGCAACAATTGTAATGTTAATATTATAATATTTTAAGAAATTATACATCATGATATCGTCTTCGGTTGGTTTATGACGGTAGTCAATTAACATAAATACATGAGATAGTGTTTCTCTCTTTTTTAAATATTCTTCAATCATTAATCCGATTTTTTTATCGCTGTCTTTGGATAATTTTGAGTAGCCATACCCTGGAACGTCTACTAAGAAAAATGCGTTGTTTACTAAGTAAAAATTTAATGTTTGCGTTTTTCCTGGTTTACTAGATGTTCTTGCAAAGTTTTTGCGGCATATTAAAGCATTGATGAAACTGCTTTTTCCAACATTACTTCGACCGACTAATAAAAACTCTGGTAATATTTCTTCGGGATATTGACTTTGTCTTACTGCGATTGTTTTTAATTCTACAGAATCTATTTTCATATCATCACCTGTGACTCCATTATAAAGGAAAAGTTTTTGTTTTGCAAATTTAAAAAGAAGATGTTATTCTTCTTAAAAATTATCCATGAAATCTATGGCTCTATTTTTTGTTAATACGGCATCTGTACAGTTTAGAATACCACTCAATATAAAGTATATACCCGCGACTTGAGTGATAACTAGGTTGCTAAATGGATTGATGAATATCAAGATACTCATGAATATTTCTAGAATTGCTGATACTAGTAGTAGGGACCAACTAGATTCGTTGATAGTTTTTAGTCTTAATGATAAATCGATTTTTACAACTGCTAAGTAAAGCATCCATACGCCAATGAATATAGTTACTACCTGGCTAAATGTGAATGGGTTGATAATAGTTAGTATTCCTAAAATAACACATAAAATACCATACACTAAATGAAATTTAAAGATTGGAAAATTCTTTCTTTTCATGTAGCCATAAATATTCATAATACCAGAGGCTAGGATGACAATACCAAACAAAATACTTAGTACTTGAACACTGATGCTTGGCCAAATTAAGAATACTACTCCGATTAATATTAATACTACAGAGATCGCGATTTCAATCCACATGATTTTTCGAAATAATTTATCTAAGTCTGTTAATAATCTTTTTGTTCTTTTTCGAAAAAATTTGCTTAATAATCCATCATTTTCTTTGCTTTTATTTCTTCTACTTTCTTTGTCTTCATTATACATA
>CALVOL010000084.1 GCA_944350285.1 uncultured Bacilli bacterium | reverse complement strand
ATTGTAGTAAAGGATATTGTTGAAAGGTTTAAGATTACTAATTTAGATTTATTTAATAGAATAATCGAATATATTGTTACTACCCCTTCTCAAACATTTTCTGCTGAAAGTTTATCAAAGTATTTTGAAAGCGATGATAGAAATGTTGCAAAAAATACTATTTATAATTATCTAGAGTATATGTGTACAGCATTTTTAATTCATAAAGCAGAAAGATACGATATTAGAGGAAAAAGAATTTTAAATGGAAAATATAAATATTACTTAACTGATCTAGGGTTAGGTCAAATTATGAATACTTCAAAAAAATATCAATTAGGAGCTTATCTTGAAAATATTGTTTATAATGAGTTGATTTCTAGAGGCTATGATGTAAAAGTCGGAAATATAGAAAATAAAGAAGTAGATTTTATTGCAACTAGATATCAAGAAAAATTATATTTTCAAGTAGTATATCAATTAAACGATGAAAATATGGAACGGGAATTTGGGGTGTTTCAAAAAATTTCAGATCATTATCCAAAATATGTAATATCTATTGACACTTTAGATATGTCACAGAATGGAATACTTCATAAGAATGTCATTGATTGGTTATTAGATAAATAAAAAGATGGAAGTTATTACTTTTAGCAAAGTAATTTTCTATCTTTTTTAAAATTTTAAGCATTGTTAGCCAACATATTTTTTAATGATTAAAAAGAATTTATTATAAAAGTGGATATTCAGATTTTATAAGAAGAAATGGAATTGCAAAAGAATAAATTTTTGCTATACTAGATGCAGTGATGTATATGGAAGCAAAAAGTATTGGAGATTATTCTTGGAATGAAATAGAAGAAATGAAGGGTTTTATTTCTAAAGAAGAATTAAAAAGAAAATTTTTAAAAGAAAAGGAAGAATTACTTACTAATAGAGTGTTACGTAAATGTGCAGAAGAATATTTTGATCCGAAGCGTTCTTTATATGAAAATTATTGGGCTATTTATAATTTATCAAAGGAATATGAAAGTCAATTTTTATTTCCTGGTCATATGATAATGTTATATCCAAGAGTTCAAACTTATGTTGCTAGTAAACCTTTAGCAATGCATTTAGGTGCAAATTATATTTCTCGAGGAGAACGGTACTGTGTTTATCGTCCTCTTATTGAAGATTTAGATACACGTTTAAAATATACTTTGCAGAAGTCTATTTTTGCTAGTGAAGATAGTATTGATTTTTTTCCACAGACATTTCGTGAGTTTGAGGAATGGGATTATGCTTTACAAAATGCTTATTATTATAATGTTTCTTCTAGTATTGATTTTTATGAGTTAAGTACACGCTTGGGTAGTGATGGTCTTACTTTAAGGCGTCTTCGCGATGACGCGGATACAAGGAAATTAAGAAAATATCGTAGGAAATTAAAAGAACTAAAGAAGAAAAAAAATGTTTATCTAAAAATATTAAACACTAGTCTTGATAGAGTCTTGTTAGAAAGAAAATTATTAGAAATACAACAACATATTGAGCAAGTTTCAACGTCTATTTATACGTTAGAATGTAAAAGAATTTCTAGGTGAAAAACTACCGATTTTTCTTGTATTTTCCATAGTTTTGTGGTAATATCTTAAGTGCATTTACATATATATTTATGTGATGCATCAAGTGGGAGGGATAAATCGCGGACTTGCCCTAGACCACTTACACGTTAAAAACACAAAATTCCAAAGAAAGGAGTGAGTTTTCGTGGCAAAAGAAGTCGTAAAAAAAGTAAAATTACAAATCGAAGCTGGTAAAGCAAACCCAGCACCACCAGTTGGTACTGTGCTTGGACCTGCAGGAATTAACATTCAAGAATTCTGTCAAAAATTTAATGATGCAACTAGAGATAAAATGGGAGATGTTGTTCCTTGTGAAATCTCAATTTATGATGATAGATCATTTGATTTTGTTTTAAAAACTCCACCTGCTTCATTCTTACTTAAGAAAGCTGCTAAAATCCAAAAAGGAAGCAAGAAGGGTGCCAATGAAGTTGTGGCAACATTAACAAAAGATGATATTCGTGCGATTGCTGAAACAAAATTCCCTGATTTGAATTCTTATGAAATTGAAGATGCAATGAAGGAAATTGAAGGAACTGCTAGAAACATGGGTATTGCTGTTAAAGGTGTTAATGATGCTGAGATGGCTGAACAAGCTAAGGAAGCTGCAGTAGAAGAAGAGATGAGAGAAAAACGAGAAGAAGAATTAGCTGAAATGGAAGCTGAAGTAAAAGAAAATGCTTCTGTAGAAGTTGAAGTAATCGGAAAGAATAAAGAAGACGATTCTGAAGAAGAATAATATAAATATATTTAAATAGTCCGCTAATAAACCACAGTTAGGAGGGAAAATTTTGAAAAAGTTTGGTCGCAAATATGTGGAAGCTGCAAAACTTGTTGATAAAAACAAACTTTACAGCGTAAATGAAGCCATTGATCTTGCAAAGAAAACTTCTATTACTAAATTTGATGGAACAATTGATTTTGCTATCAAATTAAATGTAGATCCTAAAAAAGCAGATCAACAATTGCGTGGTTCTTTCATTATGCCTAATGGTACAGGAAAGACAAAACGTATTTTAGTTATTGCTAAGGGAGCTCAAGCAGAAGCTGCAAGAGAAGCTGGTGCTGATTATGTTGGAGATACTGATATGATTGAAAAAATTCAAAAAGAAAATTGGTTTGATTTTGATGTCATTGTTGCTACTCCAGATATGATGCCAGAACTTGGTAAAATTGGTAAGCTTTTAGGACCTAAAGGTTTAATGCCAAATCCTAAAACAAATACTGTTACACCAAACCCAGTCAAAGCGATTGAAGACATTAATAAAGGTATGGTTGAATTCCGTACAGATTCTTATGGAAATATCCATGGAATATTGGGAAAAGCATCTTTTGATAATAAAGCATTAGAAGAAAACCTTACTTATGTAGTTAGTACTTTAACTAGAATGAAACCAGCTACAGTAAAAGGTAAATTTATTACTTCTATTAGTGTTTCATCAACTATGGGTCCTGGAATTAAAGTAGATCAAAATTCTTTTGACATTTAATTCTAAAACATTTATAATATTATCCAGAAAAAGCAAAAAACCGAAGACAGCAAGGGACGGATGTCTTAATTATCTTGCCGAGGGACGCTTAACTTTTTAGTTCGTCCTACTCGGATGAGCTTTTTTTGAAAATTTTCGCAAAGGAGGAAATTATGGCTAGCGCAAAAAATCTTGAAATTAAGAAAGATATTGTGTCTGAAATTGAGAATAGTATTAATAATAGTGAATCTGTTATTTTATTCCAATATCAAGGTTTAACAGTGTCTGACTTAAAAGATTTAAGACAACAGCTAAAGGGAACTGATGCTACAGTTAAAGTTTATAAGAATACCCTTTTAAAAAGAGCTTTAGATGAACTTAACTATGATTTCGATGGTTTCTTAGAAGGCCCTAATGCAATTTTGTTTGGTAAGAATTTACTTGAACCAATCAAAGTGTTAGCAGATTTTGCTAAAAATCATGATAAGTTAGAAATCAGAGTTGGTATTATTAATGGCTCAGTAGCAGATTTAGCTACAATTAATGAATATGCTGCTATTCCATCAAGAGAAGGATTACTTACAATGCTTGCTGCTGGTATGATGGAACATGTCAGAAATTTATCTATTGCATTAAATTTATATGCAGAACAAAAGGAAAATGAAAATTAGGAAAGGAATGATTAGAAATGGCTAAAATTAAAACTGAAGATTTTATTGCTTCTTTAAAAGAAATGACCCTTCTTGAAATTAAAGAATGGGTAGACGCTATGAAAGAAGAATTTGGTGTTGATCCAAGTGCTGTAGCTGTAGCTGCTGCTCCAGCTGCTGACGCTCAAGAGGATAACGCTAACAAAACTGTAGTATTAAAGAGTGCTGGAGGAAACAAAATTGCTGTAATCAAATTATTAAAGGAAATTACAGGATTAGGACTTGTTGAAGCTAAAGGTTTAGCTGATAATGGTGGAAATGTTAAAGAAAACGTTCCTGCTGATGAAGCTAATCAAATCAAAGCTCAACTTGAAGAAGCTGGCGCTGAAGTAGAACTTGCTTAATTAG
>CALVOL010000083.1 GCA_944350285.1 uncultured Bacilli bacterium | reverse complement strand
CAATATATTTAGAATTTCTTTCATAAAAAAGTCCTCACTAAATTTTATGAGGATTTTTATGTTTTATGAGGTATATTTTTCTAACATTTCTTGAACAAAGAATTTATACTCAACATTTTCTGTATTGTTATCTTTTGCTTCTAATAGGCATAGAGGTGGGAACATTACACACCACCAGTTTTCTCCTTTGCCACTCCCCAGTGTAATTACGAGCGACTCATATTCGCCACTTGGAATTCTTACTCCTTCATATTCTTTTTCTGGAAAGTAGTTTTTTCCTAGAGAAATGGTGTGGATAACTCCATACTTATTCACAATGTTTTCTATTGTATCCATATTTTCTTCTAATATTTCTTTGGCTTCTTTGCTTGTTTTGGCCTCAGACATTAATGGATTTAGTACATTATCTAAGTCTTGCTTGATTGTCATTTTTAATTCTTGGTCACTTTCTGAATTGCTGTTTGCAATGATTCGGAAACGAATGGCATAATCTGGTATTAGAATTTCTTCTTTATTAGAAATTGCATATATTACAAAAAAAATAAATAAAATAGGAATTACTTTTTTCATTTTCTCACCTATTTTATTTATGGGGGACTTTTTTCTGTTTTATTCAGTTTTCTTTTTTACATAGTTTTTATTTACTAAAAGACCTATTACTACTACGACTACTGCACCAATTAATACTAATATAGTTACCACGTTTGTATTGGTTGTTTTTATTTGTTCTATGCGATTATTTATTTCTTCACTTGTTAGTATCGCATCTAATTCACTTTCTTCTAATGTTAGTATATAATCTGATGAACCAAAGTTTGGATTTTCTTTGTTGTAGAAAGTAATGTTGATAACTATATTTTCTTCTTTCTTTGTGCAAGTACTTTTTTTACAAAGGTTTGTTATGGTTACATTTAATGTATTATTTTCTTCTTCATACGTACCCAATTCTAATTCGTCACTGTTTTTATCTAATAGATAAATATTATCTTCAGTAAGTTTTAATACGATGTTATCATTTTCAAAGTAGCTTTCTTTGGTATGAGGATTTAGTAATTCACGGCAGTAAATTTTTTCGTGAAATCCAAAGTCATTTTGTTGTGATACGGATGCACCGTTTGTTTCTCTTAGTGTGGCCGTTTCGCCTCGAAATGTCGTTATTATGTTTCCATCTTCTTTTTGCATTGTTGTCTCATCGGACAATAGATAGGTGCAGATATCACTGCCAGCCATTTCTTCTTGGTGAAAAATTATTTCATCTTCTGTTTCTTCATAGGTACCATAATAGGTAATACTTTGATTTACTGCTTCATTTAAATAATAAGTCATATCATCTTTTAATGTTAACTCTAAATGGGCTTGTGGAGCATTATCATAAGCTGTTTCGCTGTCCCAAGCATAGTATCTTGTCACGGCTGATACTCCTTCTAACATTAATAAAAAAGATACTAAAAACACGATTATATAACTTTTTTTCATTTTTTCACACTCTTTCTATGAATAAATATCGATCTCTACCAGTCAGGTCTTTTTCAATGGAAGATGTCATTGTGGATAAGTGCTTTTTGGAAAATTCTAGTAGTTCATTTCCTTGTGTCATACCAATTTCAAAGGCTATTAGCTTAGGTTTTGTGGATAACTCGCTTATTTTTTTGATAATCTCTTGATAGAAGAACAAGCCTTTTTCTTTGGCAAACAATGCATTTTGCGGTTCATATTGTGTCTCTTTCCCAACGGGTTCTGTCTCGCTTACATAAGGTGGGTTACTGATGATGAGGTCATATCCTTCATAATTAGTATTTAACATATCTTGGACCTTAAAGTCAATAGAAACTTTATTTTGTTTTGCGTTTTCTCTGGCAACTTGAATAGCATCTTCTGAAATATCTACAGCACTTACTTTACAGTCTATATTCTTTTTTAAAGCAATGGAGATACAACCACTGCCGGTACCAAGTTCTAGGATATTGGGGTTTTCTAATTTCATTTTTTTTAATTTTTGGATAGTTTTTTCTACTAGTAGCTCTGTTTCGAAACGGGGAATTAAAACTCTTTCATCGACATGAATAATTGTATTTAAAAACTCTACGTTTCCTATTAAGTATTGGACTGGATAGTGTGCTTCTAATTTATCTAATACTTCTTCTAAGTTGTCTCTATATTTCTCTTTTAATAACTTCCAATCGGTATTTGTTATATATTCTGGTTTCATAAGGTTACTCTCTTTCTAGCTTATTATATCTAAATTTTGTTAGATAGGTAAAGGCTTTTCCATAAAAAAAGCAAGATTATTCTTCTCCTGCTAGTTTTCTTTTTAAATCTTCAGTAATTAATGCTTCAATAATAGGGTCTAATTCTCCGTCCATTACACGGTCTAAGGACATGACAGAAAATCCTATTCTATGGTCTGTTACTCGATTTTGTGGATAATTATAGGTTCTTATTTTTTCGCTTCTGTCGCCTGTTCCTATTTTACTTTTTCTTACACTACCAACTTGGCTTTCTTTTTCTTGTTCCATTAAATCATAAAGTTTTGCTCTTAAAAGCTTCATTGCTTTGTCTTTATTCTTTAATTGGCTTCGTTCATTTTGGCATGTTACTACTGTATTTGTTGGTAAGTGAGTAATACGAACTGCTGAGTTTGATGTATTTACAGATTGTCCACCAGCTCCGCTAGAATGGTAAACATCGATTTTTAAATCACTTTCTTTGATATCAATGTCTACATCATCTACTTCTGGCATAACAAGAACTGTCGCGGTTGAAGTATGCACTCTTCCTTGTGTTTCTGTCACTGGAACTCTTTGAACACGATGAGCACCACTTTCATATTTTAATTTACTATAAACGTTATCTCCTTTAATAGTGCATTCTACTTGGGCAAACCCTCCAGATGTACCTTCTATTTGATGGTCGATTTCTATTTTCCAACCATTTTTTTCTGCATAATAAGTATACATTCTAAGTAAGTCTCCAGCAAAGATGTTTGCTTCGTCGCCACCCGCTGCACCACGGATTTCCATAATGACGTTTTTACCATCATTTTCATCTTTTGGAACTAACATAATTTCTAGTTCTTGTTTTAATTTTTCTATTTTTGTTTGATTTTCTTCGATTTCTAATTCAGCCATTTCTTTTAATTCTGGGTCATTTAATAAGCTTTTTGCTTCACTTAGTGACTCTTCACACTTTTCATATTCTTCGTATTTATTTACTATTTCTTTTAAATCACTTTGTTCTTTAGAAAGTTTAGATACTTTTTTGAAGTCTTTCATAGTATCTTCGTCCATTAGTTCTCTATTTAGTTCTTCGTATCTTTCTTTTATTTTTTCTAATCGTTCTTTCATGATATCACTTTCTTTTCTAAGACTCTAACTATTCGTTTTCTTCGTCTTCATCAATGACTACAAAATCTTTCAAATCATCATCTGTTGTATCATCATCACTGTCTTCGTCATAGAAATTTTCTTCTTGTTCTTCCTCGTTATCATCTTCTTCCTCAGGAATGTCTTCGTATTCGTCATCATCGTCTTCGATAACTAACTTTTCACTGTGACGAGTTCTAAGGTCCCAAAATCCATTTTCTAGCATAATAAATTTTTTATCTGTAGTAAGTATTTCAAAGAAGTCTGCAATGTGAGCTTCATATTCTGCGTCACTTAAGCCCCGAAGACTACAAACTTTTTTAAATAAGTCTGTTATTTTCATTTTTTTCTTTGATTCTTCTAATATTAAATAGGCAATATCGTCATATCCCATGACTTCTAATTCTTCTTTTGGTATGTCTTTTAATTTCATTCTACTCTCTCCTTACATTTTCTTTGGTATTTTTATACTTAGTAGTTCTAACATTTCTTTTAATATTTTGTTAGCTAAATTAAGTAAAAATAACCAATTTTCTTTTTTATTCTTATCTTCTAGATTATTAATATGATTTTTTTCATAAAAAGCATTCATATTTACGCAAATTTCATATAAATAGTTTGCTAGAACAGATGGAAGTCTTGTATCAAAGCTATATTTTAAAGTATTTTCTAATTCTAGTAATTTTATTCGAAGGCATCTATCTGTTTCGTTATATACTTCTTTATTTAATCGTAATATACTATATTCTTCTTTTTCTAAAATGCTATTTATTCTTAAGTAGGTGTATAGGATATAAGGCCCTGTTTTTCCAACTACTGTAGAGAATTTGTTGATATCAAAGATGTAATCTTTTTCGCGATTATTTTGTAAATCAGCAAATTTAAT
>CALVOL010000082.1 GCA_944350285.1 uncultured Bacilli bacterium | reverse complement strand
TAGCGAAATTTTATGAAAATAAATAGTCTATTCTTTTCTTTTTTATTTTAGTAAAATAGTAATAAAAAAGATAGATTTGACTTTTATTTCGTCTTTTCTATCTGAACTGTAACCCATAAAAAACTAAACATTATATCATATCTAGCTTTTTTAAAGAAAATATTATATAATTTTCTAGAAAGTAGGATTTCTATGGAAGAGTTAAAAGGATACATCCAGAATATTTTAAAACAGATATATTTTGATTATCGCGATGACTTAGGTCTAGAAAATGAACTACGTTTGTTTTCCTATGTCAATGAAGGAGGTATTTCTTTTACAGAATCTGCTTCGGAAAATGTTTTATGCATTCCAGTCCCTGAAGAAAATAATTCTTTATGGCGAGAAAAAGACCTAATTCCTTTTTTATTTAAACAATTTCTGCCAACGGATAGAGTAAAAAAAGACGATTTTTTTAATCTTGAATTTGCTAATTTTATAAAAAATGGCATTGCATCTATTTATACGAAGGAGTTTTGTACAAGACATAATTATACGTATGTTCCGCAAGAACAATATCAGGCCAATGCCGAGTATGCAAAAGAAGTATTAAATCACTTATCAACAACTCTCTCGACTCATAAAGTTGTCTTTCTCTACAGTTATCAAGAAATTATGGAGTATGTTCAGATTTCCACAAGAAATGAAAGAAATCCTAATGGGATAAATTATTATACGATTTATATGGAAACCTATTTAAAAGAAAATGATTGGCCATACATAGAGGATTTTGTAGTGAGAAATATCACAAATTCTTTGGAAGAAGCAAAAATGATTTTAGAAACTTATAAAAAAATTCAGAAAAAAATTATCATAACAAATGATTTAAAAGAAAAAATACAAGAAAAATATCAAAATAATCCAGAAATACTGCAAGCAAGATTAGAAGAGTTAAATGACTTATTTAAAACCGGATTATCTGGCAGTGGCCGCGACAAAAGCGATACCACCAGAGTATTAAAATCAGACGGATATTTAAAAGGAAGTATTATCCTAGTCTTAACCGTGGCATTCGGAATATTGATCGCATTACTGTTGTTAATAAATCAATAAAGTGCAAAGGATAATTTACTTATCAACGAATCGCGTGTTATAATATTTATAATGAGAAGGGGTGGCAAGATGAATCCAATGGAGGCTCACTTTAAACCGGATTATACAAATGCTAAGAGCAAACCAGAAACTATTTTTCAAGGAAATTTATATCGAATTACAATTTTAACAGAACGATTAGTTCGTCTAGAATTTAGTAAAACAGGTGTATTCTTTGATGATTTGACCGAGCAAGTAGTCAATCGAAATTTTCCTGTGCCAGAATTTAAAGTGTCACAAGATGACAAGTATTTAGAAATCACAACGAGTTATTTTATGCTAAAATACCAAAAAGAAAAGCCTTTTGAAGGACTAAATCTAGAAATAGTTCTATTAAATACAGATAAATCTTGGTATATGAAAAGAACCGAAGCCAGAAATTTTAACACCTCTGGTTCAGGCATCGATTTAACAAAACCAAATTATCAAAAAGGGCTTTATTCTGTGGATGGCTTTGTCTCTTTTAGTGATAGTGATTCCATGATTTTAAATACCGATGGTTTTTTGATACCAAATAAAACCCCAAGAATTGATACCTATGTATTTATGTACCGTCGTGATTTCGGTCTTTGCCTAAGAGATTATTTTATGTTGACAGGATATCCTCCCTTAATTCCAAGATATGCACTAGGGATTTGGTGGAATAAAAATGAAATTTACAACTTTGGGGACATTAGTGAGTTACTTATCAACTTTAACAAATATAGAATCCCTATTTCTGTTTTATTGTTAGATGAGTTTTGGCATTTAAAAGATGCCAGTGATTTAAAGAAATATCACACAGGCTACACCTTTAATAGAAATCTCTTTTCTGATCCTGCCTACTTTACTAATTACCTTCATGAAAGGGGAGTAAAGCTAGGTTTGATGATTGATCCATCTGAAGGAATAATGCCTCATGAAGACAATTATGAACAAATCGCTGCTCAACTTGGCATTCAAGATAAAAATACGATTCCATTTAATACTTTTGATCGCAACACATTAAATTTATATTTTCAGTATTTAATCAATCCATTAGAAGAAAAAGGAGTAGATTTTTTCTGGCTAGATTATCAAAATGCCAAAGAGCCGTATACCCAAAGAGCTTTAACCCATTATCACTTCTTAAATGAACAAAAAACCCGTTACAAAAGAGGGTTATTACTAACAAAAAATGGTATGGTGGCCTCTCACCGCTATCCAGCTTTATACAGTGGAAAGACTCTAGTATCATGGGATACTCTAAAAGTGTTGCCATACTTTAACTCCATGGCTGCAAATAAAGGATTATGTTGGTGGAGTCATGATATTGGCGGTTATATGGGAGGAATAGAAGAAGCAGATTTATATATTCGTTATGTCGAATTAGCTTGCTTTAGTCCGATCTTCCGTTTTGCATCAGAAGGTGGAAAATATTACAAAAGGGAACCTTGGAAATGGGATGTAAAAACAAGAAAAATTGTAGAAGATTATTGTAACCTCCGTCATAGATTAATTCCATATCTCTACACGGAAGCTTATAAATATGCAAGTACAGGGATGCCAATGATCCAACCGCTTTACTATGCAAATCCTGAAATTTATGATGAACCACTTTATAAAAATGAGTATCGTTTTGGCACTGAATTATTAGTAGCCCCGATTACCAACCATAAAGACATATTAATGAATCGTACAGTGGAAAGAATATTTTTGCCGGAAGGTGTTTGGTATGATTTCAAAACAGGAAAAAAATTCTTGGGAAACAAACGTTATGTCGCATTCTTTAAAGATGAAGATTATCCGGTGTTTGCAAAATCCGGTTCCATCATCCCGCTTGCGAAACTAGAAGAAAATAGAAACATAACTAATGCTCCAAAAAGCATGGAAATTCATATTTTCCCTGGTAAAAGTAATATCTATGAATTATATGAAGATGATGGTGAGTCTACTTTATATAAAGACGGATTCTTTATAAAATCAGCGATTGACTATAATTACTTAAAAAATAACTATACGGTGATCATTCGTCCAGTAGAAGGAAAAAGTGGTATTATTCCAGATTACAGGGACTATAAAATAAGATTTAGAAATACTCGTAAAGCCGATGAAGTAATTGTTTATTTAGATAAAGAAATCTATGAGTGTAATAGTTACGTCGAAGATACAGATTTTGTAGTGGAAGTAAATCATGTAAAAACGACTAGTCAATTATCGATCAACTGTAAAGGAAAAGACATCGAGATTGATGCTGTAAGACTGATTAATGAAGACATAGATTCCATTATTAGTGATTTACAAATTAAAACAAATTTAAAAAATCTATTAGCCAATATCATCTTTAATGAGGAATTAGATATAAAGAAAAAAAGAATCGAAATACGAAAACTAAAAAGCCGTGGCTTAGATTCCAAATTTATTAAAATGTTTATGCGTCTAATGGAATACGTCTCAGAAATTTGACATTTTAAGAAAATATGGTATAATACTCCCTACAAAAAGGGGGTTTTATTATGAATCGAGAGAGATTTGATATTTTAATTTCTGAATTACAAGAATGTATAGATTCTTATGAAAAACTAGAAATAGGAAGAAAAACATATGACTATTCTTTGTCTTCTGGAAAAGGGCCTATTCGGTACCAAATCAATCGAAGAAATGTTGCCCATTTATTAGGCGTAAACACCGATTTTCTTCGTGAAAGCAATTTAATTAGGGGAGGTAGTTCTAAAGATAGTTATACCTTATTAAAAAATCTAATAGAATATGCAAACTTCGTATTTATTCAAATGACTCAGAAAAAAATTCCATACACAAAAATATTTTCTAACAAAATTGAAGAAAAAATCGCGGCTTTTGAAACCAACATTCGCTTTAACTTTAGACAAATTGCTACAGTGATACATATAGATCAAGAAAAAATATGGCAGTCCGACATGCCAGAAGTTATGAAAGCAGATTATTTTATATTAAAAGAATATCAAGATGGATATGCTGTACTAGGCTTATGCAAAAGTGAATTTGGAAACTATTATGAACCAATAAGTAACATGTTTTGGAAGAGTGAAGAATTAGATAATTATGGAAAATACTTAAGAAAACAAGAATGTACTCTTCCATACATCGGAAAAATCACAGAAAAAGATACTTATACACCAAGCATGAAAGCATGGATTTC
>CALVOL010000081.1 GCA_944350285.1 uncultured Bacilli bacterium | reverse complement strand
TTTCACTTAAAAAAACGATAAATCGGATGTTTAATTTTCCTTTTATCGTTTTTACATTGATTTTTTCAGTGGCCTCGTAATGTACTATTCCTCTGTTGAATGATTATTCCTACAAATTCATTTTCATAATTGATTCAATAACTTCAATATTACTTAGCTCTTTACAATCTATCTAAATTTAA
This sequence comes from uncultured Bacilli bacterium, assembly GCA_944350285.1. Lineage (GTDB taxonomy): Bacteria > Bacillota_I > Bacilli_A > RF39 > UBA660 > Ventrenecus. Next base: position 4,103 of record CALVOL010000081.1, on the reverse strand, counting down.
CTTTTTTACCTCTATTTTAATACTTTTTTCCATTGTCTAATTTAATTTACAAATTTTCTTTTTTAATTATATTATTTTACTTTTCTACAATCTTTTACACTTATAATTTTTTACATTTTATATAGCTTATTTTTCTTTCTTGTAAAATAATAAATTACACCAGCTCCACCTGCTCCACCTATTAAGAACATAATTGGTATCATCGTTCCTGTTTGAGGATTTTCTACAACTCCGCATGCTTCTTGGTAAGTTTTTTCATCTACCACATTTCCATGATTATCATAAAACTTGTTTCCGATCTGTACACATTGATGGATCGTTGGACATTCTCTTAAAAACGTTTCTTCATCCACTATATCGCCCTCAATTCCATAGTAAGTGCCATCACTTAATTTTTCACATGTATGAGTTTGACATTGCTTTGTATAAGTTAAGAAATCGACTAGATTCCCATCTTTATCAGAATACGCTCCATCTCCATAATCACGACAAGTTGGTTTCTCACATAATTTGGTATATTCTAAATCGCTAACAATATTTCCATCTGGCCCGTATTTCGTTCCATCACTAAGTACTTCACAACTATGGTTTAAACACTCTTTTTGATAAGTTAAATAATCGACTAAATTTCCACTTAATCCTGAATACGTTCCATCTCCATAATCTCTACAACTTGGCTTTTCACATAGTTTTATATATTCTAAATCACTTACAATACTTCCATCTGGTCCGTATTTCGTTCCATCCGATAATTCTTCACAATAATGATTTTCACAATTTTTTTCATATTCTAATTCTGTAGTTACTTCTCCATTCGGGCCATAATAGACTCCATCGACAACTTCACAATAATGTCTTTCATCACATTGTTCATGATAAGTATCTTCATCAACGATGGTTCCATCATTTCCAAAATAAGTACCATCTTCTAATACCTCACAAATATGTTTCTCACATTGTTTTGTATAAGTAAGATAATCTACAATATTTCCTTCTGAATCGGAATACGTTCCATCTCCGTAATCATAACAAATTGGTTTCTCACATTGCTTTTTATAAGTAATTTCATCGGTGATATTTCCATTTGGATCATAATAATTTTCGCCATCATATTTACAAGAGAAACAATCCTTACGGTATTCACTTTCTGATACACTTTCTCCCTGACTATTAAAGAAGTAGCCATTTTGTTCTTTACAAATTGGTCTTTCACTACAAGAATCCAAATATTCTAAATAATCAACTTCATATCCTTCTTTATTATAATAAGTATTTCCATCTACCTTACAACTAAAACAGCTAGAACGATATTCTCCTTCACTAACAGCATTCCCATCCTTATCAAAATAGTAGCCATTCTTTTCTTCACAATAATATTTTTCATTTGTACAAGATGCTAAATATTCAGGATAACTAACTTCTACGCCATCTCTATTATAATATTTTCCATCTTCTATCTTACAAGAGAAACAATCTTTTTGATATTCTCCTTGTTCGACTTCATTTCCTTCGTTATCATAATACTTACCATCATAGATTTCACATATATGCATACATTCATCTTTGTAGGTTTCATAGTCTACTAGTTCCCCATTTAAACCAGAATAAGTACCATCACTATAGTTTTGACAACTTGCTTTAACACAAAGTTTTTGATATTCTAATGCGCTAATTAGCTCGCCTGTCGGTCCTGAGTAGTCCCCGTCGCCATAATCATGACAGACAGGTTTTTCACATTGTTTTTGATAAGTAATTTCATCGGTTATATTTCCATCTGGATCATAATAATATCCCATAAATGTCTCACATTCTCTTGAGACATAAAAAGAATTAACATTAACAGTCAATGTTCCGTAACTAATTGGAGTCGGTGAAATAATATCGAATTCATAAGTAATAGTACGACTATATTGATTTTCTAATGAAGTTAAGTATGTTTCAAGTACTAATAAACCATTTGACCTATCAGTAACTTCCCAATCCTCAACTCCTGAAATTCCCGTAATTAACGTATATTGATTTACATCAGTACGTAGTTCTAAAAGATTTACCTTTAACCCATCTTCATTAGATTCAACCAAAAAACGTACATCACAACGATAATGAAGAACTGTATTTCCATTCAATAACTCTTCGCCTTCAGGTTGGCAATAGTTTGACAAAACATTAAGTTGACCAGCAGCCTCAGCATTCTTCTTATTCACGTAAGTAATAGTGAATATTCCTATAATCAGAAATAAAAGAAATATTACTTTCACTTTCATATAACTCACTCCTCTATTCTTAAAATTAGAATACCATAAAAAAATGTAAATTACTAGCATATTTTCTACATTTTTTGCTACATTCACACAGCATGATGAATATAAAAAGAAATTAATTCTGGAGTCATATAAACACTGAGTTCTTCCTCTACTTTATCAGCAATTCCAAATAACTCTGCATAAACTAAATACATTTCGTATAAACAAATAGCTTCTACACTCTTTTCATGAATTAGGGTAAATTCTTCTAAAAACTTTTTTAAACCAATTAAAGCTTCAAGCTTTGGTTTTAAATTATCGGGAACTGAAAAAGCTCCTTTACTATCCTTCGCGTAAATATTATTAGGTAACATATATCCTAATTTTTGCAATTTATGATAAGAAATACGGAGTGTCTTTTCTAATGTCAAATTATTTGTAAAACGGATATTTGAAATTTTTACAGGTCTTTTGTAAGCACCTAACAAAAAAATGTGTTTAAAGACTTTTGTTTCTAATTCATCAATGTAAGGAATTTTCTTTTTTACTTTAGCATAATAAACTCCATGATCTTTATACACAGAAATATAATTTTCTAGATGCCATTTTAACAGAAAAGCATAGAAGATGTCCTCGGCATCTTCCATCAGTCCTGCACAGTATGAAAGCCAAAAAGCATCACCAAGATTATCAAACGGAATTTCTCGATAATAAATACTATCATCTTCCATCTTCTCAACGTTTTGATAACGAACTTTATCATCTGCTTTTTTCTCTATATGTTTTGATATTTGCCGTGGAAGAAGTCCAAAAAATAATATTATAAAAAAGGAACTAACGATAAATAGAAAAATCTCCATACTTATCCTCTTTTCTGATAGCTAGTATGTAAATAGTGATGAGCAAGATCACTTCCTGGACTCGCTAAAAATTCTTTATATAGCCTCTGAATATCCGGATTTTGATATGCCGCTTTTACTTGCGTTTCCCTATCCCTTTGATATAAACCTTCAATGCGTTTTTCTTTTGTTGTTTTTTCCATACCTTCAAGATATTTTGGTTGTCCTCCACCACCAACACAACCACCTTGACAATTCATCACTTCGATAAATTGATAAGGACTAGTTCCTTTTTTTACTTCTTCTAATATTGGCTTTATCGCACTAATCTTATGAACAACAGCAACTTTAATTTCTTTGCCATCAATCGTCACAGTTGCTTCTTTTACATTATCAAACCCACGAACACTAGAAAAATTCAAATGAGAATCTTGATAATCTTCTCCTGTCATAAAATAGTATAAACTTCTTAAAGCAGCTTCACATACTCCACCAGTATTACCAAAAATAACTCCAGCTCCACTTCCTTCACCGAGTAAAGAATCAAAATCACTTTCCTCAATATTCTCAAAAGAAAGTTGCTCTTCCTTCACCCAATCGGCTAGTTCTGATACAGTAATCACAGCATCTGTTCCTTCTATTTCTTGTCGTTGTAATTCAAACTTCTTTGCCGTACAAGGAGTAATAGCCACAGTAAATAGATCATCTTCTGAAATATTCATTTTTTTAGAAAAGTAATGTTTCACAATTTCGCCTTCCATACCAATCGGACTTTTACACGTAGACAAATGAGGAAGCAAGTCAGAATAAAATGTTTCCGCATATTTTACCCAAGCTGGACAACAAGAAGTAAACATTGGTAAAATGCCATTATTTTCTAGACGTTCCTTTAATTCAGTTGCTTCTTCCATAATTGTAAGATCAGCTCCAAAAGTCGCATCTAATACGTATTGAAATCCTAGTTTTCTAAGAAGTCCTATTAACTTTCCTTGAAGAAAAGTTCCTGGTGCATAGCCAAACA
>CALVOL010000080.1 GCA_944350285.1 uncultured Bacilli bacterium | reverse complement strand
ATTTCTATCTTTTCTCATGTAACATTTTTGCTTAGAATTCATTATTTTTTATGTAACATTTTTACTTGTAAGTCACAGATTGCCTTAGTAATTTTCCTTCGTGCTTGTACTTTTAGAAGTCCTATGATAAAATGTCATATAGATATGGATGTGTGGTATGAGAAATAAAGAATTATCTAAAGACTTGCCAAAAAAGAAATTTGCGGAAGGAATGTGTTTTTATAAGATTTTCTGGATTTTCTTATTTGGTTGTGTATTTGGTGCATATTATGAGCAAATATTAAACTTGGTCGTTCATTATCATTATCATCATGAAGTAGTTTGGCAACTTCGAAGAGGAGTCATCTATGGTCCGATTTCTCCTATTTATGGATTTGGGGCTGTATTGATGATTTTGGCTTTAGGACGAAAAAAAAGACCCGATTGGCAAACACTTTTATATGGAGCACTCATTGGTGGTGGTTTTGAATATATTATTAGTTTTTTGCAAGAAACATTTTTAGGAACGATATCGTGGGATTATACGAATGAATTTTTGAATATCAATGGTCGAACCACGATTCCCTTTATGATTGTTTGGGGTCTTTTAGCGATTGTTTTAGTAAAAATCGTTTATCCTACTATTTCTTCTATTATAGAGTCGTTGCCAGAGAAGTTTGGTAAAATTTTAACAAATATTTTAATTGTTTTGATCGTTTTAGATTTTGCTATTTCATGGGGAGCTTTGATCAGACAGCAATTACGATACAATGGAATCCCACCTTTTAGCGTTGTCGGTGAATTTTTTGATAAATATTATCCCGATGAGGTCTTAAAAGAGAGTTATGCAAATATGGTAGTAATAGAGGTGCGAGAGTGATTGGATATATATTAGGGACAATTTTTATTATGATTGCTTTTTTCTATGAAATTGTCTTGTTTTTTGGACGAAGAAAAAATAAGTTACAGAAAGAAACTGTTCGAAAGAAAGATCCTGATATTGCAGTGTTTATACCAGCTAGAAATGAGTCTAAAGTCATTGAGGAATTGCTTATATCTATTGAAAAGCAAACTTATCCTATTCCTAGTAAAAGCATTTATGTCATTGTGGAAAGTAAACAGGATAAAACTGTAGAGATCGTAAAAAAACATCATATGAATGTGTTTGTCCGTAAAAAGTTGGAGTTGAAAACAAAAGGCTATGCCCTGCAAGAGTTGGTAGAAGATTTAAATCAAAAACAAAAATTTTATGATTTATATTTTATTTTTGATGCAGATAATGTTTTAGATGCTAAATTTGTAGAATACATGCTTGAAGATTATTGGGCGGGATATGCCGTATCTACTGGCTACAGAGCTTTAAAAAATAAAGATTCTTATTTTCCTGTCAGTGCAGGATTAACTTTTTTTATGATCAATGAGTTGCGAAATCAAAATTCTTTGAAACATCAGGGAAATTTGATTCTTTCTGGTACTGGTTATTATATTCATGGTAAATATATGAAAGAGTGGGGGACATTTCCGTTTCATTCTTTGACAGAGGATTATGAAAGTAGTTTGTATTATACTTTGAATGGCATTTCTACCCATTATCAGGAAAAAGCTAAGTTTTATGATGAACAACCAACGAATTACCGGCAAAGCATGAATCAGAGAAGTCGGTGGATTAAAGGGTATTTAGAAAACTGGTTAAAGTATCGACCTCTTTTGAAAAAGAAACTGAAAGAAAAACCGATTAATCCGGGTTCAATTAAGGAAATGGCGACAGGAATTATTCCTGCTTTGTTGTTAGTAATTGGATTACTTTGTTATTTGGTAAATTGTTGTTGGAATCTTGGCTTTTCTTTTTCAATAAATAGTTTGTTTTATTTCAGTGCTTTATTAATTATTATCTATCTTGTATTAGTTTTATTAACTGGAGTTTTGTTATGGATGGTACTCAAAGGAACAGAATTATCTTATAAAGTGATCGTGGAAGTTTTGTTTTATCATCCGATTTTCTTGATTTCTTATTTGCATTGCTTTGTTATTGCCATTACTAAAAAAGATTTAGGGTGGGTAGCAATTGCTCATCAAACAGAAAAAGTGTCTTAAAACGACATTTTTTTGTGGGCTTCTTTTATATAATGAAACTGGTGATACTATGGCAAAACGGTTTAAAGGTAAGAGAAAGAAGGCAGTGAGATTTCATGTTTATTTTATTTGTTTTTTCGTTATACTATCGTTTGCGTTTTTCTTGTCTTATTTTTCGTCTTTCTTCTCTAAAGAAAGTGTACTCACTTTTATGTTAAATACAAATCTTTTTTCCAGTAAGCACCAGGAACATCAAGAACAAGATATTTTTGATTTTTTGCTTGATTATACGATTGGAAGGCAAGAGCTTACGGAAGATGAGTATGATGGAAGTCTTTCTCCGCAGGAATATACTCCCGATCCAACCCCAGAAGAGAATAAAGAGAATCCTGTTATTTATTTATATAATTCACATCAAGGAGAGGAGTACACTGGAGATACTTTAGATAGTCATGATGTGGTGCCGACGGTGATGCTCGCGAATTATCGTTTACGTGAAGAGTTAAATCTTTTGGGATTAAATACTATTGTTGAGACAAATCCAATTACCGAAGTTTTAACGGCAAATGGCTGGAATTATGCCTCAAGTTATGCTGCTAGTAAACTTTTAATGCAAGATGCTTTAGAGAAAAATAGCACTTTAGAATATTTTTTTGACATTCATAGAGATTCTATTTCTTATGAAAGTTCTGTTACAACATATGAAGGAAAGACTTATGCTAAGATTTTGTTTGTGATTGGAACCGATCATGAAAACTATGAACAGAATTTGACTTTTGCAGAAAAACTTAATACGATTTTAAATCAAAAAGTACCTAATCTTACACGTGGAATTATAAAAAAGGGAGGAGATGGAGTAAACGGGATTTATAATCAAGATTTCTCTCCAAATACGCTTCTATTTGAAATTGGTGGAACATATAATAAAATTAGTGAAGTGACCAATACAGTTCATGTTCTTGCAGAGTCTTTAAAGGAGTTGATCGGGTGAACTTATGGAAAAGAAAAAGAATAAAGGAAGTTGGATTTTAAAGTTGTTGGGAATTTTGTTTATTCTTTATCTTTCTTTGACGATTGCTATATCTACAGGATATTATGAGGCCAAGTTAAGTGAGAAAACGACTATTACAAATGAAGCAATTGAGCAGTTTGAAGAAGACGTAAGAAACGGAAAAAACGTTGATATTAATGATTATTTAACAGATACTTATCAAGATTATTCTAATTCGACAACGAAGGCTGGATATGCTTTTTCGAGTGCTGTGGAAGACTTTATGTCGAAGGGAATTAATGATATTGTCAATATTTTTAAAATGCTATTTACATAAAAATAACGATTTTCGTACATTTTGTACGAGAAATGTTAAAATTTATGCAAGAGATGATACATATGTACAGAAAAATAGAAAAAGATGCCAGAAAGGTTAGATATGAGAGTAGTTTAGATTGTTCTTGCAAGTAATATGATTTTAAAATGCGATTTAACAGCAAAAAATGAATCACCTTTAAAAGCTTTTGTGAACAGTGATAAGTTTAAAATATATTTAAGTGATCCAGGGTTACTTAGGGCTATTTCTAATTTGGATTATCAAGAAATTTTATCGTAAAAAAATGAAATGTATCGGGGAGTTTTAGCAGAAAACTATGTTGCATGTGAATTCTATTCTAAATTTCGAGAACTGTATTATTATACCTTTGGTTGATACAAAATAGATTTCCTTTTAAAGGTTGAGGGAGACATTATTTCGGTGGAGGTAAAGAGAGGCCTAAGAATAACAAGTAAGAGTTTAAATGAGTATGCTCTAAAATATCACCCAAAATATAGTATTCGGATTTCTGAAAAAAATTTTGGGTTAGAAAATAATATTAAGTTGATACTATTCTACGTGTTATTTTGCATAACAAAATAAGAAAGATGTTAGGAATCTTTCTTATTATTTTTTTCAAAGGTGATTGTGATATTGTGTTTTTTAGCTAATTCTAATAAATCAGAAAAGTAATACCTGTTTTTACCACTTTCTATTCCTTTAGCCCAAGCCCTTCCTTTTTTTCCAAGTTCTGTACCTAGTTCTTCTTGAGTTAACCCTGTCCATTCTCTTAATATTTTAAAAATATCTTTTGGTTCATATTGATTTGCTTTTAGTTTCATATTCTTCTCCTCATGTGTATTACATTACTATGAAAACTTTTTAAAAGTTAACTTCAATTCGCAAAATTTGAAATAAACCACCAAATCCTATATAATTGAAATAGAGAATAAGGAATACGGTGGTTTT
>CALVOL010000079.1 GCA_944350285.1 uncultured Bacilli bacterium | reverse complement strand
TATTTGCAATCTTTTTCTTATATTTCTTTTATTTTGTTTCATACTACATGGTAGGTGAATGCCATGAAGAAGGCTATAAAAATTGGAATATTTTTTTGTTTATCTTGTCTTGTATTGTTAATTGGAGTATATGTTTATGCTTTTTTCTCTCCAAAATTAGAGTTAAAGAATATGGGAAAGGTTTTTATTTATGACCATGAAGAAAATTTAATTTATCAAGGAAGTGGCTCTAGTGAGTGGATTAGTTTAAGCGATATTTCACAAGACCTTAAAGATGCTGTAGTCAGTGTCGAAGATAAAAATTTTTATTCTCATCAAGGATTTGATATTCCGAGAATTGTGAAGGCTTTCTTTTCTAACATTGCGAATAATACGCGTGTTGGGGCTTCTACTATCAGTCAGCAATATATTAAGAATATGTTTTTAACGTTTGACCAGACTTGGAGTCGAAAGATTGAAGAAGCATTTTTAACGGTTCAATTGGAAGTTCATTATGACAAGGATGCTATTTTGGAAGGATATTTAAATACAATTAATTATGGGGAAGGAAATTATGGTATAGAAGATGCTAGTAAATATTATTTTAATAAGAGCAGTAAAGATTTAACACTTGAAGAAGCGATTATGCTTGCTGGTATCCCTAAAAACCCTAGTAATTATAATCCTGTGAGTGATTATGATGCTTGTATTGAAAGAGCTTGGATTGTGGCGAGTTCTATGTTAAAAAATGGTTATATTACAGAAGAGGAATATAATGGACTTTTTCAGGATAAGATAGAGATATATGGTCAACGAACCCAAAATAATTCGCAAATGGTTATGTATTATCAAGATGCTGTATTGGATGAATTAGAGGAAATTGATTCGGTTCCTAATTCTTTAATTGAGTCAGGTGGTCTTAAAATTTATACTGCATTTGATATGGAGGCTCAAACAAAGATGGAAGAATCGATTTTAAAGTATATGGGAAATCAAGAAGAATTACAAGTTGCGAGTGTTATGGTAAATCCAAGTGATGGCGGTGTTCTTGCTTTAACAGGTGGGCTTAATTATGCGAAAAGTCAGTATAATCGCGCTACGATGAGTAAAAGACAGGTTGGAAGTACGATGAAACCTTTTTTATATTATGCTGCCTTGGAAAATGGGCTTGTTTCTTCCTCTACTTTTAAAAGTGAAAAGACAACTTTTAATTTTTCTAATAATCAACCCTATTCTCCTAGTAACTATAATAATATTTATGCTAATAAAGATATTACTATGGGTGCGGCTATCGCCTTTTCTGATAACGTTTATGCAGTAAAAACACATTTGTTTTTGGGAACGGATGTTTTGGTGGATACCGCTTATCGTGCAGGTATTACAGAAGAATTGACTGGTAACCCCTCTCTTGCTTTAGGAACAAGTGAACTGAATATGATGGATTTTGCAACAGGATATACGACTCTAGCAAATGGTGGTGATAGACAAGAACTTCATTTTATTACGCGAGTTGAGGATTTAAACGGCAATGTGTTATATGAATTTAAGCAAAAACATGACTATGTATTTAATAGTAATGATGTTTATATTTTAAATGAACTTTTAACAAGTACTACGAATTCTGCTTATTCAGATTATACTACACCAACTGCGTTGTCTTTAGCTTCTAAAATGAGTCGAAAATATGCTTTGAAAACAGGTACTACGAATACAGATTCTTGGGTTGCTGGTTATAATCCTGATGTTTTAATGATGGTCTGGGTTGGTAATGATGACGCAGAAGAAATTGATAGTACAGCAAGTTATTACTCTAAAAATATTTGGCTTGATACTTTAGAAAGCCATCTTGCAGATACGGAACCACATTGGTATGAGACACCTCAAAACGTCATTGGACTTATTCGAGATGGAATTACAGGTGAGCTAACTACAGATAGTAAGAATAGTACAGTATTTTATTATGTTAAAGGAACTGAAACAGAAATGATTCCTGTCACAAAAGAAGAAGAAAATTAAATATATGAAAAAGCCACGCTTTAATCGCGTGGTTAATTGTTTGGTGTGAAAACTGCACTAATGGTATGATCTTTTGGAATTGGTTGCGAAAAATCAAAAGGTTCATCATTTTCATACCATCCAACAAATGTATAGCCTTCTATAGTAGGAGCATCCGGAGCAGATACTATTTTGGCTTGACTCTCACACTATTATAATATTCATCATCTACAAATAAAACTAGAAAAAGTTCTTAATTTCAAACATTCCAAAGAGATTTTGTAATTCTTCATTCGTATAACATGTTTCACTTTCCGTAATACTTGCTACATACTGATTATTTTCAAAGACAACATTAATAATATCACAACGCATATCTCGGCCATTTCTAGGATCTAGATATTCTCCTGATTCATTATCTGCTTCCAAAAGTCCTTGTTCAATCAATGTTCCCACATCAAACACAAAATTATTGGTATTTTCTGCAAATGTTTCTGCGTGTGAAATAATATTTTGTACTTTAGATTCATAGGTACTCTGTTTGATACGATCACTCACTACATTATAAGTAGGAACTGCGATAAGAATAAGAATTGCTAATATAGCTATTACCACTATCATTTCTACTAATGTAAAGCCTTTTTTTATTACATCTCCTCAATTCTTTTATTCGCTTTTATTTATACTAATAGTCATTTGATATTTATCCGTTAAATCGATTTCATCTAAAGATAAGGAAAAACCTTGTTCCTCCATTTTTTGTATAAGATCACGTACTTCATTAATTGCTGTTTTTAAGTCAATTCCTTTGGCTTCTTCAATCATCTTGGTGTAATTGGGGTCTAACTTTATTACAGAATCCATTGGATCAATGATTTTTTCCTCTTTTTTTGGTTTTATCTCTTCAATAGTATTATTTGGTGCTTGACTAGAATTATTATCAAAAAGAAATGGCGCAATTACATCTTCTGTTGTTGATTGTGGTGTTTCTTCTTCAAAATCATCTAATACTTCGATAGTATTATCTGTTATAGATTGTGATTTGGCTGTTGTTGCTGCTACATCCATATTCATGTTAGCAGCTTCATCTTCTAAAAAATTAAAGAATTTATTAGGAATATTTGGCTGCGTTTCCTCTTTTTGAGGTATTGTTGGCTCCATGGTATCAAGTCCTTTCTTTAAATTTTCTGGTTCTTTGTTTATATCAGTTGCATTATTTATCATTGCGTCTAAATCCGGCTTTGGATTTACCAATGGCACATCCTCTACCGCCTCTCCTTTTTGTTTTTTGATTTCTAAATCTAGTTGACGTACGGTAAGCCTTTTACTAATAATTTTTTTAAGCCATTCTGCCTGTTCTTCTTTCGGTAATGATAATAAACTACGAGCATGTCTTTCACTGATTTTTTCTTGCAGTAACGCATCTTGTACCTCCGGAGCCAAGTTTAGCAACCGAAGTTTATTAGCAATAGAACTTTGACTCACTCCCATTTTTTCCGCAAGTTGTTCTTGTGTCATATAGCCACGATCCAAAAGATTTTTGTATGATTTTGCTTCTTCGATTGGTGTTAAATTTCTTCTTTGGATATTTTCTACTAAAGCTATTTCCGCACTTTGGTTATCATCTATATTTGATATAACTGCAGGCACAGTTCTAAGACCAGCCATAATAGATGCTTTATAACGCCTTTCTCCGGCAATAATCTCGTATTTATCTCCTAGACGTCTTAATACTAAAGGTTGAATAATCCCATGTTGTTTGATTGATTCAGATAATTCTTTTAGTCCTTCTTCGTCAAAAGCTAGACGTGGTTGAAAACGATTGGGAATTATATCTTCAATCGGTACTTGTATAATTTTTTCTTCTGTATTCACAAAATCAGCCCCTTACCGCTTATTCTATCTATATTTCATTTTAACAGTATTTTCAAGTTTAAGCAATAAAATTTTTGTTCTATTTTAAAATATATCGTGATTTTTCTTTTTAGTTTACTTTTGTTTTAGCATTTGGAAAAGAAAAAAGTATCGTGTGTGATACTTTCTCATTATTTTAATGCTTTCTTTTTTATCTTATCGTAAGTCCTTGGATACTTTTGATCGGTTTCTTTTGTTTTTTGAATATTTAATAAAGTTCTTGTTCCGCCGTTCTTTGGGAGGTTAAATTCTTCTTGTCGGATGATTTTACAAGATAATACTTGCATTGTATTTTTAGAATCTTCTAGTTCTTCTTCTAGATTACCTTTCATAACTAAGAAATGTCCATTTACTTTTATAGCGGGAATATTTAATTCTAGTAGGATTCGCAAATTTGCCACTGCTCTTGAGGTTACAAAATCAAAAGACTCACGATGAACTTTGGTATAATCCTCTGCTCTACTATAAACTGTCTGAGCATTTTTTATTTGTAATTTGGCAATGCATTCGTTTAGAAATGTAATTTTTTTGTTGTTGCTATCTAGTAATGTCACTTCTAGAT
>CALVOL010000078.1 GCA_944350285.1 uncultured Bacilli bacterium | reverse complement strand
TGGTTAAATTTAGAAATCGAATCAGAAGAACTAGACGAAGAAGACAAAGAACGGGCTAGAGCTTATTACAAAAAATATTGCGACACGGAAGAAGAGTATCATGAGAGATTAAGAGAGAATGGATTGGAGGAATGAAAATAATTGAAAACTTGTGAAGAATATATTCTAAAAAAATTTTTAGAAAGTGAAGAAGTAATTAAATCAAAAGAACAAAAAATTGATGAGTTAAACGCAAAAATTTTTGAATTAGAGAATCCAAAAACGGAATATGAAGAACAAGAAGATAAAAAATTAGAATGTATCACACTGTATAAAACGCCAAACGTTATTTATAAACTGAGTACAAATACTTATTATAGTGATTACAAAAATGCGTTCGAAAGTAGATACGCAAACGGGAAAATAACAATAGACGATTTAAAAGAAGCTTTAACATCAGACCAAAAACTTGATGAATTAAATTTAACAACAATTGTAACAAGATATGGAAATGAAAGAATGTACGAAGTCGAAGCAGTTAGCCATAACATGTTTGAATTTACTATTGATAAGACACAATATCTTATTTGGGGAAATCCAAACAATTTAGCTTTATCGACAATTAACGATTTGGATAGAAGTGATTGCTTCTTTTATGAAAAGTTTAAAGATGAAGTACTAAAAAAAGCAAGAGAAAAAGCTCGGAAGGTGCTACAAGCTGTTATTGAATATCTAGAAAACCAAGAGGCAAAAAATGAAACCTAGAATACCAGCTACAAATCCACTTGCAGAAACAAGAAAAGAGTCGGAAGAAACTGTTGATAAAAAAATTAGGTATCAGCAAATCATTGAGATTTTAACAGACGCAAAAGAAGCAATGTCTGCTAAGGAAATCGCTGTAGAAATGTACAAAAAACATTATGTACCAACAAGCGAACGCAATTTTAGTTCGCCAAGGCTCACAGAATTGCTAAAAATGGGAATAGTTGATTGCGTTGGTAAGAAAGTATGCGAATATACACATAAAACCGTAGGAGTGTTTGAACTATGCAAAAAGTAAGTTACGAAATCCAAAGGCACAAAGAAAGTGGAGAATGGGTACTTTGGAAAATCATAGAAACAGAATACGAAGACCATGGAGGATTAAGTACTAAAAAAATAATTAGTGGAACGAAAAAAGAATGTCAAAAAAAATTGGAGGAGATAAAGAAAAATGACAAAAGACGAAGAGATAAGAATGTTAAAAAATGATTTATATTTACAGTCTAAGAAAATAAAAAAGCTTGAGAGTGAAAAGAAAGAACTTATGAAGCAATTAAAAGAATGTGAAAAAAGCAGAGATTTTTGGAAGGATGCTTATATGAGAACGAAAGGAGATAAGCGATGATAGATACTAGAGAAGTAGGAGGAGGAAGTTATCCAAGTCCAGAAGAAAAAATGAAATGTTATCAATTTGAATTTAATGCAACAATTAGTGGTTATGGAATCGTATATGCTGAAGACGAATATTCGGCATCACTAAAAGCAGAACAAGGAGATTACGACGATATATTAGATACTTGGGGTATGAAAATAGAAGAAATAACAAAAATAGAGGAGGAATGAGAAGATGATAAAAAAACCATGCGAGATGTCGCACACAAAGAAGAAAATTAGGATTTTAATTGCAGGTTTTCCTGGAATAGGGAAAACGACACTGGCATTATCTGCACCAAAACCATTGCACATAGATGTTGACCGTGGTGTAGATAGAGTAAGAGTAAACGATAGACAAGATTTTACTCAACCAGAAACTTATGAGGAGTTATTACAAGATTTAAATAGCGATTTAAGCAGTTATGAAACATTAGTGTTCGATACAGGTGGAAAGTTATTAGATTTAATGAAACCATATGTGATTAAACAAGATAGTAAAAATGGTCAGAAAGATGGGCAAACATTATCCATTAAAGGTTATGGGGCAGTTGGAAAAGAGTTCCAAAGACTTATGGATTATGCGTATTATACTTTAAATAAAAACGTAGTAGTTATCTTTCATGCAAAGGAAGACAAAGATGGAGAAGCTACAAAATTAAGAATACTTGTAGAAGGTAGTACAAAGGATAATGTTTGGCAGCCAATGGACCTAGGTGGATTTATTGAAATGAATAATGGCAAAAGAACAATCGGATTTGATAATTGCGAACGTTACTACGCGAAAGGAACTCATGGCATTCATGGAATTATCGATTTACCAGACTTAGGCAATCCAAATAATAAAAATGATTTTCTTACGAAATTATTTGACAAAGTAAATGAAAATATCGCTCGTGAATCTGAATTTTATGAAAGTCAAAAAGAAGAGTATGAAAAAGTCATGAATGAAATAAAACCAGCAATTGAAGACATGACAGAAGAAACTACAGCTGAAGTAATTGAGCGTATTAAAAATACTAAACATGTTCTTACTTCTGAAAAAGAATTAAAACATCTTTTTAAGCAAAAAGTAGAAGAGTTAAATCTTGTTTGGAATAAAGAAACTAGAAAATACGAGAAAAAATTAGAAGAGGTTAAAGATGAACCAAAAGAAATATCTAATAACACCGAGTCTATTAAATAGCTGGAAATATGCAATAAGTTTAGAAAATGATTATGGTAACCTAGAGGACTTTAAAAAAGTCCTTTCTAGGGAACATCAAGAGACTACAGAAGTACAGCAAATTGGATATGATTATGAAGCTTTTATGATAGAAAATTATGAAGAAACTAAGAACGGCTGTTATCAAGTAAAGCTTTCAAAAAATATCACAACGAATACTGGAAACTATGTTTTATATGGAAGATTAGATTGTTTAAAAGCTGGAGTGATTTATGATTATAAATACACAAGTCATTATGATGTGGGAAAGTATTTTGGAAGTTATCAAACACTTATTTATTTTGAGTTGTGTCCAGAAGCAACTGAATTTGTATACTTAATCTGTAACAATTATAAAAAAGGAAAATCATTAGAAGAGCTCAATTTATATCATGAAAATTATATGAGAGATAGCTTAGAAGAAATAAATGTATCACAAGAAATAGATAATTTTATCAGCTGGTTAAAGGCAAATAATTTATATGACTATTATTGCGAAAATTGGGAAAGTAAATTTTGAAAGCAGAAAAGAGGTAGAAGAATGAAAGTTGGAGATGTAGTGCAATTTAATGAAAATCATGAGTGGCAAGGTTGCTTAGGAATTATAAGAGAAGTAAAAGATTGTAAAGAAAACGGTATTAGGTACATGGTCGGAGTTCCAGCACCATTGCAAGGCACAGCTTTTATATTTGTTATGGAAAATGAAAATGCAATCGAGCTCATAGGAAAAGCTGTATTAGTTTTAAAAGATGAAGAGGATTGAAAATGGCACTATTAGTTATCACAATCTGTGGGGGTTTGTGCGTAGCGTTTATAATAATTAATCTGATTATAAAGAGGTTCAAGAAATGACTTTTACAGGTAATAAAGCAGAGATACAGCAATTTTTATTTAATAGTTAAATGGAAAGGGCAAAGAAATGAGAGAAAGATGGAGGTTTATACCAAATAGTGATAATGAATATATTGTGTCAGATTTAGGGAATGTAATGTCATTGCCTAAGCAACATCAAGGCGGGCAAGGAAAATATATGGATAATGGGGTTAAATTAAGTCCTATAAATAACAATCAAGATTATTTATATGTTTATGTAAAGATTAATGGTAAGAGAAAAAAAGAATACATTCATAGATTAGTCGCTAAAGCATTCATTCCAAACCCGCAAAACAAACAATTTATAAATCATAAGGATTGCAACCCTAAAAATAACAGATTTGATAATTTAGAATGGTGTACTCCACAGGAAAATGTTGATTACATGATTTCGTTAGGCAGAAATAAAAGGACAAAAGAATGGTTGGAGAAACTTCATAAATCTCAAGAAAAGCAGAAAAAATCTGTAATAGGAATAGAAATATCAACTGGTAAAATGGTATCGTTTTCTTCAATGCATGAAGCCGAAAAACATGGATTTAGAGCGTCAGATATTTGCACTTGTTGTAAGAAAAAAAGGAAAACAGCATTTGGATACACTTGGTATTATGTGGAGGAATTTGAAAATGGATTTATTAAATGAACTACAGCAGAAATTGAAAGAATTAGATATGTCAGTACGTTCTCTACGTACAACTGGAAGTGCATATGCTAAAGCTGAAAGAGATTACAAAATAAAGTTGAGAGAAGAATGTTTAAAGTTACGTGATGAAGGAATGGCTATAGGAATGATAGATAAAACAGCATATGGTATTCCCTCTATTGCAGAACTTAGATTTCAGAGAGATTGTGCAGAAACGATTTATAAAGCCAATCAAGAAAGTATTAATTCAATAAAATTACAAATCAGAATTTTAGAAAGTCAAATAGACCGTGAATGGGGTCTAGCAAAAAATCAATGAGCAGAACATATAAAGATAGACGTAAATATCACAGAAAAGTTGTTCATAATTCATTTTTGCAAAAGATATTAATGCGTTATGGCGACGATTTTGGCGGTACAAGAAGAAA
>CALVOL010000077.1 GCA_944350285.1 uncultured Bacilli bacterium | reverse complement strand
TATGATATAATTATTTCACAAAAGGAGTTGTAGTACATGATAGAATTTCAAATAGAAAAAAAAGAACAAAATACTAAAGCACGATTAGGAAAGATTGTATATAATGGCAAAGTTTATGAAACTCCAATGTTTATGCCAGTTGGTACTCAGGCAACTGTGAAGACTTTAAGTCCAGAAGAAGTGAAGGATACCAAGGCAGGAATTATTCTAGCAAACACATATCATTTATGGTTAAGGCCAGGAGATGAGATTGTAAGGGATGCTGGAGGGCTTCATAAATTTATGAATTATGATGGACCAATTCTTACGGACTCGGGAGGATTTCAAGTATTTTCTTTAGCTAAGCCAAAGGATATTACTGAAGAAGGTGTTCATTTTAAAAATCAATATAATGGAGATAAATTATTTTTGACACCAGAAAAGAGTATTCAAATTCAAGAGAATTTGGGTAGTGATATTGTAATGAGTTTTGATGAGTGTCCACCGGCAAGTGCATCTTATGAGTATTTAAAACAAAGTGTTGAAAGAACTATTCGTTGGGCAAAACGTGGTAAAGATGTTTTTAAAGGGAATGATCAACTTTTATTTGGCATTGTTCAAGGCGGTGCTTATGAGGATTTGAGACGTATGAGTGCGGAAAGTCTTGTGGAGATTGGTTTCGATGGGTATTCGATTGGTGGTGTAGCAAATGACCATGAGTCGAAAGAAGATATGTATAAAGCGTTTGAGTATTCTACAAAATATTTACCAGAAGATAAGATGCGTTATGCGATGGGAATTGGTGAACCTATTGATTTGGTAGAAGGAGTTATTCGCGGGATTGATTTATTTGATTGTGTTTCACCAACACGACTTGCAAGACACGGACATGCTCTTACGAAGTATGGAAAAATTAATTTAAAGAATGCAAAATATAAAACTGATTTTACACCGATTAGTGATTCCTGTGATTGCTATGCCTGCAAGCATTATACGAAGGCTTATATTAAACATTTAATCGCTGCTGAGGAAACTTTTGGACAAAGATTGTTATCTATTCATAATATCCGTTATTTAATTTCTTTAATGGAAGAGATAAGAGAGGCAATTCGAGAAGATAGATTGTTAGAATTTAGGGAAACGTTTATTGAGGATTATTATGGGAAAAATATTAAGTAGTCGAAATGTCATTGTCTTTACTATTTTAGCCATTCTAGTTTTATTAGTAGGTGGAACGATTTGGAAAGTACGGAGTGACTCTATGAACAGAAGTTTAACGGTTGTGAGTAAAAGAATAACGGAAGGATTTCAAGAATGTCAATTTGATGATGTATGTAAGAGTGATGAAATTACTTTGGGAGAATTAATTCGTTTAGGGTATGCAGAAGAAGAAGTAAATCCCGAGACGAAACTATATTATAGTCATGACTCTATTGTTAGAAAAGATGGAGAGTCTTATATATTTGAAGGCGTGTCATAACGTCTTTTTTTATTTGGAAGTTTAAACTACTTTTTTTTGTTAATACCAATCATTGAACCTAAGGTACTAGAAAGAATTAAGACAACGTAGTAGATAAAACGTTCTAAAGAAAAGCCGGTGCGATAAAATAGTAAATTGATAACAATTAATACTAAAATTAAAGAACCACCTATTTTTAGACCTTCTAAGTATCCTTTCTCTGTAGCTACACGACCAAATTGTAATCCAATGAATCCAAAAATTAATACCATTCCTATCATAATCATAATATCAGAGCCTTTCGTATATAAGATGTTTGCAATATTAAATAACGAAACAATCAAGGATAAAACTAAAATACAAATCAAAAAGATACCTAGAGTTTTTCCATATTTTTTTAGAGTTTTCATATAATCACCTAATAAACTATATGAAGTGATTAAAAAAATAGAATTCCCACCATAATAAAAATAGGTGATTATATGGGCGAATTATGGATTGTGTTATTTCGAACAGTGTTTTTCTATTTCTTTATTGTTTTGTTATATCGTATTATGGGAAAAAGAGAGATAGGACAATTGGGGATTATTGATTTGATTGTCTCTATTTTAATGGCAGAGTTGGTAGCAATTTCGATTGAGAATACAAATGAGTCTTTAATGCAAACCGTTATTCCGTTACTTGTGTTAGGGGGACTTGAAATTTTACTTGCCTTTGTAAGCATCAAGTCTAGACGTTTTCGTAGTTTTTTTGATGGAAAGCCATCGCTTATTATATGTAATGGAAAAGTAAATTATAAAGAGATGATACATCAAAGATATAGTATGGATGATTTGCTTTTAAGTTTAAGACAGAAGAGTATTAGAGATATCAATGAAATTGAATATGCTTTTTTAGAACCTAATGGAAAATTGTCGATTTTTAAATATAATTTTTTAAGAATGAAAACTAGTTATCCGATGCCTTTAATATTAGATGGAGAAGTAAATAAGAAAACGTTAAATTATTTGAAAAAAGATAAGTATTGGCTAGAGAATGAATTAGCTAAGAAAAATCTGGAATTGGAAGATGTTTTCTATGCGTTTTATCGTAAGAAAAAAATATTTTTAATTCGTAAGAGTGAATTATAAGATGAGTTATCCTAATTGGATGGCTTTTTTTGTAAAAATTTTTAGAATAGAAATAATTCGACAAGTTTTGCTTTTGTTTTTTGTTATGTTGTAGTGGGTGATGTTCATGAAAAATAAACTGATTGTTGTACTTTTAGCTATTTTTATAGGTGGAATTCTTGCTTTCTTTACTTTTTCACGATTAGAGACGAGGGAAACTACTGAAGATTATATTACATTAACGGTTTTACAAACAGGGGTTTTTAGTGAATATGAAAATGCTTTAGAACAGAAAGAAAGTTTAGAGAATGCAATTATTTTGCAGGATAATGGGATGTATCGGGTGATTGTTGGGGCATCTATGAACCAAGAAGGGTTAGCTAAAATTGAAAAAGTTTTAAATACTCAGAATATTCATTATTATAAAAAAGAACTCACTGTTTTGGAAAGTGATACAGAGTTGTTTTCTAAGTATAATTTGTTACTTGAACGAGCGAGTAGTGATGAGTCTGTGTTACTACTTAATGAGAAGATATTAGAAAGTATGGAGATATCATGAGTTATTTAATTAAAGATTTACCACTTGATGAGAAGCCACGTGAAAAGGCTAAAAAATATGGATTTCAAACGTTATCTAATGTGGAATTGTTATCTATTTTGATACGGTGTGGTAGTAAAAATTGTTCGGTAAAAGAGGTGGCTCAGGATATTTTAACGTCTGTTGGAGGCCTTTCTGGATTAAGGGATATTCGAGTATCTAAGCTTTCTAAGTTATATGGTGTTGGAGAAGTAAAAGCAATTACCTTGCTTGCTGCTGTCGAACTTGGAAGAAGACTTAGTGCTCCGGATGAGAAAGAAAAAATACAGATCAATGAAAGTAAGAAAGTCTTTTTGTATTGTCAATCGCGGTTTGCTTTGGAAAAACAAGAGAAACTTTTAGTGTTATTTTTAGACCCACGAAATTACATATTGGAAGAGAAAGTGATTTTTCAAGGGACTGCTGACCAAAGTTTAATTCATCCTCGTGATATTTTTCAAGAAGCGGTTTTGGTGAATGCAGTCAAAATTATATGTGTTCATAATCATCCTTCGGGAAATGCAAGTCCATCCTTGGCAGATGAACTAGTTACTAAGAAAATTTATGATTCAGGATTGTTACTTGGTATACCGCTTGTCGACCATGTGATTATCGGCAAGAATGATTATTATAGTTTTTTAGAACATAGGAAAGGTGGATTTTAAATGAAAAAATATACATGGTACATTGTTTTGTTTTTTGTGTTTTTGATATTTTTTTATGTGAAAGATTATCTTTATTCTTTTTTGTTATCACGGGATGATTTTTTAGAGACTACTGTCGTTTTAGAAAGTGATTATCAGAATTTAAAAAATGATTATGATGCGTTAGTGCAAACAAATGAACTTTGGGATACGACATCGGATGAGTTTATTACTACGAAAGTAGTTCTTCGTGATCCTTATGTTTTTATGGATGAGATTACGATTTTAAAAGGAAGTGAACAAGAAATTGAAATTGGTGACGTTGTGATAAACCAAGATGGTTATGTTGGGAAAATAGTGAGTACTTGGAAAAACTCGAGTCAAGTGGAACTTTTAACGAACCAAAATACAGAACTTTCTGTGAGAATAGGAAATAGTTACGGCATTTTAAAGAGAGAAAACGATGAGTTTTTGGTAAGTGATATTACAAGTAAAGAGACAATAGAAAAAGGAATGACGGTGTATACTTCTTCTTATACAGATATTCCTGGGGATATTGTTGTAGGTGTGGTGAGTGAAGTTATGGCAAAAGGACTAGAACAGATTTTAAAAGTTACGCCAAGTGTTGATTTTCAAAATCTTAATTATGTATTTGTGAGGCATAAGGTTGTCTATGATTAATTGGAATGTTTTTTTGCCTACGACTTTTTTTCTGACATTTATGATTTTAAAAAAAGAACATCGACTTCCTTTTTTGCTGTTTGCTGGGTTATTTTTAGATAAAATTGTTTATGATTTGCC
>CALVOL010000076.1 GCA_944350285.1 uncultured Bacilli bacterium | reverse complement strand
ATCAAACAATAGGATTTTTTCATAATAATTCATTCTTTATTTTTTCAAAAATAGGCTCATTCCCTTTATAACTTTTTGGAGAAATAGGACTAGGGTGATAAATTGGTAACACTCGATACTTCCCTACCTCATAGACATTCCCAACAACATCAGAAAATCTTTTAAAAGAAAAATCTAGCAAAGTTCTAGTAGGAAATTCTCCCAAAGTAATAATAAGTTTAGGATTTAAAATCTCTAACTGAGCCATCATAAATTGTTTATAATGAAGAGAGCAAACTTTCAAATATTTTCGATCCAAAGGATAACATTTCACAGCCTCCAAAAACGTTGTTTCCAAAATATTTTTATCAATAATATCAAAAAGCTTCTGTAATACTACTCCACTAGGAAGCATTTTCCCTGACTCATCACGCCACAACAGATGACTCTTACGCCAACCGTTATTAGCCGGAGCTTCCCCTACTAACACAATATCATTATTACTACCTAAAAACACAGTATCTGTATTAGGAAATTTTTCTACCAAACCATGACACAAAGTACACTTATGAACACTCTTATCAACATTTTGTAACAGCTTATAAACTTCCTCATTCATATTATAATATTAAACCTCTTCAAAATTGTTCTTTTCTTTTTTTTCAAATCGAAGCTGTAAAGGCATCATACGCGATAATAAATCTTGCACAACCTCTAGCACTTGCTGTGAATAAAATTCTAAAATAAACGAAATATCTTCTTCACGAATCATAATAAATCTATTTTTTCCATCTACATTAATTTTATTAGTAGAAAGAAATCCACATAAAATAGACATTTGAAGAAAATAATTCCATTTTTCAGTAATATTCTCAGAAAACAAATCAGCTTGATATATCTTACAATATTCAGAATTATAATAACTTTGTAACACAGATTTTAAGAAAGAATCATCTATAAAAGGAATTCCCTGTTCTTTTAAATTTGCTAAAATAAGAGGTAAAATATTATCATTAGTCAAAAACGTTTGAAGTTTCTTTCTATGTTTAAAATTAGACATTTTCAAATCCCTATTTTTTATATAATAGAACCCATTTTGATAAAACCAACCTTTTTCAACAAGAAAATCAACCGTATCGTCAATCATTTTTTCTACCATCATAGAATCTGCAACAATTTGAGAAAAACCTGCATAAACTAAAAAGCTTTTAATAAAATGATATATCATTTTTTGATCAAAAATATCCATACGCATTATCATTCTAGTAATCATTGGCTGAACTTCTTCAATACGTTGAAATCGATATTTTTTAACTAAATTATTTTCCATACAAACCTCCGATAAATACTAATTTTCCCTACATCAATTATTCTAAAAGAAAATAAAAGAAATAGCAATAATAAACTAATCAATTAAGAAGTTAAAATCCATTTAATAATTGCTTTTTTTATTGCATAGTATTCCTCCTCTTCAAACTGCATATTCGCAATACAAAACCGTTTAGAAGAAATATGAGAACAAAACATACATTCATACAAATCAGAACAATCCTGAATAAAAAAAGAATGACTAATCTTATTAGAACAAATCACATTATAACTATTGCTACAATCCCTAGAATCATCTGTTCGTATACAATAGTTACAGTTTCCTGACCTTTGAGAAGCAAGTAAGTATTCCGAATTTCCACAAGAATCACAATAAACAATATTCCTAGAATCTCTGCAATCAGTAGAGCGATACACATTAATACATCGATAAATGGTATCACTTTGCATAACACCTAGAGAATCATATACTCTTTCTGTAGTAGTATAATTTATCGTATTCCATATATCAATAATCTCTTGTAATTTATAAATTTCCCGCTTTGGTAACATCCAACCAATATTCTTATCACGTTGAAGCATATTTTCATTCTTAATAAATAAACCACTATGAACGGAATCTGCCCATGTAACTTCATTGGTTGTAGAATCTATAACCTTTTTAGGAAGTCTAATATCAAAAGCAAATTTCTCTAATAAAACATCAAGCGAAAAAGAATTATTACAGCCAAAAACACTTTGAAATATTTTATCCACAATTTCTAATGCAACAGTATCGTTCACAACTACACCTCTTTCCTACTTGTAGAATTAGATACTAAAATGTCATGCAAAGATACATCAGCATCAATTTGAAAAGTTGTAATAGATTTTTTAGGCGAAGGAAAAGAAATAATAGACCTCTCTACTTTCTCCACTTTTCTAGGAACACTAACATAATCCAAAGTAACTCCCTTAAAAGGAGAAAAAAGTTTTCCCTGTGCTTCCAATCTTACAATACATTCCCTATTTTGTAATCCAGTCAGCATCTCTATCTTTTTTTCTCGAGAATTATCCAAAGGTATCTTCATTCCCAAAGCATCAACAATTTCATTCGCGTCAATACGAGATAACCGAAACAAATAATAATGAATCACATTAGCAAAAATAGAATCCTTTAAATCTTTAGAAATCTGATTAAAATATTGTCCAGCCAAAATTAAAGACACACCATACTTACGAGCTTCTGACAAAAATTTAGAAAGAACTGGCGTTTCAATCACAGAAACTTCATCAATGATAAAAACAATGTGCTGTGATATAAACTTTTGTTGAACCAATTGAAATAATTGATTCATAATTAAGCCTGCAATCGTCATTGTTACATGACTACCTAATTTCATTCGATTTAGAGAAAACACCGTCAAAGACTCTTTCTCTAACGTAGTCTTTAAATCATCTTCTCTTCCTTCATAGGAGAATGCCAGGACTAATTCCATTTCATCCAAAAATCCTATAATTGGTGAAATAGCTTCTCCATAAGATTTTGACTTTATTTCCTGAAACTCTGTAAGAAAAAAGTCTAACACACTACTTGGTAAATCACATTTTTTCATTTGTATCAACTGATTACGATATTCTAAGTCCAAAAGAAGCTTCCTTAAATTTTGAAAACAAAACGATTGATTAAATAAAAGCAAATAAATGGAATGTCTTAACACTCTTTCTAGTTTTGAACAAAATTGGTCGGCCAATAAAGAATGCATTAAATCTAACATAAGTTCTGTATCAGCAAGAATATCCTCACTATGAGATGTAAATAAATCAATACTTGATTGAGGACTTAAAAAATCAATAGTCGTTCCAAGCCCTCCAATATCACTTTCCAAAGAAGCATGAGGATCAATCACCACAAATTTATATTTAGAAGCAAGTTCAGGATGTTCTAAAATATTTTTTATATACAAACTAATAAATTTGGACTTTCCACATCCAGAAGTACCCAAAATCAAAGAATGCTTATCAAACGAAAAAGAAAACTGACTTAAATACAAATCACCTTGTCGATAAGGAAAAGGATCTACTTTTAAAAGAGCATTTTGACTACTATTTTGTAATAAATCCAAAGATTGTTTCATTTCCAAGTATTTAGGCACTCCTTTTAAGAAAAAGAGTTGGTTTTTTGTAAAATCTACTGCTAAAATATCTGCAGGAGCTCGAAAAAGAATTTTATATCGATTGACGAATTGATGTTTTTCTAAATAATAATAAGTACTGCTCAAAACTTTTTCTTGACTCACTTTTTGAAAAATAAATTCCAAATAACAAAATTTTCCTTTATGAAACGTCTCACAAGATTGTATCAAGTCAATAAAGTTATTACCTATTTTTAAATTTCCAATCAAAGTATGTTCGTAATATTTTAACGGAAACATAGAAGTGCGTTTTAATACAAAAGAATTAAGAGAACGAATCGTAACCGGTAAAGAACGACGGGTCTGCACAAAGTACCGCAACTGATTTTGATCAAGTACAACCCATAATTTCCATTTTCTAAAAGTCCCATTATAAAAAGAAATAGCCTGAATAAACTCTCGCCATTCTTCCGTTGTCACTAATTTCTTAGAAAAAAATATTTCAAAACAAAATTTCATATACAAAACCTCATAATCAGTATAAGAAAAAACAAAAGAAAAAAACTGACTTTTTATAAACCATATTTGTCAGTTAATAAATTGCTACTAAAAAATCAGTGACATCATCATGATAATACTCTAATTCAGGTAATTCCTTTAAATTATATTTACAAGACGGTAAAAATTCTTTATAAAACCGTTGAGACATTTCTTGAATTTCTAAAGGATCCTGCGAAAAAATTCGAAAACAAAGCCACTTACTCTGAGGAATATCTATTTCTTCAAAAGAAGATAGTTTCTTATCATACAAACAATAATACCGTTGAGACTCAGCCCGTAAAGTGTCATAGGTAATCATTCCATAAAGTATGTTACCACATTCCCTAAAATACTTCGTTTCAGTCTTTGAAAAAAAGATAGGAGCATCCCTCATAATAGTACTATTACTAGTTTTCGTAAAAACCCCATACAATTTCATAGCGTCTAAAGTAACTATTTCATAATCAAGCTCCGTAACAAAATGCATTTCTTCTGGAAAAACAATTCTAGGAAAATTTTTAAGTTTCGTCTCCTTATTCACTAAACTTGGTTTAATTCCATGAAATTTAAAAAATGCCCGAGAAAAAGAAGTCGCATTTTCATATTGATACTTCAAAGCAATATCAATAATCCTTTCATTCTTTTCATATAAATCATATCCAGCATTAGACAATCTTCTTTTACGAATATAATCAGCCAAAGATACTCCGCTCATCAAAGAAAAAAGTCTCTGCATCGTATAAACATTAACCCCTAAAAAACGCGCAAGAATTGTATAATCAATCTTTTCTTCTAAATGTGTTTCAATATAGTGAATAATGTCATTTAAACCTCTATAAATATTCAAGAAAAATCACCTACCTAATATATTAACACAAAAACAAAACAATAACACAGAAAACATAAAAAAGTATTTACTACTATG
>CALVOL010000075.1 GCA_944350285.1 uncultured Bacilli bacterium | reverse complement strand
CTTGTCAATATTCTTCTTCGGTTGTAATATAATAGAGTAAGTATGAATTTGAAAGGAGAATGCGATGGTAGTAAAAGAATTACAACAAATTTATGTGGAATTAGAGTGTGAACAAAAGAGAATAAACTCATTAGAGTCCAAAATAGATAAATTATATCTTGATATTTTAGAACTTGGTAATAGAATAGATGAATCGAAAAGAATACAAAGAATATATTTTGAAAAAATGAATTTATTAAATATTTTAAATAGAGAGAAAAAAGAATTAGAATTTTCTTTAAATGAATTTAGTCAAAAATTGTCTAATAGTTATGAAGCAAGAATGAAATATCAAACACATGATTTATTACAACTTGGTAACGTTCTTGCTTATTTTGTCTCTTCTTATAGTGGGATTTCTTATGATTTTCAGCAATGTAAGTTAGCTTTTGAAGAAAATAAATTTTTACCGATATTCTTATTAGTTAGAGCAAATACTAATCTTCTTAATGATACTTTTTTAGCAGTTGTTGATGAAAAGGAACGTATTCGTTCTAAAATATTACAATCCTTATATCAAGAAGGAAAGGTTATTCCTTTGCCTATTCAGAAAAAAATAGGATGTTCTAAGATGGATTTGGTAGAATATCAAATATTAAATCGAGAACAAGAACCTAGTGATTTGTATGTTCCTTCTATGAATTATTATGAGTGTAGTAAAAAAGTTTCTGGTCTTGAGAAAATTATTAGTGATTTTTTAATTAAGGTTTTCTTATATAAAGTGAAAGTTCGTAAGAATGTTCTTAGTGAGGAAGAACTTTATGATATTGCTAATCTTTTTTTGAAAGAATTGCAACCAGAAACTGGTTTAAAAAGAATTTGGTCTAAAAAGAAGTAATTTTTGATTTACAAAGAGTACAATTGATGTTAAAATAAATGGCGAGTAAGAGATTACTCCTTGCTTTTTACTTTGATAAAAAGCCAATAGACCATAAGGAGGTGTAGAGAATGAACAAATATGAAATTATGTTTATCGTGAAGGCTACTATGGAAAGTGCAGATGTTAAGAAAAGTGCAGAAACTTATAAAAACTTAATCGAAACACTTAAAGGTAAAGTAGTAGAAGCGAAGGAACTAGGCGAAAAGAAGCTTGCTTATCCTATTAAAAAAGAACTTAATGGATATTATTATGTAATGCAAGTAGAAGCTAATAAAGAAGCAATTCAAGAATTTGATCGTAAAATTCGTTTAGATGAAACTATTTTAAGACATTTGATTATTCGTCAAGAAGAGGAGTAAAATATGAATAAAGTAATTTTAATAGGAAGATTGTCAAGAGATCCTGAAATGAGAACTACTGGGAGTGGTATTAGTGTCACTCGTTTTACAGTAGCGGTTTCAAGACCTTATAATTCTCAAAATGGACAACCTGCAACTGATTTTATTAACTGTGTTGCATGGAGACGGCAAGCAGAAAATATCGCCAAGTATTGTAGTAAAGGCTCTCAAGTGGCTGTGGAAGGAAGAATTCAAACAGGAAGCTATGATGGAACAGATGGACAAAGACATTATACAACAGATATTGTTGCAGATAATGTTACGTTTTTAGGTAGTCGTAGTAATGCTACTGATACATCAAACTTCTCAAATGCTGATTATTCTCAGCCTATGCCAAGTTATAATGAGCCTCAAGAAATGGAGACTACTGATGTATCAGAAGATCCATTTAAAGATTTTGGAGATGAAATTGCCTTGTCCGACGATGATCTTCCATTCTAGGAAAGGAGAACGTACTAATGGCTGAATTTAGAAGAAAGAAGAAAAAAATATGTCAAATGTGTGCTGGTAAAAGCGTAGATTATAAAGACGTTATGATTATTAATAAATATATCAGTGAAAAAGGAAAAATTTTACCTAGACGTATGACTGGCGCTTGTGCAAAACATCAAAGACATATTGCGCAACAAATTAAATATGCTAGATTTATGGCTTTAATTCCATTTGTGAAATAGGAATACTTTTTTGATAAAAGTGTTCTTTTTTTCTATGAATTGTTTTCTTTTTCAATTATACTAGTAAATGAATGGAGTGATAAAATGTTAGTAAGTGAACTAAAACAGGAATTAGAGAAATATGATAAAAAAGAACTTATAAAAATCGCTGCAGAACTTTATAAACGAGTTTCAAAGGCAAAAAAAGAAGAATATCAGATTGATGAGTTCATTAAAGATTTTAAATTGCAGACAAAGCCTCAAGAAAAAAAGGTTTCTTTGTCAGATTTGCAAAATGAGATTCTTGAATTTTTAAGTGATGTGGATCAAGGGTATTATGCATCGCCTAATCGAAAAGTTTCTAAAAAGGAACGAAGTGGATGGAGATTTAAAGTTAAAAGGTATTATAAGGAACTTATTTCGTATGATGCAGGTAGTATGGAAGGTGTTTTGGCTACGGATTTACTTATTGAAATTTATAAAAGAATTAGTCGTGGTTCTAACTATCTTTTGTTTGCTAATTGGGAGACTTTTCGCGCAATTGGGGTGAGTCAATATGAATATAGTAGTATGCTTTTTACAAGGATTTTGAATCGTGGGCATAGTGAAAATACTCTAAAAAAATGTATCGGTCTTTTGGGACTTCCTTCTGATCCATATGAAAGTTTATCTAGAGATGTTTATGATACGTTTATTTCTCATTTGGTTTCTTCGGATGATAAACGCTTTGTAATTCAAGTATTAATGGAAAAAGTAGAAGAATTGAGTAATACGAAAAAGGAATATGAAAAACAACGAAAGCAAACTTTTTATTTAAAGGAAGAAATCAATGACTGTACTATGTGTATTTTGGATATTAGCATTTTACTTGGAGAAATAGATAAAGGAATTAAATATTATCATAAATATTATGATTATTCTACTGCGGAAGTTAATGAATATGTATTGCTTGAGGAATTAGAAAGATATGAGCTTTATTCGGAATGGATTCAAGAATATGAACGTCATTCTTTAGATTATCGTGATACTTTACAAGAAAAATATAAACAATTTAAATGTAAGACATTTAATTAAGTATTTATATTCATGAGTTTTTTGATATAATATAGTGCATATATATAAGGAGGTCGTTATGAAAGTTATTTTACTTAAAGATGTTAAAGGTCAAGGAAAGAAAGATGATATTATTGATGTTAGTGATGGGTATGCTACAAACTTTTTAATTAAAAAGGGACTTGCAGTTGCTGAGACAAAAAGGAGTAAAGAAGTTCTTGATAAGTCATTACTTCAAAGACATTTGGAAGAAGAAGATCGAGTGAAAGAATTAGAAGAAATGCGAAAAGTGTTGGAAAAGAAAGTTCTTACTTTTTCTGTGAAAACGGGAAAAGATGATAAAGTATTTGGAATGGTTTCTACGAAACAAATTAGTGATGAATTAAAAAAATTAGGATATTCTATTGATAAAAAATGTATTAAGTTAGACCATCCACTTGATACTTTAGGAAGTCATCTTATTACGATTGAACTTCATAAAAGAGTTGTTTTTCAAATGAAAGTAGTTTTAAAAAAGTAGGTGAAGTATATGGCAGCTAGAGAAATGCCACAGAATGTAGAAGCAGAAATGAGCGTTTTAGGAGTTGTATTTTTAAATCCTCATGCTATGGAAAAAATTATGGAGAATATTACAGAAGATATGTTTTTTGTAGATGCTCATAAGAAGATTTTTCAAGCATTAGTGGAACTTTATAAAAGTAATACGCCAATTGATATTACTACTGTTAAAAATGAACTTGGTAAGCAGAAGAATTTAAACGCAATCGGAGGGATCGATTATTTAACTGAGGTAATAAGTTCTGTTGTTACTAGTGCAAATTTGGATTACTATATTGAGATTGTGAAAGAAAAAGCGACAAGAAGAAGACTTATTGATACAGCAACAAATATTATTACAGATGCTTATAATGAAGAAGAAGGGCTTACAAAACTTCTTGATAGTTCTGAACAAAAACTTTTGAATGTTATTCGAACTCGTAAAACAAGTGAGTTTAAACCAATTAGTGAAGCATTAAGAGAAGCACATGAAAACTTGGAGCGAATGAGTAAAAATAGAAGTGCTGTTACGGGTCTTTCTACTGGGTTTGTTGATTTAGATAAAGCAACGGCGGGATTACATGAAGGAGAACTTATTATTTTAGCGGCTCGTCCTGGTATGGGAAAAACAGCATTTGCACTTAATATTGCGACGAATGCATCGATGACAACGGATAAGGCTGTTGCGATTTTTAACTTGGAAATGAGTGCTGAACAACTTGTTAATCGTATGATTAGTGCGGTTGGGCAAATTGAAGGTGATAAGTTAAAAACTGGTATGTTAAATGATAATGATTGGAAACGATATACAGAAGCGATGAGTGAGCTTGCAGATACGAATATTTATATTGAAGATGATGCTTCTGTGACAGCTCCTGAAATTAAGGCGAAGTGTCGGAGACTTGCTTCTAGTCCTAAGGGGTTAGGGCTTGTTGTTATCGACTATTTGCAGTTAGTTACAACCGGTGGTCGTGTAGAGTCAAGACAAGTGGAAGTTTCTGAAATTTCTCGTGCTTTTAAGACGATGGCGATGGAACTTAAAGTACCAGTAATTGCATTAGCACAGTTATCTCGTAATGCAGAAAGACGTGAGTCTAATCAACCAAGACTTGCTGACTTGCGTGAGTCTGGTTCTATCGAGCAAGATGCCGATTTAGTATTATTTTTAAATCGTCAAGATTATTTTGAAGCAAAGACTGCAGAAAATAAAAGTAATATTGTGCCAGTAGATGTTATTATTGCTAAGCATAGACGTGGTGGTACAGGTTTATTTCAAATTTTGTTTGAGTTAAATAAAAGTTGTTTTAAACCGTATTCTCCTTTGAATGAAAATGATTTTTAACTT
>CALVOL010000074.1 GCA_944350285.1 uncultured Bacilli bacterium | reverse complement strand
ATGAGTGGAAGAAATAGCATTTACAATTCTGGATTCAATGGGACATTTGGCTGTCCAACATGTGATGGTGATTCCTCGGGATTAACCGCTTTAACAAATGGTACAGCATGGCCAGATAAAAAATACTATGATCAGTATTTATACGGAATAACTACTCACCATTATTTTGATCGGATATTAGGAGATGGAATTGGAGAAACTGGACCATTTGGTGCTTTGCAAGGTAGATCAGTGTCATCATGGTATTATGATGAACCATTTATGATTCACATAGGCGTTCCGTGGTTTGGCAGAGGTGGAGACGTACCTAGAGGCGCTGAAGCTGGAATTTTTGCAGCTGAGGGATGGTACGGGAGTAGCAACAATGCTTTCCGTATTATTCTAACTCCATCAGTATAACAAAAATACCGAGTAATAAGACTTACTCGGTATCTTCATCATTTGTAACAATCACTGCCCATTTAGCATAGTACACAGTATCATCTGTAATTTTTGTGTTTTCTTCTAATAAATTGTTATTCTCATCATACCACCCTAAAAAAGTATATCCTTCCTTTTCAGGTCTTTCAATACTGCCAAATTTTGTATTTTTACGAACCTCAGTAGTTTTGTAAACCTCGCCATCAATAGCCAAAGTCACTTGATAAACATCCGTTTTTACATAAACAAAAATAAGAGCAATGATACAAACTACCACAAAAAAGATAAAAAAATAATTTTGTTTTTTCAAAATAAATCACCTGCTAAAATTATATCATATATCTTGTTATTCGACATATTTTTTTGTTTTTTTATGATTAAATAACAGTAGAAGAGAGGGTAGTTATGAAAGTAAAATGTTTTGATGAAAATACGGAATTGGAGCTTCAAACCAAAATAAATTCTTTTCTTAGCACGACAAATAGTGATATAATAGATATCAAGTACGAAGTTGCGATTGCAGTGCAAGGAGAAGATCAAATCTATTGCTTTTCTGCTATGGTGGTGTACTGTGAAAAAGATTGAGTGGTGGAAAATGAAGAAAAGCGGTTTTATAGAAGGAACAGTGATAGCTACGGCAGCCATTGTTATTACAAAAATTTTAGGTATGCTTTATGTCATACCTTTTTATGCGATGATTGGAATACAAGGAAGTGCTCTGTATGCTTATGCCTATAATATTTATGTCATTTTCCTAGACATTTCTTCAGCGGGGCTTCCTGTAGCCATCAGTAAAATCATTAAAGAATATAATACCTTAGGAATGCAAGATGCTAAAGTTAGAGCGTATCGTTTAGGGAAAAAAATTATTAACTTTGTCTCTATCGCTGCCTTTATTGTTCTTTTTGTTTTTGCAGAGTCCATTGCCACTTTAATTCTCGGAGACTTACAAGGCGGAAACACAATTGCCGATGTTGCCTTTGTTATCCGTTGTGTATCATTTGCAATACTAGTAATCCCATTTTTAAGTGTTTCCAAAGGATACTTACAAGGCCATAATATCATTAATGTATCTAGCTTTAGTCAAGTCATAGAACAAGTAGTAAGAATTGCCGTAATCCTAGGCGGAAGCTACATCGCTTTAAACGTTCTACATTTATCACTTACAACATCTGTTGGAATCGCTGTATTTGGCGCTTTCGCCGGTGGTCTTGCTGCTATCATGTATATTTTATTCAATATGCGAAAGCACAAAAAGGAACTATCTTTGACCGAAGACGTAAAAAAAGATAAAATTACCGATAAAGAAATTATTAAAAAATTAATTAGCTATGCTGTTCCATTTATTATTATTGACGTCGGTGTATCTGTGTATAATTTTGTTGATATGGTATTAATTTCGAGAACTATGACTAGCCTAGGATTTGATGCCGCAACGACAGAGTTTATTACCTCTTCTGTGTCAGCATGGGCCGGAAAAATTAGTATGGTCGTAAACTCGATTGCCATGGGATTAACCGTTAGTTTAATTCCAAATATTGTCGAAGCCTTTACTTTAAAAAAATGGAAACTAGTAGAAAGTAGATTAAACAAAGCTTTACAAATTATTTTAGTAACATGTATTCCAATGGTCTTAGGCATATCTCTACTTGCAACCCCAATTTGGAGTGTCTTCTATGGGACTGAACAATTAGAACTTGGCGGTCTTGTTCTAGCAGTTTACATCTTTGTGTCACTATTCTTTAATCTTTACATGGTAACATCTTCTACTTTACAAAGTTTAAACAAATTTAAAGCAGTATACTTTACAACCCTTTTAGGATATATCACAAATGCTCTTTTAGATGTTCCATTTATGCTAATCTGTAATGCATTAGGATTAGAGCCATTTATTGGAGCCATCCTTGCATCTGTCTGTGGTTACTCATTGTCTGTGTTTACCGCATTAAGAGTATTAAAGAAAGAACAAAAACTAAAATATGGCGATACCTTTAAAACATTGTTAAAAACACTTGTACCAGCAACTGTAATGGTAGTAGTAGTCTTACTTCTAAAAATGATCGTACCTGTAAACTATGCTAGCAAAACATCATGTATTTTATACATCGCTGTGATTAGTATCATTGGAGCAATCGTATACTTAGTAATCGCTTACAAACAGGGACTATTAGATAAGGTGTTTGGTAAAGAATATTTAAATAAAATCATTAAAAAAATCACTTTTGGAAAAATAAGCTTAAAGGCATAGAAAAAAAACTATGTCTTTTTTGATAGTTATGTGATACTCTTGATATAGAAAGAAAGGGTTGTGTTTATGAATATACAAGAATTATTACAAACTTTTGTTTATAACCAAAAACAAATACTACAAGATTTACCACATATAAAAAAATATAATGCGGCAAGAAACATACACGCAAAATTAAATAGAGAGATGGGAACATACCTTGTAACAGAAAAATATGATTACAAAAAATACCTAGCTCAAATAGAAAAAGATCTTCAAAAAGAAACAAAGAATTATCAGTTTAAATTAAATGTGAATAACTTTAACGATGAATTCATATTATATGAACTTACAGCTATCAAAAATCATCCGGATTTCCAGCAATGACTGAAATATTTCTAAAGGAAAAAAGATATCAAAATGAAGAAGAAAAAGAAATGTTAGAAAGCTTAATTCATTCTTATGCAAGTCTATTTAAAGTCATATCCGGTAACATTAATACAGGATATGTTACTTTGGAAGATGTTTTTACCAAAAAAAGATATAAAATAATTGATACTTCTTTAAGTTTATCTTTTTATGTAAATCATTCTCCAGAACTGTACATGTATAATCGCTTGATAGAATATAACGGAATAAGATTTGCCAGCGGAATTCCTTGTGTTTTTCATAAAATGACTAAACCGTTGCAAAAATTAATTAAAGAATGTGAAGAAAAAAATTATCCAAGTTACTCAAGATGTGTTCGTTTCTATAATCTATCGAAATTGTCAAAAAATATTTTTATGACAATGAATACGAATTTTTAATAATTATGATTGGGGGTCTATATGAACAAAAAGATGTATTTAGAAGAATTAAATGATTTAATCAAAGAAATCTCCTTGATAGAATCCAAAGAAATAATAAGACGTGTAGCATTAGAGATTCCTGAAGACAAACGAGAAAAAGTGATTTGTATGATTGAAAACATGCAAGGAGAACTAGCGGCGGATGAAGAGTTTATCGAACAAAGGATGGAATCACTAAAAGAAGATTTTGAAGATATAAAAGAAGGAGACATATGTTTTCAGTGTTATAGCGAGGTAAGTAGAGAATACGATGCTTATGGCGATATCTATGATTATTACTATTAATCTACCCAAAAAATGGATGGAATTTTAGAGTACGCCTATGACTTTGTAAAAGAATTAATCTTTTACAAAGAATATAGTAAAGCGATACAGATACTTGATTTGATTCTATTTACAAATTATTCTTGTGAAGAACGAGGAAATCCTGAATACCAAGACACGGATGAAGTATTTGATACGTTTGAAATAACTATCACCGCAGTAGAAAATTGTATACCTTTTTCTATCGAAGTACTGTGCCGTTATGGAATATATGCTGTGCTAAAAAGTACAATTCCAGATCCATGTTCTAAAATCTATCGATATTTAGAACTATGCAAACATACCACTATAAAAGACACACTGGCTATGGGAATTGAACCAATAAATAATATACAAGAGTTTTACCAAAAATGGCAAAAATACTTAGAGGAAAAAAACACTCCAACTGCTAAAAAACTTTTAAAAATGGAAAGAAAATTTTGAAATTTACATTCAAGCAATCCTATGTTAAAATAAAATTGACTTTTTACTTAAAAAAATCTCGAGAAAAGAACATCGAGATTTTTTGGCATTTTCAAAAAAAGAAAAGGAGGGAATATGAAAATTTTTTTGAACAAAGAAGGCGTTTTACAATTTAACAAAATATTAGAAGAGAAAAAAGGAGAATTGTTAAAGAATAGCACATCTTCCTCGTCATCTATCCAAAATGCTACAGGTGATGGTTGGCACGATAACTTTGATGCTGAACAATCCTTGAGAGAAGAATACATGATAACCCATAACATTGAAAAACTGTTAAAAATGAA
This sequence comes from uncultured Bacilli bacterium, assembly GCA_944350285.1. Lineage (GTDB taxonomy): Bacteria > Bacillota_I > Bacilli_A > RF39 > UBA660 > Ventrenecus. The sequence goes on along the minus strand of CALVOL010000074.1, from coordinate 437 downwards.
ACAAGAAATTGAATTGCTAGAGGAAAAAAGAGTAGAAGGAGTTGTTTGCATAAACGATGTTTTAAAAATAAAAATCATCTATGATGAGAATGATACAGAAACTAGCATAATAAAGTTAACAGGGAAATACTTACCAGAGCCAAATTCTGATTATGAAGAAATAACATTGAATAGTCCTCTTGGTTCTTCCATTTATTTAAAGCCAATTCCAAGCCAAATATACTATGAGGTAAATGAAAGAAGAATAACAGTAGAGATAGAAGAAAAAATAATAAAGTAGCAAGCTTGAGGAATAGTATGTATCTATTTCTTTTTTTGACCGTATCGGAAAAGGGTTCAGGCCATGTGCTTCAGCACATAAATTCTTGTAGAATTTAGAGGTAATTTATTGCCGTTTTCTAAAAAAACATATATAATATACAGCCAAGAAGGCGATG
>CALVOL010000073.1 GCA_944350285.1 uncultured Bacilli bacterium | reverse complement strand
TTCGGTGCGTTTACTTTTTTTTGCCTTCTTGTTATTCCTTTTGTTATCATGGTTTATTCAACAAAGAAATTTATTCAAAAAAATTACAAGCTTTTACACTTATAATTTTCTACATTTTATATAGCTTATTTTTCTTTCTTGTAAAATAATAAATTACACCAGCTCCACCTGCTCCACCTATTAAGAACATAATTGGTATCATCGTTCCTGTTTGAGGATTTTCTACAACTCCGCATGCTTCTTGGTAAGTTTTTTCATCTACCACATTTCCATGATTATCATAAAACTTGTTTCCGATCTGTACACATTGATGGATCGTTGGACATTCTCTTAAAAACGTTTCTTCATCCACTATATCGCCCTCAATTCCATAGTAAGTGCCATCACTTAATTTTTCACAAGTATGGGTTTGACATTGCTTTGTATAAGTTAAGAAATCAACTAGATTCCCATCTTTATCAGAATACGTTCCATCTCCATAATCACGACAAGTTGGTTTCTCACATAACTTGATATATTCTACGTCACTGACAATATTTCCATCTGGCCCATATTTTGTTCCATCACTAAGTATTTCACAACTATGGTTTAAACACTCTTTTTGATAAGTTAAATAATCAACTAAATTTCCACTTAATCCTGAATACGTTCCATCTCCATAATCTCTACAGCTTGGCTTTTCACATAGTTTTATATATTCTAAATCACTTACAATACTTCCATCTGGTCCATATTTCGTTCCATCCGATAATTCTTCACAATAATGATTTTCACAATTTTTTTCATATTCTAATTCTGTAGTTACTTCTCCATTCGGGCCATAATAGACTCCATCGACAACTTCACAATAATGTCTTTCATCACATTGTTCATGATAAGTATCTTCATCAACGATGGTTCCATCATTTCCAAAATAAGTACCATCTTCTAATACCTCACAAATATGTTTCTCACATTGTTTTGTATAAGTAAGATAATCTACAATATTTCCTTCTGAATCGGAATACGTTCCATCTCCGTAATCATAACAAATTGGTTTCTCACATTGCTTTTTATAAGTAATTTCATCGGTGATATTTCCATTTGGATCATAATAATTTTCGCCATCATATTTACAAGAGAAACAATCCTTACGGTATTCACTTTCTGATACACTTTCTCCCTGACTATTAAAGAAGTAGCCATTTTGTTCTTTACAAATTGGTCTTTCACTACAAGAATCCAAATATTCTAAATAATCAACTTCATATCCTTCTTTATTATAATAAGTATTTCCATCTACCTTACAACTAAAACAGCTAGAACGATATTCTCCTTCACTAACAGCATTTCCATCCTTATCAAAATAGTAACCGTTCTTTTCTTCGCAATAATACTTCTCATTCGTACAAGATACTAAATATTCAGGATAACTAACTTCTACACCATCTTTATTATAATATTTTCCATCTTCTATCTTACAAGAGAAACAATCTTTTTGATATTCTCCTTGTTCAACTTCATTTCCTTCGTTATCATAGTACTTACCATCATAGATTTCGCATATATGCATACATTCATCTTTGTAAGTTTCATAATCTGTCAAGTTTCCATCTAAATCATAGTAATTATCGCCATCTTTTTTACAACTAAAGCAATCTTTACGATATTCACTCTCAGTAACATCTTCCCCTTTACTATTAAAGAAATATCCATTTTCTTCTTTACAGATTGGTCTTTCACTACAAGAATCTAAATATTCAGGATAAGTCACTTCATAGCCATCGCTATTATAGTAAGTATCCCCATCAATACTACACCCGAAACAACTCTTACGATATTCTGCTTCCGTTACATTCGCTCCATTCTTATCATAGTAATTATCATGGAAAATACTACACGATCTATCAATACGATTCCACTCCACCTTAAATTGTGCGCCACAATACTCTGCTGCATCAATCTTTTCAAAGACAACAGTAGCAACTTCATTAACACCAGTTAAACTAGTTAACGAAGTTTGTAAATTAAAACTATCATTCGTTAAATTTTCTACATACCAATGTTCTAAAGGAGTCACACTTCTTAAAATCAGATTATCCATTGTTAAAGTATACAAAAGATCATTATAAGTAAGTGTTCCACCTGTAACTTCTACAATTAGAGTACATGTTTGAGTTGTTTTTCCATCAGATCCAATTTCAAAATCGCTACACTCCGCTCTAGCTTTTGCACTTGCCGCAGCATCAGCAGAAAAAACGATTGCCAATACTCCAACAGCTAAAGCGCAACATAATAACACTAAAATAAATATTTTCTTTTTCATACTTCCTCACCATTTCTACAGATAGCATAACACAAAATAATCAAGAATGCCATCACATATTGCCTAGATTTGACTATTCAAAAAATCTAGAAATATCTACTTCTTTTTTCTTTGATTTCGTAATATTTGTTTTCCTAAAACGCTGAAAATAATTAACCCAAAGGTAATCATAGAAATAGCCAAACAAATCTTATAAGCCAAACTTCCTTCAAAATCTAAAGTATAAACTCCACTAGATAAATTTGCTTGAACAAAACCATTACCGTTTTCAAACACTGGAATTTGCTGACCGTCTTGATCCTTTAAAACATAACCAAAATAGAACAATCTAGGAAGTTCTACCGAAACTTCTTCAGATGCATCAATCTGGAATTTCAAATATGGAACTTGATTTTCTAAAATAATAGCATTCCCGTTCCCTTCCATAAAAACAATCGCATCATCTCGCGTATCAAAATATTCTTTATTTGTTTCCGTAGAAACAGGTAAATACTCCCTTTGCCATCCCATTCCATACACATATTCAATATAATTCAAATCCACTGGATTCGTTGTAGCAAAATGAATAGATGCAAACCCAGATACAACTAGACCAAAAACAATCAAAGCATATAATAGTTTCGATTTTACATTTTTAATAGCTAAAGGAGCCAAAAAGGATACTGCCAAAATAACAAAAGCAACCAACCGCCATCCAAACTGAATCATAAAGAATGTATATGGCATAATAATCCATGGAAAATATACAGTAGAAAGCCACAAACTAAGAAGCCCAAAAACAAGTACCAACTTATACTTATCTTGTTTTAAAGTTTTTCTTTGATATCTCGCCACAACTACAAGCATAATGATCGTAACAATACTTAAGAAAAAATAAATATTATCTTTAGCAAAAGGTACAAAATACTCAAACCCCCATAAAGCAGTATGTTGGATTCCCCAAGACATAACCCATTTTTCATACACACGATAATTACCTAAAAGTTTATGTTCAAATAATGGTTCAAAAAAGAACAACGTTAACAATAATACCAGCCCGCAAGCTTTTAAAAATGGTATCAAAAATTCTTTTTGAAATATTTTCTTATAAAAAAACAACATGCTAATCCCTAAAAAAATAGTAAAATAAATCATTAAAGTAAAATGACTTAAAATTCCACCAACATATCCAACAATAAAGAAAGGATAAAACAATTTTTTATTATCTTCTAATAATACTTTAATCGCAGTAATAATTAGAGGCAAAAACAGAAAGATCATACTTTCAGCCTCAGCATCTCTCACATAAATTTCATTTAAATGATAAGCACTTGTCATATAAATTAACGAAGCAATAAAACTTAATTTTGGTTTTTTAAAGAAACGATTGGAACAATAAAACATAATAATTCCCGAACAGAAAAATACTAAAAAATGCACTATTTTCATCGTATCTAATAGATCAATCGATAAAAATTCTAAAAAATATGCCAAATAAGCCGTAACAGTATGTGCAAGTGGCGGATAAAAAATTCTCGTTCCATAGCCAAAATTATTAGCAATAAATGGAAGGATTTTTTCAAAAATCCCCCCAAAAAAATCATTCCGAATAACATGAAGCATACTACTAATATTGGCCACATGAAAAACGGTATCCCCATTTTGATAATATGGATTTAAAAACATTGGTAAAAACAATAACACAGAAATTATTAAAATGCCAAAAATATATTTTTTATTTCCTTTTTTTAACCATTTCATAATAAGCTCTCTCTTTCTATAGTAAGTATAACATTCTCTAGAAAAGGGGACTAGCAAAAATAAAAAATTTTACAAAAAATGTGCATAAAATACTACTAACAACGCATAATATTAAAGACAAATGATTAAGATTTGTCTAAGAAACATAACGTTTCTTACATATTAAAACTTCATAAAACTTTAGAAAGAAATATTTCAAGAGTTTATGAAGTTTTTTTGTTAGAAAGATATCCATGTTTGTTCTATTGAATAAGTGACATGTACACTATATAATCGAAATTGTAATTCATTAAAAACAGTTCCTGTAGTACTTAAATGAATCTTCATTTGGACATTTTTAAGACTAACATAATTCAATCCAATTCAGCAACTGTAAAAGAGCAACTAAAACCTTGTATTCAAAACATATCGATTTCGCATTTGACAAATCTTATTCGTGTTGAGTAAGAAAGAATCCATCACCATAATAATTATAATCTGTTCTATTTCTTTCCATTCTATATATTGTTCAGTAAATATGACCACATCATTTTCCTACATGGTTGTCGATCCATCTAACGATGGGTTAAATGTTCTTGTATAACCCAACCTCCTACATCACTAACAAATTGATTTCCAAATGATAAAGATATTGTATGCCATAAACTGCATATAAAATTCAACTACATTCTAATTTGTAGGAGTTAAAATAACGCGAAATCCACAATTATCATTTCCATACCAACCTTCTGATGCAAAAATTCCAGCTTCAGCCCCTCTATTCGATCCGCCTCCTCTTCCAACCCACGGAACACCATTATTAATCATATACGGCTCATCATAGTACCATGAAAAACCATCTCTTACATCTAGTTTTCCCATTGGACCAATTTCTCCCATCCCATCTCCTAAAATGCGATTTAAATAGTGAAAATGATCTGTTCCGTATAAATACTGATCGTAGTATCTTTTATCTGGCCATTCTGTACCATTTGTTAAAGCGGTTAATCCTGAGGAATCACCATCACATGTTGGACAGCCAAATGTCCCATTGAATCCAGAATTGTAAATGCTATTTCTTCCACTCAT
>CALVOL010000072.1 GCA_944350285.1 uncultured Bacilli bacterium | reverse complement strand
AAACTTTTCAAATGATTTAAAATAGATGGATTTTCAAAAACAAAAATACAATTTTTATACCCTTGTACTTCATTTAACTGCTCTATATTTTCCATATTTAAGTTCATTGTTTTAAAAGGAATATCAAAAGAATAAACCAAATTATGAACAATTACAAAATTACTTAAAGGATCTGTATACACATTAATCTCTTCCAATAAATGAATCTTCTCTTCCACAGTTTTCGGAACTTCTTCCTCTAAAACATGAGCTAGTAAACGATAAAATAAATTTCCTTCACTACTATTCAAATCCAAATAATGTGGATCTCCAGTAATGGATGCATAAATGGGTAAAAAAGTAATTTCGTTTGGAATATGAGTCAATAACCTATCAATATTTAAAAGTTCTTTTTCACATTGTTTTTTACTTTTGGAATACTTTCTTTTTATCAAATTCATTGTTTGTGTCTTCGAAGTAAGTTGCTCAGCTAAAAATATTTGCAATGGCTGATACTGGAATTTTGCAAGTGTATCTGCAAGAAAAGAATAATAAGCTTCTAATTTCTTAGTTCTTTTCTCCCTATTAGTTTCAAGAGTAAAACCATCATAAACACAACTAAAATAAATAAGAAAATCAAAATCAGAAAATCGTCCTTTTCCTAAGATTTTCAAAAATTCTTTCACAGAAATAGTATAGTCTTGACCAGCATAAAATTTTCTGGCAAAAAAACTAGTAAATGTTTGAGCTTCCACTTCAGAAATATTTGGTATGCGAACCAAACCAACTACTTTACCAGAACGCTGATACTTTTCTAAACATATATCAAAAAAGCGAGAGAAGCCTTCTTTATTTTGAAAATAATCTACGTAAGTCATATTAATTTAAGACCTCTCTTACCAGTCCATTCCAACGATATCTTCTAATGGCTACACTTGAAGCATCTCGTGCTTTAATCAGTTCACAAATAGAAATTTCTTTAATTTCTTTATAATCACACCATAAAGCTTGACTAGTTAAAATATAATCTAAGTCAAAACTGTCTAATAAGGCGAACATCTCCTCAATATTTTTTTCATCAACTCCCGCGAATGCTTCATCGAGTGCAATAAGCCTTGGAGCACTACTACTTGCACTATCAAGCTTTGCATAAACACTAGCAAATAACGGAACATACATTGTCTTGGCTTTTTCACCACCGCTAAATACTGAGAATATTTTATCAGTTAATTCTTTTTTCTCACTTTCATTTTTTCGGTAATATAATTTAAATTGAAACCAATTCCGATAATCTAAAATTCCAAAAATCTTATCAAAATAAGAGTCGTGACTTTCATCCATAAATTCTTCTGCTCTTTTAATTTTGCTACGAAAGTGTTTCACTAAACGATCAGTATCACTAGGGTTTGCCTGTTCTTCATCAAGCATAAAAATACCAACCAATTCTTTTGTATCCATTTCTTCTAAAGTTTCTTGACTTTTTGGTCGCCATTCCAAATAGAAAGATAACGCACTATCTTTTTGCTTTAAAGCCATAATTTGATTAATATTTTTAACCCATTCTTTCGCATCAATAATTTTTTCTTTAATTTTACCGCCAATCGTTCTTAACAAAATATCCTCGAATAAATGACGATCTTGTTCATCCAAATAAATCTGATCCGCTTCATAGCTTTCTTTTAAAGCATTCTGTAATGCAAATAAATTCAATTTTTTTCCTTGATAGCTAGTCACAATATCCTGTCTTTTTGCTTTTTGATAAATTTCTCTTACCGTATCACTATCAAGTCCTTTTTGCACATAAGAATCGATAAGAGTCTCTCTTTCATCAAATAATGGAACGTCACTAATCGCATAATCAAGTAAATCTTGACGATATTCATTATAAGCACGATAGTAATTTGCCGTTGCTGTACTAATATCACGATTTTGATTTTTAAATTCTCGTAAAATTGCATTTGCAACGTCTTCCGTTGCTTCCTCATTTTTTACATAACCCAACCCCAATTCTTCTTTAAAAATTGCAAAATAAATTTCTTCGTAAAGAGTTAGCTGTTGTAAATTCTTTTGTTTTTCATCAAAATCTGTTTGCTCTTGAGCAATTGTTTGTTCAAGACCACCAATTCTTTTTAATAAGTCACCTTTTTTGTCAGAATAATCATCAATAATTTTCATTAAAGCATTCAGCTTATTACTCAATTCTTGATATTCCCTCGTATTTAATAAAGCACTGATAGAATCAAACTCTATACTAGATTTTTTCTTTTGCTCTACATAATCAAGTAAAATACTATAGGTATTATCATAACTGTGTGTAATGTCCTCTTCTCTAGCTTTTTGGGTATCAAGCACTTCTCTTTTTGAGTATATTTTATCCATTACAAGTTCTAACGATTGCACTGCTTCCTTTAATTTTCCTATATTTTCTTTGGCATTTCGATAAATATCAAGCCTCAAAGGATAGACACCTCGATAACCTTCTAACTCCAAAAGAATCATTTCAATCTGTTTTTGAAATTCTCGAATTTTTTCTTCCACTTGATTTTGTTTCTCATGTAAAAATTGTCGTTCTAAATCATTCTTTAATATTTGTTCTGCTACATTTTCCAAGTCACGATTATCTGGAAATTTATTATGTTCTTCTATCAGCCCTGCGATATTTTTCTCTAAAGTTTTAATTCCCTGTTCCACAGCATTTAACTCTTCCGTCCATCCTCTAACAATTTCTTCTTGGGCACGCACATCCTCTTCATGACGTTTTTTTCGCAAGAGTTCTCCAATAAATTTACTTTCATATTGCTGTGCTGTTTGCCCTTTAAAGAAATCAAATTCAAATGACGTTTCGTTAATCCATAAAGGGTCTTTGTCACTAATACTAATAGACTCTAAAATTTGTTTAATATACTCTTCATCAAATATGTCATTCAATGATGGTTTCAAATACTTCGTTAAATTTTCTTTTTTCTTAGAACTTGGAACAAGATAAGAAATATTTTTATTTTTTAACTTAGAAATATCCTGTGTTTTTAAAATTTTTGCATTTAAAATTCCTGAAGAATACAAAGACTCTTCTAATCGGTTACAAACATCTTCACTAAGTCCATCTACAAACTCAACCGCTTGATAAAAAGATAAATATGGAATGTTTTGTTCTTTTAAAAAGGCGATCGATTCTTCTTGAAGTTCCATTTCTTGAAAAGTTATCTCTTTTTCATTTAGTAATGTTTCCAACTTAGTTTGTTCTTCTTGTAACCTTTCTACAATTTGTTCTTTTTTTGATTTAGAACCAGCAAGATCCATAGTAATTTTCGCATAACTATTTTGAAATAATTCATCATATTTTAAAACAACTTGTTGATAATTTTCTTTCGTATACTCTTCCAAAGTAGTGACCATACTTCTATAGTCTGTTTCATCAATAGTCAAATAATTATTATGTTGCATCAAATAACGTAAAGAATCAAAAAAGATAGTTTGTTCTTGTTCTAATTCTTGATATAAATCATTTTTATCATTTTCAAGATGCTCATACTGTTTTTTTAACTCTTCAAACGTATCAGACTCTCTATTTTGCTCTTCTAAAAGTTTTTCTTTTTTCTCTAATAAAGCTAAAACGGTTGCTATTTCTTCTTCTTTATCTTTTAAAATACTATAGAAATAATCAAAGTTCTTTTGCTCTGTTTGAAAAACATTTAAAAAATCTTCCATCTGCATCTCACTACTTAAATCCAAAATTTCCGTAGTTACATCAGTTTGTTCTTGTAATAATTCTGATAATTCTTGTTCTAACTTGCCAGTAGCATCCTTTAATAAAGCAAGTTTTTGTTTTAAAAGATCTAAATTGCTTTCTTCTTGCTCTATCTTTAAAGAAAAATCTTTGATTTCCTTTTCTAATTCGAGTTTACGTCTAGTTTTTTCCTCTAAATCTTGATTGCCAAGTTGTTCTTTTTCAAATTTTGCTTTAGTATATTCATCATCTAAAGCAGTTGCTTGCTCTTTTAAATGATCTAATTCCACCTGAAAAGATTTAATTTGCTTTTCTTTAGAATGGATAGAATCCATCAAATCTTTTCTTTCTTTTATTTGATTCAAGTAAAGAGCAGCTTTTTGATATAAAATCGTTTCATTATAATTTTGCATGACCTTTACAAAATTACCAATCGTCTTAATTGTATTTTGTAATTCTTCCATTTTTTCTCGTGTTTGATTTAAACTCTCAATCGTATCTGATAATGGACGAAGATCACTGTCCGCTAAGGGAGGCAAAACATCATTTAATACAGTCATTAATTTCGTTGGTTTAAATTCTTTAGATAACTTAGGACTTCTAAGTTGAATCAAAACCTGAATAAATTCATCATAAGAATCAATATTTGAAAATTGGAATAACAAATCATTTACCATTTTTTTATAATCTTTTGTTGTTTCCACAAATCCATTTTGTATTCCTAAAGAGGCCTTTAATTCTAACTTTGTAAGTGGCGTTTTATGAAGTCCATCTTGACACTTATATAAGAAAAAGTCATGATTCACTCGTCTTCCATCTTTTAGGGCAAAACCAGAGAAATCAGTATTCTTACCAGTTCTAGCCCGAAGACCCATGCCAATTGTGATATACTCTGAAGTATCCGTATTGCAAAACTCCATATAAAGATATCCAGTACTATCTTCTTTTTCATTGTTTTCCCCGAGTAAATAATATTCAATATGTTTATCACTGGAACCAAACGTATCTAACCTTTTAGGAGACTTATTTCCATCCAAAATAAGTGGAATAAAAGATTGCATCGTTACAGATTTTCCCGAACCATTTTCTCCACGTAACAACAATTTACCATCAAAGAAAGAAAATTCTTCCTCATCATAAAGCCAAAAATTTAATAATCCAATTTTCGTTGGTTTAAACATGTTCTTCACCTCCAAATAAATCTAGTTGGGTTTTATCATCTTTTACTAACTTTGCTTGAAACCTAGAAACACTAGGTAACACCAAATACCCATCATCTATTTCTCTTATAAATGCATATTCTTTCATATAAGAAATCACTTCTTCTTGAAATTTAGAAAATGTTAACTCCAAAAAGTGTTTACTAAAATAAGAGGAACACTCAGTACGAAGATTTTTCAAAATCATTTCTAAACTTTCCTTTGAAATATGCCCTACTTCAAATTCATCCAAAAAAATTTCTTCTTTTAAAATCATTTGATAAAGACGCTCATTCACCATAAGAACAATTTCACTAATTTTTTTATTATTCGGAAAATTTTCTTTTTTTGTGCTATTTTCATATTCGTATAAAAACGCCATATTTCTTGTGACTTCTAATTCATAACCCAATTGTTCAAATTCTTCTTTCATATGACCCCGTAACTTTTTAATATA
>CALVOL010000071.1 GCA_944350285.1 uncultured Bacilli bacterium | reverse complement strand
CGAAATAAGAAAACTCTTTTTTTATGCTAGTGAACTTTCTCCGGTTAAATAATCAATTGTAATACCATCTTGTACATTATAAATATAAACATTAAACTGGACACCTGCACCATTATCTTCTACAGAGTATGCTTCCATTTGCACTCCGCTAGCTAGTAAATTATCTCCCTCAAAATAAGGAGTTACCCGATACAAGACATGATTGTTTGTTTCTTTAATATAATCAGCAACTTGATTTTCAAACTCAAGCATCACCCCAACATTCATCTGTCTAGTACATGTAATTAAATTCTTTTCATTCGCATTTTCACCAGTTAATTGATAGCCTATTAAATGACACCGATTATATAAATATTTTCCACTGACAATATCATACTTTACCGTATGCCATCCGCTTGGTTGTACCATTCCGATACTACCACGTTCTTCCGTAGGCATTAAATCACTTCCGATACTAGCCATTGCGACACCACAACGTCCAAGACTATCTAATTCACTGTAAGACTCATACGATGTCGTAGTGTAATCGCTTTCCCAAAAAATAGGTACATTATTATTTAAAATAACGTATTCCTCTCCTGTGTAATCAGGAACATTCTCTAAAGAATAACTAGTGGGAGTATTACCATAAGATGTTTCAATCACAGAAAAGAAATCTTCTCGATAATAACCAATATACGCGACTAAAAGAAAAATAAGTACGCCTAAAACAACCTGATAAATATTAGTTGTTTTTTTCTTTCTTCGTCGTCTTCGCTTCGCCATCTACTTCACCTACCATATAAATATTATACCATACTAAAATATTAAGAAGAAAAAAACATTCAAATTACAACCGTAACTTAAATGTTTTAGGAGCCAAATGATAAACAAGAAATAATGAAATAAGAGAGTAAAGAATACAAAAGATACAAGTTGCAATTCCAAAGTAAAATGTCGGTAAATGTAAATCAATCATAAAATAACAAACAAAATAAGTAAGTCCTTGTACTAAACTATAAGTGCTGCTTTTCATTTCTGTTTGTACATTGTAAGGTTGTAATAAATAATACATCACAAGATAATGAACAGAAAAGAAGACACTCATAGCCGGTATAGAAACAAAGAGTACAAGGTAGTTAAAAAGATTATCTGTTCCTCCAGTCACATATAGTAAAATAGTAAGAGCACTTCCTAAAATAAATGCCGGAATAAGATTTAAAGAAATCAACGTTTTTAGTCTCTCACGAAAAATTCCTAAAATGACTCTTGGTGTCCGGTAAATACGATAAGTAAGCATACTATGATCACAGTTCATAAACATCGCTTGAGTTACAGTGGTCCCACGGTTTAATAAATACATAATAAATACAAAGTAAGGTAGATAAGTAAGCAGAAGCCCATTAATCTCTCCATGAATATCTTTATTAATAAGTAAAAGAACCAATGCTCCTAGAAATAATAGAAGAATTACAATAGATTGTTTTTTTATTGCTAAAGTAAGTATTTTACGATGTCTTTTTACAAATAAATCATGGAAGAAAGCAAACCCTTTCTTATTACTAGTAAATCGTGCATCAAATTGAATATATTTATGAGTTGTTTCCTGTGTAACCTTATTTTTTTGTTCACTTGCTGAAAGAATAATAGAATGATTGGCAAGTAAAAAACGATAAATAGAAAAATAATAAGGAAAATACCAAATCTTAACCCACGCATAAATGCCACAAAGTGCAAAAAATAGAAATAAAATACCAAAGACAAGTGGCGTAATTGTAATATGAAGAGCCGGAAGACCATAAGCACATAACAAGCAAATACCAACAACAATCCAATAACTTTTAGGAGGATTATTCTCATTGATAACTTGTTTTTTATTCTGATAAACAGCTAAATTATAACAAGACACAATACTTTTCGTGAAAGCTATAAAAAAGGGAAGAAGAACAGAAATCCAAAGAGGCATACCAATTAGAAATCCAAATAAAAGAGTAAAAGGAAGAAATCCAATAATTGTCTTTAACATCGAGTAAAGATAATTACTAACAGTATACCATCTAGCATCCATTCGCATCAGTATCATCGCATAATACTTATCCTTTGTTGGATTAAACATATAAGTATTCATAAGTGCTCCAGCAATGGTTAAAAAGAAGATAAGATGTAAAAAAGTGTTAGCTGGATTGGTTGGATATAAAGTTAAAAATGCATAAATCATGAGCCAAAGATAAAGAATTTTACCTAAGAAAATATTAACTATTTCTAACAGAATACTAATAATATTTCCAAGTATTTTTAAAGCCTTACTTTGATAAAGACGATCAGGTAATATCTTCTTTACAAGTGGTATCTGCTTCAAAGAATAAAGAATACTATTCACACGATAGGCATTTCGTAATCGAAATGACAAAACAAAAGAATGCAACATAAACTTATTCCTCCATTAAAGAGGCCATAATTTTTTCTTTAAAAGCCTTTTCACTTTTTCTATCAGGTTCAATAGGTTTTAAAACACCTTTATTTAATACAACAATTTCATCACACAAATCCAAAGCTAGTTCCATAATATGAGTAGAAAAAATAATAATATGGTCCTTTTTAATACTGCGCAATAAATTCTTCATTTCTTCTGCTACCACCACATCAAAACTAGTTAAAGGTTCATCTAGCAAAAGGACTTTAGGACTCATAATAATATTAACAAGCATTTGCATCTTATTTTTCATACCATGAGAATAATCCTTTAATAGTTTGTCACGGTCTTCTTCTGAAATCTTCATTAATTCAAAATATTCATCGATAGATTTCAAATTAGTAATGTGTTCTTCATTAATATCAATGAAAAACTTTAGAAATTCTCGTCCTGTTAAAAATTCAGGAACATTTGGTGTAGAAAGAACATAACCAATATCTTCATCTTCCATCGGTCTTTTTTGTTTATCTTCGACTAGATAAAAAGAACCCTCATCTACTTCCAAAACTTCATTCAAACAATTAAATAGAGTAGTTTTTCCGGCTCCATTTCGTCCTAATAAACCATAAATTTTACCTTTTTCAAATTCAAAATCAATTCCTTTTAATACTTCTTTTTTATCAAATCTTTTTTTTACATTTTCAATAACTAATTTCATAATAAATCCTTTCTATGTTTAAGATAAATCATCTTTAATTTTCACTCCCAATAATCTTACGATAGTAGGGCTTTGAAACATATCAATAATCATTCCTTGTACGGACGTATAATTAAATAACGTTCCTTCAATAAAACATGTGGAAAAATCTATTTGTCTAAGACTAGTATGAAAAAACTCAGCTTCTTCAAAATGTACCTTATCCAAAAAAACATTCTTGAATAACACTTCACTAAACGTAGTCCAACGAAAGTCACTTTCACAAACCTTAAAATTTTCTATTTTACTACCATAAAAATTAGCATACTCCACCTGACATTCTAAAAAAGAAACGTCTTTAATATGACTATCAATAAAGCTAGTTCCCAAAAGCTTACAATTAGAAAAAGAAACCCGACTAATAAGCTTTTTATCAAACCTTTGATTAGATAAATCACAATTCTTAAAAACCACATCAACAAAATCAACATTTTCTAACTTGATATCTGTAAAATCAATATTTTCAAAGATACAAGTATCAAAAGTGACATCTTGAATGAGGAGAGGCTTTTTAGAAATATCACGAAAAATTCCTTGATAAAATTCGTGTGTTTCCACGCATTCCAAAAAGTTTTTCAAAACACATTCCTTAATTTTTGGCGTATTTAATTTCATAAAAACTTCCTCTTTTCAAAAACGATAATCATGCCTCTAATATTTTAATTGTCCCAATTCCACCATCGATATCAATATAATCTTGTCCTTGTCCATAAGTAGAGTCATCCTTCATATCCTCATCTTGGATAGTAACAGAGCCAATCCCTTTATTTACATGAAAAGTATAACGATTTAAACCGTTCTCTAAATGAAGATTGACACTTCCAATGCCAGCATTCATTTCACTTTTTCCAATCAATTCTCCATGAAGAGTAAACTTTCCAATTCCTAAATCCAAATCTGCATTGGTAAGAGTAGAGGACTCAATATTCATTTCTCCAGCTCCTCCAGAAATATCAGCCTTCGAATGAATATAAACATCACGAAGAGAAACCCTCCCAGCTCCTTGGTCTAATTCAAAATAATAACTTTGTAACCCCGAAATATCAATTGTTCCAGCTCCCGCCTCAATCGCGACTTTATCAAAAACAGAGTCTGGAAGAGAAATAACTAAACAATCCTGTTCATTTCCAAAAGAACTGTCTAAAAAATGGACATTTTCTCGAATATACGCAGTATTATCTTTTTTCTCATAAGTAATAGCAGAACTATTAGAGCTCACTTGAAACTCTGAACCTCTTTGAATAACCAAATGAGTAAAATTAATTTCAATATCTAACTTAGAAGGAAAAGTAGTTTCACTAGCTATCTCAGTCATATTAGAAGAGCAAACAACTTCTTCCTTATCATAAAGCCCTAAGAAACTGCCAAACAACCGAAATCCCCATAAAATAAGAAAAATAATTTGAATGATTAAAAAGAACGCTAGTAAAATCGCTCCATATTTAATTATTTTTTGCCAAGTTGTCATTTGATTTCAACCTCACCAAATAAACAAGTAGCATTGATATAAAGAGTATGCTTATCTTCACTTTTTTCATCATGTTTATGATGATTATCAACGCCTCCAAAAATAGAGTTAGACTTCACTTTAACTTTTACGTTTTTAGGAACATAAATATCGATACCACCAAAAATAGCAGAACAATTAATAACTTGATTTTCTTTAATAGTAGATTTTCTTAAATCAAGTTTTAATCCTCCAAAAACACTTGTTAAATTAGCCCCTTGAAATACTTCATCATCATAGTCGACGTCTTGACTAGAAAAAGTAGAACAGTACTCATTTTCTTTATTTTTAGATTGATTAATTTTCTTGATTTCTTTATTAATTTTACTATGCAAACTATCTTTAAAAAGAAAAGATAACCCAATAATAATTAAAACCGCTGGCAATAAAAGTTTCCAAACTAGTTCAAAATTTAAAACATTCAAACAGCAGAGTAGAAGAACAACTCCAATCACAAGTCCAATAAAGTTGCCAGTTTTTCCAGGCTCTGTAAGTAAACCAATAAAGCACGGAACAATAATAAATAAAGTCCACCATCCATCAAAGAAAATATTGATATGAGTGATATCTAAAGCATTAAGTCCTAAAATCACTCCAAGGATAATCAAAACTATCCCCCATAAAAAATTCTTAAATTTGTTCATAATTTTTCTCCCTCACTTTTAATGTCTTTATTATATCATTTACTTATCTATATGAAAACAAGAAAGCATAAAATAACA
>CALVOL010000070.1 GCA_944350285.1 uncultured Bacilli bacterium | reverse complement strand
CATGAAGATGGCATTTATGCAAGACCCCTTTCTATGTTCTTAAGCGAAGTAGACCATGAAAAATATCCAAATGTTACTCAAAAATATCGCTTTGAACTAGAAAAATAACAAGAAATTCGACAAGAGCAATCTTGTTTCTTTTTTTTTATCTGATATAATTTTAATGGAGGTTTACTTTATGACACAAAATGAACTAATAAATTTATTAAAAGGTTTTGAGACGAGACTAACAGATTTAAGGAGGTCACTTTGACTTAGATACCAAAGAAAAGAGAGTCGAAGAATTAGAGAAAGAGACAAGAGAAGATAATTTCTGGGAAAATATCGAACATGCAAACGAAGTAAATAAAGAGTTATCCACTTTAAAAAAAATAATAACAAATATTACAGATTTAGATAGAGAAATCAAAGACAACTTAGAATTAATCCCGTTACTAGAGAGTGAAGAACTTAAGACAATTGAAAGTGATTTAACCCATTTATCCACAAAATTAGACAACCTAGAATTAGATACATTACTAAGTGGTCCTTACGATAACTTAAATTGCTATTTAGAAATTCATCCTGGAGCTGGTGGTACGGAGTCTTGTGACTGGGCAAGTATGCTTCTTCGTATGTATACAATGTTCTGTGAAAAAAATAATTTTCAATATGAAGTTGTTGAAGAACAAGCTGGAGAAGAAGCTGGTATTAAAAGTGCAACGTTGCATATCAAAGGCGAATATGCTTATGGCTATTTAAAAAACGAAAAAGGAGTTCATCGCTTAGTTCGTATCTCTCCTTTTGACGCAGGAAGAAGACGCCATACATCTTTTGCATCTGTTTCAGTAACACCAGAATATAATACAAACGTGAACATAGAAATCAAAGAAAGCGATTTAAAAATTGATGTGTACCATTCCAGTGGAGCCGGAGGACAGTCCGTAAATACTTCAAATTCAGCGGTAAGAATTACCCATTTACCAACCAAAACCGTCGTGACTTGTCAAAATGAACGAAGCCAATTAAAAAATAAAGAAGAGGCCATGAAAATCTTAAAAAACAAATTATATCAACTAGAAGTAGAAAGAAAAGAACAAGAACTAAATAAACTAAAAGGAGAAACGGTATCCATCGATTTTGGAAGCCAAATTAGAAATTATGTATTAGAGCCTTATAAACTAATAAAAGATTTACGAAGCAACTATGAAACAAGCAATGTAGATAAAGTATTAGATGGTGGTTTACTAGAATTGATTGAGTCTCTATTAAAAAGAAGGAAGAATGATGAAAAATAAAATAAAAACATATACAACAGTAATTGCTGGATTACTACTTGTAGCCCTTTCATTTAACTTATTCTTATCTCCTAACAACCTAGTAGCAGGAGGAGTTTCTGGTGCTTCCATTCTTGCTAGAGAATTATTTGGTATCAAAGAAAGTGTATTTATCTATATAGCCAATTTTCTTTTAGTTTTAGTAAGTTTAAGATTTTTAGGAATTGAAAAAACAAAAAATACATTACTAGGTTCTATTTTGTTCCCAGTATTTATCTCTTTAACAGAAAATATTTCCCAAAGAATTACTTTTGATTTAGATATTTTAATTTTAGCAGTACTAGGAGGAGCTTTAAGCGGGATAGGCTATGGGTTAATCTTTCGTAACAACTTTACGACAGGAGGTACAGACATCCTGAATCAAATAGCCGAAAAATACTTAAAAATTCCAATGGGCAGATCCATATTGATGGTTGATGGTCCTATCGTTGTTTTAGGGCTAATGGTATTTGGTTTAGAACAGACCATCTACTCCTTAATCGTTCTAATTTTAATTAGCACTTTATCAAATAGAACAATGTTTGAACTAAACAAAAACAGAGTCCTATATATTCAAACAGACAAAGTAAAAGAAATTCAAGATTATTTAAGCCAAAACTTTTATTACGATACTACAATTATGAACATGATAGGCGGATATACTCACAAAAAGAAAAAAATGATTTTATGTACTGTCAGCCAAAAAGATTATTATCAAATCAAAGAAGGAATTTTACTAATTGATAGCGAAAGCTTTATTACAGTTACCAAAGCTTATGAACAAAAAAATGCTAATAAACGTTTAAGAAGTCACATCGCGTCTACCCAAAATAACACAAATTAACACTCTAAAGGAATAAGTGCTAAAAATATGTTGCAAAATATAGATAAATACAGTAAAATAAAGATGTTCTTAAGGAGAATTATGAAAGAAGAAAAAGAATTTTTAAAACAATATATTCATGAAAATGATGTATGTGTTCTAGCGTTGTCGGGTGGACCAGATTCCATGTGTTTACTCCATTTGCTCTTAGAGATAAAAGCAAAAATTATCTGCGTACATATTAATCATGGAACAAGAGAGACCTGTGAAAGAGACCAAGAGTTTGTCAAAGAGTATTTAAAAAAATATGAAATTCCTTTAGAAATTGCCAAGATTGAGTCATACAAAAACAACAGATTTAAAGAAGAAGAGGCACGAAAATTTCGTTACAAAAAATTTCAAGAAACAATGACAAAATATCATGCCAAATACTTATTGACAGCCCACCATGGCGACGATTTAACAGAGACAATTCTCATGCGTATATTAAGAGGGAGTACCTTAGAAGGATATGCAGGAATAAAAAGAAAATCAACTTGGAATGATATGATTTTACTAAGACCTTTACTAACCAAAAGAAAAAAAGACATCTATGAGTACTTAGAAGAACATAAAATTCCTTATATGGAAGACGAAACAAATAAGTTAGATAATATTAGAAGAAATCGTATCAGACATCACATATTACCATGCTTAGAAAGAGAAACTTCAAATTATCATTTAAAAATGCTGAAGTTTAGTGAAGAGTTATCCGAAAAAAATGACTTGATAAACGAAATCGTAGAAGAAACAAGAAAAAAAGTAGAAAAAGACCATCGTATCGAAGTAAAAAAGTTTCAAACATTGTCTAGAAACTTACAAAGAGCATACATTGAGTCCTACTTAAAAGATATTTATGGCGACGAATTAGAATATTTAACAAAAAAACACATAAATTTATTTGAAAATTCCATAAATAGTAAAAGAAATTGTTTTTATCTTAGTTTTCCAAAAAATTATTTGTTGATAAAACAATATGGATGGTGCTATTTGCTCTTGGAAGAGGAAAACAAGCCTTTTAAAATAGAACTCCAAGAAGAAGTATCCTTGCCAAATGGTGATATGGTAAAAAAAATAACAGAATATCAAGAAAAAAATAATTTTGAAATTCACTTAAATTCCCAAGACATAAAATTACCATTATTTATTACCACTAGAAGTGATGGCATGAAAATGGCTGTAAAAAACCTAAACGGCCATCGTAAAGTAAATGATATCCTAATTGATAAGAAGATTCCCAAAGAGAAAAGAGACCAAATTCCAATATTGATTGACACGAATGGGACAGTATTATGGATATTAGGTGTGTCAAAATCAAAATATGATTTAGCAAAAGACGAAAACTATGATATAATATACAAGTATATCAAAAGAAAGGAATTATAATATGAAAAGAACAAATCAAAATACAATAAAAAATTTATTTCCTTATTTAGTTTTGGTGATTGTAATTTTTGTGGTATTAAGTGCTTTAAATCTTGGAAGAACTGTAACCTATGATCTTACAACCGGCGAATTATTAAGTGAAATATCTAATAAGAATGTAACAGAATTAACGATTACACCAAGTGGCGAAGAAAGTGTTTACTACATTGAAGGTAAACTGTCCACTTATAAAGAAAATGAGCAATTTAGAGCTACGGTTGTAGAGGCAGAATTAACAAATATTACAAAATATGCCGAAACAAACAATTTAGAGGTATATGAAACCAATCCAGATCCAGGATCAATTTCTTGGGTATACATCCTTATTAACATAGTCCCTCTATTACTGTTGATCGCGGCGACTTACTATATTTTTATGAAAATGGCCAATAGCAACAAAGGTTCTATGGACTTTGGAAAAAGCCGTGCAAAGCTTTCAGCAGATGGCGGTAAAGTAAGATTTAGTGATGTTGCTGGATTAAAAGAAGAAAAAGAAGAAGTATCAGAACTAATTGATTTCTTAAAAAATCCAAAGAAATTCCAACGTTTAGGAGCTAGAATTCCAAAAGGAGTCCTATTAGTAGGTCCTCCAGGAACTGGTAAAACCTTACTTGCTAAAGCCGTGGCTGGAGAAGCAAATGTACCATTTTATTTCATCAGTGGTTCAGACTTCGTAGAATTATTTGTTGGTGTTGGTGCAAGCCGTGTTCGTGACATGTTCAAAGAAGCAAAAAGAAATGCTCCATGCTTAATATTCATCGATGAAATTGATGCCGTAGGGCGCCAAAGAGGCTCAGGCATTGGTGGTGGACATGATGAAAGAGAACAAACATTAAACCAATTATTAACAGAGATGGATGGTTTTGGTGCCAATGAAGGAATTATTATCATTGCCGCAACAAATAGACCTGATGTACTAGACCCAGCACTTCTTCGCCCAGGACGTTTTGACCGTCAAGTAACAGTGAACTTACCGGATACCGAAGAACGTGAAGCAATATTAAAAGTACATTCTAAAAATAAAATATTAGCAGCAAATGTTAATTTGAAAAGCATTAGCCAAAGAACTTCTGGGTTCTCTGGAGCAGATTTAGAAAATCTTATGAATGAAGCTGCTTTACTTGCTGTGAGAAAAAATGAACCAGCTATTACATTACAAGACATTGACGAAGCAACAGACCGTGTTTTAATGGGACCTGCTAAAACAAGCCGTAAAGTTAGTGATGAAGTAAAATGGTTAACAGCAGTTCATGAGTCTGGACATGCAGTACTAGGCTTAAAATTAAAAGATGCAATGGAAGTACAAAAGATTACCATCGTTCCTCGTGGAATGGCTGGTGGATATACAGCATATACACCAAAAGAAGACAACATTACAAGATACACAAAACAAGAAATGATTGCTATTATTACAAGTACTTTAGGTGGACGTGCTGCCGAAGAATTATTCCTAGATGACATTACAACTGGTGCAAGCGATGATTTTAGAAGATCAACAGAACTTGCAAGAAGTATGGTTACCGAATATGGTATGAGTGATTTAGGACCAATTCGTTATGAGTCAAATTCTGGAGAAAACGTATTCTTAGGAAGAGATTATAACAAGACCAAAAATTACTCAGACCAAGTCGCATTAGAAATTGACCAAGAAGCAAGAAAAATCATCATGGAATGTTATGAAAATGCGAAAAAAATATTAAAAGAAAACAAAGATTTAGTCATGCTTTTAAGTCATACATTGATTGAAAGAGAAACAATTACCAAAGAACAAATTGATGAATTAGTTCGTACTGGTAAAATAGAAGATGACACTTTTGATATTAGTGATGAGCCAACTCTTACAAAATTAAGAGAAGAAGCAAAAGCACTTAAAATCAAAGGTTACACAAAGATGACGAAAGAAGAATTGGAAGCAGCAATTGAAG
>CALVOL010000069.1 GCA_944350285.1 uncultured Bacilli bacterium | reverse complement strand
ATACTTCACCAACTTTATTCTTTGCATTTATTATACATGAAAAAAACACATTTTCAAAATTTCATGCGTTTATCCTGCCTTTTGTATAGGGAAGGCTGGTGTATTTCTTAGGGCGACAAATCTAATTATCTTTTCATTTTCTTTAGGTTGATATTCATAAATAATGTTATCAGTAGTACTATCTACACTTTGATACATTTCATAGAATGATGTTTCAAAATAATTATTCATTCTAGTAAGATATTTATCAAGTTGTTCATTATTCATAACTCCACCAATTATCATATCTTCTTTACCACCTATATCAACAGGTATTGCTACATCAAATATACCTGCATCATAGAATTTTAATAATTGCTGTATGAAACAACTTCTAAAGTTAATTTTTTCTACATATAGTTCATTATTAGAATCTTTAATCAATACAATGTTCTCAATAAACTTAGAAATAAATTCTTGTTTATCTTCTTTGGATTTAGATTCCCATTCAGAAACTAGCAATGGATTTAAAGTATCAAGTCTTATCATTTTTTCTCTTTCAATATCACGATTAGCCATTAGCTCGTGTGGCGAGAATGTTTGATTATTTAAATCTAATATATCTAATTTTTCTTTTTCAAGTAAAGCAATCTTAGATTCAATTAATTTATAATCTTCTTCAAAATCTTCTAGTTCCACGATTTCTTTTAAATAAGCATCTTTAATTCTTTTTCTTTGATTTTCTAATTTCTTAATTTCCATATCAATTTTATCAGTATTAGTTCTTTTCTTATCAGCGAGTATAGGTAGAAAATATTTTTTAACTGCCATATCATATTCAAGCAAATCGTAAATAAAATTTTTTAATACATTTTCAATTTTATCTTCACGATAATTGATATGACATTTCTCACAAGTATAATACATATACTTTCTTTTCTTACCACCAGAACCTTTACATTTCATAATTCGTCCACACTTAGGACATTTTAATCTTTGGAAGAATGTGTAAATTCTATCACGAGTATAAGTCCTTTGATTTATTTCTTTTTGTCTTTGACATTCTTCCCACATAGCACGAGAGATAATAGGTTCAACAACATTCATATAAACAATTGGAGCAATATTATTTTTCTTTCCAATTCTTTTATATTGTTCATAATCTCCCATATAGATACGATTATCAATTATTTTTGAAATGGTTGTATCTCTCCATTTCTTTTCAGGGTATATATTACTGTCATTAAAGTAGTTAGCAATCTGTTGAAAACTTTTACCTTCTAAATACATATTAAATATTTTTTCAACATAAGGGCGAGTAGTAGGGTCTATTACCATTTTCTTTTCTTCTGATTTAGTATATCCGAATGGTCTTTGCCCTGGAATATGACCTGACTTAATTGCACCATTAAGTCCAAATTTAGTTCTTTCAGATACAATCTCAATTTCAAGTTGTGATAACACAGTAAGCATTCTTACAAAGAATTTACCATTAGCAGTACTTGTATTAACATCATCTCTATCACATAGTAGATAACAACCATATTGTTCTAGTAGAGTAATTAATTCTTCTAAATCACGAACTGAACGAGTAATCCTATCAAGTTTATAAGCAACTATATAATTTATTTTGCCATCTTTCATATCTTGTAGCATTTGTTGAAATTGTGGTCTGTGTTCCATATCTTTAGCAGAAACTCCAGCATCTTCATAAACTTTGTAAACCTCTAAATCTTTAAACTTACATAATGCCAATAACTTTTCCTTTTGCTCACCGAGTGAAAATCCCTCTCTAACTTGATCTTCCGTACTAACTCTAATATAAACTCCTGCAGTTTTCCTTTCATTATCCATAATTATCATTCTCCTTTCTTTAGTAATGAAAGGCACCAAAAAAGGTGTCACATAACAAGACACCTTAGATATATTGATTATTTATACGACAAAAACAACCAATATTGTGGGAGTATATAAACTCACCTTAATAATGCCTTGCTATGTATTCTGATAATTCAGACAATGGGATTTTATTATTTAAATTCCCTAAGTAAAAATGTTTCTGTTCATTAAAGAACAAATATAGTTGGTTATCAATAATAACCTTATGTGGTTCTACATACGCTAAATTTGTATGCTCCACGATTCGTAAGTATCCTTCAATTATTTCATAGGACTTCTTACTAAATTTGCAAGACCATTCAATTTTGGTTTTGAGTTCATCACTCATATTGATTTTCTTCTTTATTATCTTAATCATATCACATCACACCTTTCTTTGCAATAACGCACAAAAAAATCAACTAAATTTTAGTTGATTTAATCTTAACGTCACATTGGTGCGACGATTTTCTCTAATGGAGCAGATGATGGGATTTTAATACATAAATAGAATTAAAAGTATAAAGATATAAAATATTTGAGGTTGTGGGGGTTCCATAATCAGGGAAGCCCCAACCTCAATATTCATTTATCCTAGACAATTTAATTTTATGAATGATATTGTAGAAATAGATATTAATGATGTGCTTACGGGAAAGGTATCAACCTTTCCTATACTTGATAGTAAGCACATAAGTGCGACAATTTCTTTATATGATATTAAATTAGTTGATTGTTATAACTATTGTCAAGTTTATATTTATGAAAAAAAGCAATCTAAAAGTATTAATAAAGACAATAAAAATGAGCTTGAGCTAAAGAAAGAAAAAATCGATAATATATTTGATAAAACTAATACTAAAAATGAATGTGAATTGACTAATGAAATAGAATTAAGAAGTATCATGAGAAGTAAATTAGAATGTCAACGTTTAGCTAAAGCTAATATAAATGACTGGAAAACATTTATTACTCTTACTTTTGAAGAAAATGTACAAGATGTGAAATTAGCCAATAAACGCTTTAAATATTTTATTGATAAAGTTCGTAGAAAGAAAAAAGATTTAAAGTATCTTTGTATTACAGAATTTCAAAAACGTGGTGCTATTCATTATCATTTATTAACTAATATAGATATCAATGATGAAACGTTAATGTATATTCAAGAAGATAACAAAAAATTTAAACATATAAAATATTGGAATGAGGGTTTTACAAGTGTTGAAGTAATGACAGGAGATGTAAAAAAGATTATTGGATATATAGCAAAATATATGACAAAAGATATAGATAATAGGCTATTTAGTCATCATAGATATTTTTATTCTCAAAACTTAAATAAACCTACAAAAAATTATATAAATTTAGATAATAAGATAGATAAAGATTTTTACATAAAAAAAATTCAAGAAAAAGAACTTATTTATCAAAATGAATATATCAATCCATATAACAATGAAAAAGTCCTATTTTTTGAATTTATAAAACCACGTAACAATTATACTATAGAAAACCTAAATAATAAAGATTTTCTTTGTACAGCCAAAGACATAAAGCCAAATGTCAATGGAAAAACGGAATAAAGCCGAAAGCTCCCCTTTCTAGGCTCTTATGCCGGCTTTGTAATTGATGTTTGGCTATGTCATATAATGGTGTAATCTTCTTCAAAAAAAGGGTCACATTTTTTTGAAGGAGTATGCCTAACGGCGAGTTTATAAAAAAATTTATAAATTACTAAAAAAGTGTTGACATGATGATATGATGATGCTATGATGATTATGTCATTTGATATTTAATCATCAATTGAGATATATAGAAGGAGTAAATATATTTAAGAAAGGTGGTACATCTAATGACATCAAAAAACAAAGTTGAATTAAAAAGAGTAAATATGAATTTACCCGCCGATTTAGTTCAAAGAGTTGTAAAATATGGCGAAAGTAAAGGCTTAAATACGACTAGTGCCTATATTGTTTTATTAAATCAAGCCTTAGACCAAAAGGATACGATTGATAATTTACCTCTTATGATGGAATTTTTAAAAGGTGAAATGATTAAAAATATTGAAGAAAAAATTAAAGAGGACTAGTGTATTCATTATTCTTTTTATTCAAGGAATAGAAAGGAGGAAATTTATAATTGTCTTCTAAACATCTTTTTCTTGATGTTTATAGTGACTATTTACTTTATGCAAAGAAAAGACAAAAAAATCAAAGTTTCACGACAATGAAATATAAATTTGATTTACATATTTTGCCTTTCTTTGAAAGTATGTATTTAGAAGATATTACTAGTAAAGTGATTTTAGAATGGGAAGATTATATTTTATCAAAGAACTTTTCTAATAATCAAAATAAAAGCCTGTATTATATTCTTAGTGGTTTTTTTGAATATTGTAAATTGTTTTATAATTTTGATAAAAAAATAATAAGTAACGTTGGTTCCTTTAAAAAGAAATATGAAGAAGATAAACACGACTTTTATACTTTAAAAGAATTTAAACAATTTATAAAATATGTTGATGATGAAATATATAAACAATTCTTTAATTTAATGTTTTACACTGGTGTTCGTCCAGGAGAAGCAATGGCTTTAAAGTTTAAAGATATGAAAAATGGTTATATTATAATATCTAAAACAATAAATAGCCATGGTAATCGAGAATTAGGAACACCGAAAACAAATTCTTCTAATCGAATGATACGAATTGATAAAGTATTAGAAAGAGACTTATTAAATTTAAAAAGAATATATTCAAAAAAATATGAATTTAATGATGATTTATTTATTTTTGGTGGAATAAAGCCTCTTTCTCCTACTACAATAAATAGACGTAAGAAGAAAGCTTGTGAAAAAGCTAATATACGGCCTATTACATTACATCAATTTAGACATAGCCATGCTACATTTTTAATGGGAAATGGAATTATAGTAAATGAAGTATCAAAAAGACTAGGACATAGTAAAACTAGTACTACTTTGGATATATATAGTCATACTGATTTAACACAAGAAAAAAGAGTGTTTGACACTCTTAATTCTGTTAGATTTAATATTTTCACGACAATGAAATATAAATTTAAATCTATATTAAAACGATTAAAATCGCTCTAATAATCAAAAATATTGGAGCAGATGATGGGAATCGAACCCACGTGGTCAGCTTGGAAGGCTGAAGTTCTACCATTAAACTACATCTGCATTTCACTTGACATGATTAATTATACCATAAATATATGAAATATCAACTTTTTTTTGACAAAAATATAGAACTTTTTTCATTTTTATATTATAATGTTCTTGTTGCTGGATTAGCTCAGTTGGTAGAGCAACGCCCTCGTAACGCGTAGGTCGCAGGTTCGA
Organism: uncultured Bacilli bacterium; assembly: GCA_944350285.1. GTDB lineage: Bacteria > Bacillota_I > Bacilli_A > RF39 > UBA660 > Ventrenecus. The sequence goes on along the minus strand of CALVOL010000069.1, from coordinate 417 downwards.
GTCCTGTTTCCAGCACCAGATTGTTAAAAACTCGAATAATTCGAGAAAGATAGAAAATCTACTTCATAATTTGGAAGTAGACTTTTTTTATAAAATAATATTAACGAAAAGATTGTTCTAAAGTACGCATCATATAAGGTTTATAAAATAAATATTCCCTATCTTCCTCTTTTATCCAATAACTAAATCGAAAAGTCAATTTAATTGAATTTTTTAAAGATTTAAAAACAAAATTTTTTGTATTTAAAGTGCTCGTTCCTTAAAAATAGTACTTACCAAACCAAATTACAATAGATATAGAAAAAACTTTATTTTAAAAAAAGTTAGCCATAACAAGCTGCCTTTTTTACATTTCATAATCCTTACTTTTTTCTTGAAAATCATTAATTACCAAATGATTAATAGAAAGTATCATAC
>CALVOL010000068.1 GCA_944350285.1 uncultured Bacilli bacterium | reverse complement strand
ACAAAAAAATTGCTCTCAAGTCCGATGATTTCTAACTTTCTAAGCAATTTTTATTTTCTTTCATGTCTTTAACCTGATAGGCAATCACATTCATATTTGCAAAACAAAAAAAATATGCTATAATGTGATAGTCCGAGGTGAAAAAGATGAGTTTAAAGAAAACTTATGAGTTTACAAAAATCGTTGAGGATATATTAACACATGAGGAATTTTTAAAATTACAACATGAACTTCATCATGGAATCAGTAGATTTGAGCATAGTGTAAGAGTTGCTAGAATGGCTTATCGTATGAGTAGAAAATTAGGTATGGATTATGAAAGGGTCACAAGAGCGGCTTTATTACATGATTTTTATACAGATGAGGATACGAAAGTTTATAATTCTAAAGAAACTCTTAAGACACATCCTAGTATTGCTCTAGATAATGCTAAAAAATATTTTGATTTAGATAAAATGCAAGAAAATATCATAGAATCTCATATGTTCCCAATTACTAAGAAATTACCGGCTTATAAAGAGTCTTGGCTTGTTAGTAGTGCCGATAAAATTGTAGCTACACATGAGATGTATCGTTATAAAGCACAAATGGCATTAGGAATTTGGGTAATTTTTCTTTTGAATATGTTAGCAATCCAAAAATAGTAAATGGGTTGCTTTTTTAAGGTGTGGGCTACTTTTAAAAAACAATTATGCAGATAAAGTTTTGCGCAACGTATTGTTTTTATAGAGTTTTTTTGGAAGCGGGTGCACGCGGTAGAAGATGCAAAAAACTAGATATCCCCATAGCGGATATTTAGTCTTTGATAATATTCGAATAAGCTGATTTTTGTAATGGTTTTTACCAATAATAAAAATGATGTTTATCAATTTATGCGAGACTCTGATCCATCAGATAAAAAGTTTTAGGGAGGAGACAAATTTAGAATTGTTATCCCTCTTTTTTTTTGCTATAATGTTGATAATAAGGGAGTGAGTGTATGAATAAGAATGGACAAGCCCTTGTAGAGTATGTGCTAATTATTGCACTAATCAGTGTGATCACCGTGAGTGTCGTTTCTTATTTTGGAGGCTATTTAAAAGATTCGATGACTAAGACATCATGTAGTTTAGTCGATCAGGTTTATGTAGAAGGCGATAAGCCTGGTGAGGCACAGTGTATGGATAAGGAAGAATACGAAGCATTACAAAAAGAACAAAAAGGGGAATAACATGAAGAATAAAAAGGGTCAGGCTTTGGTTGAGTTTGTGATAATTTTACCTATCTTCATTTTTATGCTGCTTTCGATCATTGATATTGGTAAAGTGATTTATTTCCGCAATCAATTGATCAGTGAACTTAATGATGTGGTAGATCTGTATAAAAATCAAAACTCTTATGAAGAGATTTTAAGTGAACTCCATTTACAAGATGAAGATGTTACGTTGGAAATAAAAAATCAAGATAACGAAGTTGTTACGTTTTATTTAAAGCGAGATGTTGAAATTATTACTCCTGGATTAAATGTTGTGTTTGATAATCCCCATACGATTACAGTAGAAAGAGTTTTGTCTTATGAATAAGAAAGGACAAACGTTAATTATTTTTGTGATACTCATTCCTGTTTTAGTGTTGATGGCTGCTTTAGTAGTTGATACAGGACTCATGATTTATGCAAAAGAAAATTATCGGGGAATTATTGAGAATGGAATTTCTGAATATTTTCATACAGGAAGCAGGGAAGATGTTGAAAAGTTGTTTGCTTTAAATGGGCTTAGTATGGAAGACTATACTATTACTGTGCATGAAAGTGAAATAGAGGTTTCCTTAGAAACTGAGGTAGAAGCGATTTTTGGGAAGATCATAAATATTCGTGAGTATGACATAAAAATGAATTATGTTGGAACAACTGATGGACAACGTGTTATAATAAGAAAGAAAGAATAGGTGGCTAATGTGAAAAAAAAGACTGGTAAAAGTATTTGTATTTTTTCCGGGAAAGGTGGAGTGGGTAAGACCGTTACTACTTTGAATTTAGCGGGAATTTATGAGATGATCAATAAAAAAGTACTTATTATGGATTTGGATTTGTCTGGCGGAAATATTGCGTTATGTGCCAATAAACCATTTCAAAAGACAATCTATAATTTTGTAGATGATTATAATAACAATCGCTTTCATAATTTTCATGATTATGTTATTCATTATGATGAGTTTATTGACATTTTACCAAGTCCAAAAGATCCGCGACAGGCTTCTAAAATTGATTCTAAATATATTGAAATTGCAATTGACAAAGCAGAATATCTTTATGATGTTGTTTTAATTGATACGAACCATAATTTAAATGAGTTAAATTTAGTGATTTTGGATACTGTGACATCTATTTTATTTGTCATGAATAATGATCCAATGGATTTAAAAAACATGAAAAGTTTGCTCTCAATTTTTCGAGATTTAAATAAGACAAATTATAAAATTCTTCTGAATAATTCTCGAGATCCTTTTAAAAAGTACTTTACTATTTTTGATATGAAAAATATTTTAAAAGAAAATATTGATTATGAAATAACTAGTGAATTTTATATTAAAAATATTGATGCCTATGTTATGAGTGGATCAATTGTATTATTAGATCCGAAATCGGCTAATGTTTTTAATAAAGATTATACGACATTCATGAAGATCGCAGTTGATCTGCTTGGAAAAGAAAAGGGGTAGAGGAATGCGGAAGACTAGTTTAGTAGAAGCTTTTAATATTGAAAGAAAAGAGCCTAAATTTAATAGTGTAACAGATTATGATATTTTTCCTGATAAAAAGTTGTTGGATGAGCTTCGGACGCAGATTGTTGAAAATTTAATTGATAAGGAAATACCGCAAGATAAGTTATTGAATCAATTCATTAATGATGAAATCGACAAAACGATTGAGGGGTATGATTTAACGAATCTTGAACGAAGCCATTTATATAATTTGATTGATAATGAAATTAATGGATATGGACCGTTAACGGAGTTGTTAGAAGATAAAAATGTGACAGAAATTATGGTAAATAGTCCTAAAGAAATCTATATTGAGATTGATGGTCAGCTTATTAAGGATGAAAGTGTTTCTTTTATTAATGATGAGCATATTGTCAGGACGATTGAGCGAATGATTGGGCCAATGGGTAGAACGATTGATGCCACCAATCCAATGGTTGACTCTAGACTTAAGGACGGATCGCGTATCAATGCAATTATTCCTCCTCTTTCGACAAAAGGGCCAGTCATAACGATTCGTAAATTTAAACGTTCTTTAACTACAGCGGATGATATGATTCGGATTGGCTCTATGACTCCTTATATGGCAACGTTTTTAGAGGCTGCTGTGCGCGGCAAGTGTAACATTATTGTTTGTGGAGGTACTGGTTCTGGTAAAACAACACTTTTAAATATATTAAGTGGATTTATTCCTTCTGATGAACGTATTATTACGATTGAAGATGCAGCTGAATTGAAACTTGAAAAAGAACATGTTATTTCTTTGGAAACAAGAGTGACAAATTATGATAATGAAGGCGAGGTTACGATTCGTGATTTGGTCATCAATGCTCTTCGTATGCGTCCTGATCGAATTATTGTTGGTGAAGTTCGAGGTAAAGAAGCTTTTGATATGTTACAAGCTATGAATACTGGTCATGAAGGATCTTTAACGACATTGCATGCGAATGGGCCAAAAGATGCTTTAAACCGATTAGAAACCATGGTTTTGATGAGTGGTTTAGATATTCCAATTCGGGCGATCCGGGAATATATTGTTAGTGCTATTGATCTCGTTGTTAATATCGATCGTATGAGTGATGGAAAAAGAAAAGTAACGTCTATTTCCGAATTGGAAAATTTTGATGGGGAAGAGATTCAGTTAAAAGAAATTTTTGCATTCCACCAAAAAGGATTAACACCAAATGGGGAAGTGGACGGGGAATATATTTTATATAATGATACTGTTCCTACTGTATATAAGAAAATTAGTACAAAAGGTATTAATGATATTGATTTTATGTTTCCAATTAAAAAATAAATAAGAAAGGAGTGATACTATGGGTGATTATTGGCAGATATATTTTACACAGGGGATTATGATTTTTATTTTAATTTTTTTGATTATTTATTTAATTCGTCAGAGAAGAATTATTGCCTTAGAAAAACGGTTTGAAAAATTTGCCTTAATTAGTGTCCATGATCATGAGAAATCTTTCTTTGATTTGATTGTAGAATTTTTTTGGAAACAAGTTCATCGTTGCAGTAATATTCTTAAAAAGAGTGCTTTTTTGAAAAAGTATAGCTTACGTTATGAAAAACATATTAAATATGAAAATAAAGATACCTTTACAGGTATGGATTATATTACAATTAAGTTTTTTGTAGGAATTTTGCTTGTTATTTTAGAAATTGTAACATTGATGTTTCAAGTATTAAATGTTAGTTTTATGAGTTTGTTGATTGCTTTTTTACTCGGGTTTTTTGTACCAGATATTTTCTTGCAAATTGAATATCAAAAGAGACGTAAAAGGGTTGAAGAGGATCTATTAAAGGCTATTATTATGATGAATAACAGTTTTAAATCTGGTCGTAATATCATGCAGGCTGTGGAGATTGTAAAAGAAGAGCTAGATGGTCCGATTGCAGACGAATTTAAAAAGATTTATTTAGATATGACTTATGGGCTTAGTATTGAAGTTGTATTTGATCGATTTTATAATCGAGTGAAGTTAGATGATGCAAAGTATATCACAAGTTCACTTACTCTTTTAAATAAGACCGGAGGAAATATAGTAAAAGTGTTTAGTACGATTGAGAGGAATTTCTTTAATAAGAAAAAACTAAAACAGGAAATGATGAGTTTGACGAGCGCTTCTATCTTTGTTTTTCGAATTCTTTGCGTTTTGCCGTTTTTATTCATTGTAATAATTTATATGTTAAATCCGTCTTATTTTACTCCATTATTTACTACTGGATTAGGTCGTTTGTTATTAGTGTTAATCATTCTTTTCTATATTTTATACATTATGGTAATAAAGAAAGTTCTTGAGGTGAAGATGTAATGAATGATCGTAGTTTGGTAAGAAGAATTTATACAGAAAAAACTATTAAAAAGGTTGAAAAAAAGATCAAATTATTGGGTGTTAATTGTAAATATAATGTGATTGATTTATTGAATATGAGACTTTTGATTAGTATTGCTTTGTTTGTCATTTTGTTGATTTTTAATAAGAATGGTTACATTTTAGCTCCGATTACCTTGGTTTTATTTCATTATTTAAGCGAGTATTTTGTGTTAGATTATCCTATTAAAAAGCGAACTAAGAAATTGGAGGAAGAAGCTATTTTCTTTTTCGAAGTTCTTTCTTTGACGATGGAAAGTGGCCGTAATTTAACAAAAGGACTTTTACTTACTTCTAAAAATATTGATAGTGAGTTATCGCAAGAGTTTAAGAAATCATTAGACGAAATGAATTTAGGAAAAAGTTTTTCAGAATGTTTAACTAGTATGAAAGAAAGAATTCCGAGTGATACCATTAATAATGCTATTTTAAATATTGTACAATCTAGTATTTTTGGTAATAATATTGAAGAATCTTTAAATAATCAATTGGATTTTTTAAGGGATAAGCATTTGATGGAAGTAAAAAGTGAAATTGGTAAACTTCCAACTAAAATTAGTATCATATCAGTATTATTTTTTATTCCAATTATTTTGATGGTGATTCTATCACCGGTGATTGTCGACTTTTTTGTAGGATAGGTAAGGAAACAATATTTTGATTATTGTTTCTTTTCTTAGTATATCATAAAAAAAATCATAAAGTATTTTACTTTATGAAA
>CALVOL010000067.1 GCA_944350285.1 uncultured Bacilli bacterium | reverse complement strand
TAGTGAAGACTACCTAGAAGAGAAAATCTCTTCTTTTTCTCTTTACTAAAAATAAAATAATAGGTTATACTAAAGAAGAGGTAGATAATATGAGAGCATTAATTACCGGAGCTAGTTCTGGAATAGGGCGAGATATGGCTCGTTATCTTGCAAGTAAAAACATTGATTTAATTTTAGTAGCTAGAAGAAAAGAAAGATTAGAAGATTTAAAAAAAGAATGCAATGTTTCTGTAGAAATTGTTGAGTTAGATTTATTAAAAAAAGAAAATCTTTATAAATTATTCAAAAAGTATCAAAATAAAAAAATAGATATTCTAATTAATAATGCAGGTTTTGGTTTGTTTGAAGATTTTCTAGAAACAGATTTAGAAAGAGAACTAGAAATGATTGACTTAAATGTCGTAGCTTATCACGTATTAACAAAACTCTTTTTACAAAAAATGAACAAAGAGGGTGGAGGCTACATTCTAAATGTTTGTAGTAGTGCAGGCTTTCTAGCAGGACCTCGTCTTGCTACATACTATGCAACAAAAAATTATATTACCAAACTGACGATGGCCATTCACGAAGAATTAAGACATAAAAATAGTAAAGTCACTATAAGTGCTCTTTGTCCAGGACCAGTCGATACAGAATTTAATAAAGTAGCCCAAGGTGGGTTCAAAGTAAATGGTGTAAGTAGTGAGTACGTTGCCAAATATGGTATTGATAAAATGTTTCAACAAAAACTTATCATAGTCCCAACATTATCTATGAAACTAGGACTCTTTTTTTCAAGGTTCTTGCCCTGGAGTCTCCTTTTAAAAATAACATATCAAATAGAGTATCGAAAAGAAAAAAAGAATAGGTGAGTGAGTAAGATGTATACTTTAGAAGAACAAGCAATTCATTTTGTAGAAAAAGCCTTTGCTGGCCAAAAAAGAATAAAAGAAGATATCCCACTTTCTTTTCATAGCATAATGGTTGGCTATATACTAAAAGATAATGGCTATAACAAAGAAGTTGTATTAACTGGTTTTTTACATGATATCATAGAAGATACAGAATACACTTACGAAGATATCAAGAGTCAGTTTGGCAAAAAAATAGCTGACAATGTCTTAAAAGTAAGTGAAGATGTCACTATCACAGATTGGACAAAACGAAAGGAAGAATTTTTTAATCGAATGACTTTTTGGTCAAAAGAAATTTTCCTAGTCGAGCTTGCTGATAAATTACAAAACTTATTAAGTGATTATAACGTGTGGAAAGAAAAGGGCTCAAAAGGATTACAAACACTTTCTACAACTTATGAAATGAACAAATGGTATTATACTTCTATGCAAAAAAAGTTTCATGAAAACATACCAGAGGAACCTTTATTAAAAAGATATGATGAACTAATCACTCTTTACTTTGGAGGTTAATATGTGGAATTCTTGGCAATTTTGGGTAGTAGTATATCTAATATCTACAGTCATGTTTTCTCAAGTCTTTCATGCATCAAACCGCAAGATGAAAGATGCCGGTGCTCTAACAATTCTTTTAGAAGGTTGTACTGCCTTTTTCGCATGTCTTTTTATTCCTTTCTTTCCAATGAAGTGGCCCACGTCTTTTGAGGTCTATATCACGCTAGGAATTGTGATGATTTTATATGCTATCACAGACCGGTTAAATATTGAAGCCCGTTATGGTCTTGCTCCATCCACATTCAGTATGCTAAAACAGCTATCAACAGTATTTCTAATGATTTTCGGTTTTCTCTTTTTAAAAGAACCATTTGTATTAAAAAAAGTCATCGGGGCATGTTTAATTGTTCTATCAAATATTTTTCTAGCGTTGGATAACAACGGTAAAATTCACTTTAACAAATACTTTATAATGTCTTTTATATCAAATTTTTTGTTCGCGATAGCAATGCTCATCAACGTCAATATTTCAGATAATTTCAATCTAGGAATTTACACAGTCCTAACCGTATCCATTCCAGCTCTAATCATTTTTATTTTTGGGAAATACTCTATCAAAAAACTTCAAAAAGAATTGTCTTACTACGATAAAAAGAAATTTCTATTAACTGGTTTTAGTTGGGCAATGATGCTCCTTTCTTCCGTAAGAGCTTATCAATTAGAAAGCGTAACCGTTGTTGCACCCTTACTAACTCTAACAGCTATTTTAAACGTCATATATGAATTTGTAGTGAAGAAAAACAAACAAGAATTTTTCACAAAAATATTACTAGGAATTCTAATTTTTATCGGTGTTTTATTGATTAAAAGTTAAAAAGCATAAGTTTTAGTTGTTTATAGACTTTAAAAAGAGTTTTTGATACAATGTTTTCAAGGTGAGACTATGAAAAAAGTATTAAGTAAAATTGTGTTTGGTTTATTATGTATGATACCCGTGATTGTCCAAGCAGAGTCAGGAATAGAAAATTTTTATGTCAATGCCGTCTTAGAAGAAAATGGCGATTTAACAGTTGAAGAGTACTTCTATATGAACGGTGAATTTAATGGAATGGAAAGAGAAATTTTATTCCAAAACGAAGATTTATACGAATTTCATCCAGAATTAGAATATTATGGAGGTAGTAAACTTCATAATGGGTCTGGTATAGAACTAGAAGAAATAAGAGGGTTACCAATTAACGAAAACTTTGATTTTTCGCGTGTGGAAGGAACTTTATTTGAAGAAGTAACCAGTGCGGGTATTGGAGATTACGGCGTTTATACAGTCGATAGCGATACCGATGGCGACACCTATATGATTTATCTTCCTGATAACAAACAAGAAGCATTTTACATAAAATATACTTTAAAAAATATGGCTGTTGTTCATGAAGATGTTGGAGAACTTTTTTGGAATGTCATGGGCGATACCTTGTCCGAATCGATGGGTACATTAAAAGTAAAAATAACTTTTCCAAATAACAACAACGAGTTCCGTGTTTGGGCTCATGGGCCATTAAATGGAGTCATTCAAAAAACAAGCAACCAAGTGTTGGAAGCAGAAGTAGAAAACGTAAGATCTTATCAAGCAGTCGATATGCGAGCTGTCTTTGATAAATCCGTTATCCCAAATTCTTCAAAATTAACTCATGTAAATGCGTTGGACAAAATCCTGAATTTCGAGGAAAATCAGGCCAACCAAGCAAACTATGAACGAGCTCAAGAAAAATATCAAAATCAAGAAAAAGCATATGAAGAAATAGAATACTGTGAAAAATATCCAAGTCGCTCTTGTTATAACCGTGCTCATGAATATGTTTTACGAGTAACTGACGAAGAAGTATTGATAGATTTAGAAAAAAAACTATTAGATTTAAAGAAAATCGTCACAGACCAAGAAGAAACAGATGCCAAAACCTATACAGAATACGCGGTAGAAGACCCAGATTATTATTGGTATAGTTCTGCTATGGAAGCTGTAAGTATCCTAGAAAACGAAGAATTAAAAAATAGTCTTCTAGAACAACTAGTGCCAGTAAGAGAAGCCTTAGAAAAAGAAGAAACAACAAAAAATAACCTAGCGATTACTATTTCTATAATGGCTACTATCATAATAATCGGTGGCTGCATCGTTGTTTATTTAAAATGCGATAAAGAAGAAAAAGTAGACTTTCCTCATAAATATATGCGGGACTTTCCAGATGATTTTTCTCCATCAACCGTAGAATATTTATTTAAAAAGAAAATAACAGAAAACTCTGTATCAGCAGAAATTCTCTATTTAATATATAAAAAAGTTATCAAAGCCGAAGAAGACAAAGAAAGAAAAGATATCCATTTAATCAAAAATGGCCTAAATATGGAAAATTTAAACGATAAAGAACAAGCAATTTTAGATTTCCTCTTTGGCTCTTCTAGTAGTATCTATTTAAAGACATTAAAAAAGAAAGCCAAAACATCAAACGGATGGACATTCTTAAAAAAATGGGAAAAAATGAATACCAAAATGGAAAACGAAGCTCTTGCTGAAAAATTATTTGTTGGAGAACATCAAAATGTCGAAAAGAAAAAAACAACATCAAATACAGTAATTCCATTTATTGCTGTAATGGTATTAATGATTTTCCTATCTATTTTAGGACCAGTTGCCTTCCTATTGTTTATCATTTTTTGCGTTTTTTGGGCACGACGGACAAAGAAAAACGGTGTTTCAGAAAACAAAAAAAGTATCGAATATCGTGTAAAAAACATAGCAAGAATTATTGCAATTGTCATCTTAATATTCTCTAGTATAGGACTCATTTACTTTGGGGTTACAAATCACTTTGTTTACAACGCAATTCCATTTTTCGTAGTGACTATAATAAGCACGATTATCTTACTAATTTATACATTTATTGCTAGAAAAAGAACAACAAAAGGAGCAACGGAATATGTGCGTTGGGTAGCCTTTAAACGCTTCTTAAAAGACTTTGGACGAATGGACGAAAAAGAATTACCAGAAGTAGCTCTTTGGGAAAAATATCTAGTCTATGCAGTCGTTCTAGGTTGTGCAAAAAAACTATCTAAAACAATGAAAATAAAAATGGAAACAATGAATATTGATAGTTCCATAACCTTTGACCCATATACATTTACTCACTTTGCAGTCATCTCCCATGCCGTATCTTCTTCCGTTCATAGTGCGCATGCTGCCTCAAGTGTATCATCAAGTGGTGGATCTAGTTGGTCTAGCGGTTCAGGTGGAGGAGGAGGCTTCTCCGGTGGCGGTGGCGCAGGCGGCGGAGGCGGCGGAGGTGGCCGTTTCTAAAATACTTGGTTTATGAAAAAAAATGTGATACTCTAATATTAGAAAAAATTTATTTTAGGAGGTACATAAATGGAAAATGAACAAGAATTATTAGAAGAATTAAGCAACTACGATATAGGAGAGTTAACAGAAATGATGCTACTATTAGAAGATGAGGTGAGTGGCAACCTCAAAGATTGCTTAACCGCATATGATTTAGAACAATTAGAAGTAATTGCTAGTAATTTGCTTGATGGTTCAGAGTTTATGAACTTATCAAAAGGAAAATTAATCGAAAAAATCGTAAAAGAAATTTATAAACTACTGGAAAACAACTTAGCAAGTTTACCACAAAAAATGTTAGAAGATATCGAAAAATTGATAAAAAATCCAAACTATGAAATTGAAAACAAATATCTTTTAGCAATAGGACTTGTTTTTGGGTATTATGATGAGGATGATAATGTTATCTATTATATTCCAGAAGATGTTAAACAGTTATTCGAACAAAATATCAACAAAGAGGTAAAAGAAGATTCCTTAATTGCCCAAATAGAATTGTATATCCAATTAGGCCATATCTGTTATGGTATAGTTCCTAAACAAGAACTACTATATTTAGCTGACTCAAATAACAAAAAACAAATAGAAGAAATTTTAAAAAAACGTGCCGAAGAACAAGAAACCATAAAAAAAGGAAAAGAAAAGTTCTATTGGCCGCTTAGTTCTTCAGTTCCAGAAGAACTAAAAGAACTAGAAATCACACCGATTTTATTACCCATGAAAACATTAGTTTTTTACTGCATGAGATTAATGAGTGATTTAAAAAGAATCGAAGAAGTAATAAAAAATGTAGAAGACGACTTTATTGAAAAAGCAACACGCGCCTTAGTAACGGAGCCAAAAGAAGTATCTGAGTTAGTAGATTATTTTAGCAAAATATATAGTCTAAATCTAAAAAATGCTTTAAAGCTTCAAGAGATAATCGAAAGTATGGATTACATTCGTTACTGGAGTTTAGGCGGAAGAACAATAGAAGAAGAAAAAGCATTATCTTATTATTTACCACAACAGCCATCAGATACATCATTAAAAGCATGTTTAAAAAGCTTTTCAAAGGACAAACTAGAAGAACTAACCAAACTATACGATGTTACATCATTAGAAGAACTAGAACAGAAAATTATTGAGTATTTTAAGGAGAATCAAGAAGAGTTACTAGATGTAGATCCTTTAGATTTTCTAGATTTAGATCACGAAAATTACGAAGAAATGTGTTGTGATCCATTATTAATCACTCGCGGATGTGTCTTTGTCTATCAAACAAAAAATGCCAAAAAACTATTAATACCAGCAGAAATAAAAGCAGAATTGAAAATATATAATGAGGAATATGAAGAGGAACAATTGAACTTAGATTTGGAAGGTTACATTAATGTATATCTTTACTCCAATGGTGTAATTCCTAAAAAAGTATTACAACAAATTCTAAAAGAACACCACGGATTTAAATATACCATAAAAGAGTTAGATGAACTAGTAAAACAAGAAGAGGGAAAATCCATTAAAGATTATTACAGTATAGCATTTGAACATTATGATAAAGATATGCAAGCATTAATCAACGAAAAAGAACGTCATCCTTATAAAATAGCAAAAGAAAAAGATTTTGGTTTCTTATCTTTAATGGAACATTTCCATGATGATTTAGTAGATGCTTTAACGGATACTTCATTTAAAGACGAACTAATTAGTACTATTATTTATATGCTTCATTATGGATTATTCGACGAAACCTTTTTGAAAGAATTTGTTCGAGAGCAACATGTGAGTATCCCTAAAAATACTTGGAAAGAATTAATCTCAGTAATAAAAAAATATAAAAATGATATACCACTGTGGCCAAGAAATGGCTATTCTTATAAAGAATTGAATTCTCAACCAAAAGCAAAAAAAGTAGGTCGTAACGAGCCTTGCGTTTGCGG
>CALVOL010000066.1 GCA_944350285.1 uncultured Bacilli bacterium | reverse complement strand
GAAAATAGCAAAAAAAAGCCCTTAAACAAAGGCTTGATTCAAAATTTCCCTGATAATTCTAATTCCCTGATAACACAAACGGATTGTTCTGAGTTCCAATTCCTCCAGAAATTTGAATGTCAGATCTCAGATTGATCACTGGCCGCACACCACCGGCGCTCGTCACCCAGTCGCCGCTCGCTAGGCCACCACCGTAGAGATGGAACTCACTCGCCGCCGAGCTGCCGGAGTGGAAAATGTACGGAGACATAGTCCAATATGTGTACCCAGAAAAAGGATGTTAATGCTTGATTTCCATCTGTCTCTGATACTGTAAATAAATCGTTACTTGCATCTGGGCAAATCAGACTTGGGCTATAATTTGTATAATATCTATCATAGGCTGCGTAATATGTTGTGACATTTGTCTGTATACCATTTCCATTGTTACTTCTTGTAGAAAGTGTTCGATCATTACAAAATCCTGAATCTGCTATGTAACTTGCATACTCGCTTAAATTTGTACTATACCAACTATCTAAATAAGATTTAATCGTAGAGTTATTCGTATTTGCATTGACTTCTGCTAAACTAGAGCCAGCACTATTTCCGTACATATATCCAACGTATAATGGCAGATTTCTATTTGTATTGAAGGCACTCGTTCCTATCTGAGCATTCGTGCCTGTTGCATCTTTCGTGGTTCCAGCATATAGTAGTCGGATACTTCCATCTCCATTGATTCTGATGATTCTCCAGTAGAAGCCTGCAAATTGTACATAATTATTTCTAACACTACCTCGGTAGTAATAACTAGTTCCATCTGCATCATTCATAGCATATAATCCTTTATCTGATTTATCACTTTCTAATTCTATTTGATTATAGGTTCTACTTCTTGTGAATGTATATCTTGTAGCTGGATAACTTGTGCCATCTGAACCTGATACAGTTGCTGAAGCACTTCCCGTATACCCACTTATTTGATATATTGTTGTACAATTGGTAGTATTATAGGGTGATAATCGATTGGTCGAAGTTACACTTGTTCCTGCACTACAAATGTAGTAATTTTGACTAGAAAAATCTATGGTGGTTGGATCTTGGTATATCATTCCAGATAAATAATATTTTCCTTCTGATTCATTAAACGTATAACTTGTGGCAAAAGCTACTCTGACATTTGATGTGGTTAAACTAGCCGCATAATCTAAACCACTTCCAACATCTTCTATTCGTGGCATGGTATAAGATAGTGATCCAGAACTTGTGCTACTATTTTCTTGCCATTCGATGATTGGTGCAGTTTGTGTAAAGTCTGGTGCTTGTTTACTATTGATTTTATCAATAGATGTTTGTAATTCTGTGACTTGATATTCATTGGCTAAGATTGCATCATGCAAAGTTGTAAAACCATAATCAATGGGACTGTATGTACTTGGGCTATAGGTGATTACTATCTTGGCTTCAAATGTTTTGTTCATGGAATCATCTTCCAATGTCACATCTTCATCCATCCATAGTCTTAAGGTGTAGTCTTCACTGTCTCCATTTCCTAGTGATCCTGTTCCTAAGATATATGCCTCTTTATAAAGATTAGAGTCTGATACTATTGTTGTTTCTAATTCGTTTAATGTTTGAATGGCATTTGTGTTTAACATGCTTGCTACGTATGCACTATTCAAAGTACTTTCTTTGGTGACTTCTAAAGTAATTGTGTAACTTGCAAATAAGTCACAGGTGTTTTCTACGGTAAAAGAATATGGTGTTGTTTGTCTTCCTTCTTCGTCTGTTAGAGGGTAGGCATTTTGTAAGTTGATCGCATTTTCTTCATTGGTTAGAGTTAGTTCTAGACAACTGCTCATTACACGGTTGGTTCCTGTTTGGGTTAGTGTTAGTCTCCAGTAAGCATAACTTACTCCTATTGTTATACAGATTACAATCAATAATCCTATTGCTAATATTATTTTTTTCTTTTTCATTGGTACCACCTATTCTACTTCTATTAATATGGTTAGTTATTTATCACATATACCCCACATATTATCTATATAAATTGTATCATGATTCGCACAATTGCTCAATATCGAAATTGAGAAAAAAATGTAAGGAATTCTTTTGATGTATTTATCTTTTGTCTTTATAAGCTAGAAAAACCTTAAGAATTTGAAGAAAATTTTTGTTGCTTTTAGTGAGAGTATCGAACGTATTTTTAACTTTTTTATATACTAATATTATCAGTTTTTTATATGTTTCGCACAATTACTCAATTATTAAATGCTTATTCATTTATGAATGAGAGAATTCTTGCAGGTGAGTCCGATGGTTGATATTGGTGGGAGATTAAAATATATTAGGGAGACTTATGATGTATCACAAGAAGAAATAGGGCGAGTTTTAGGTGTTTCTAATACATCTGTTTCACATTATGAAAATAATGATTATATTATTCCTATGAGAAAATTATCTGCTATTTCTAACTATTTTAATTTGTCTATTGATTATATATTTGGTTTTACCGATTTAAAAAGATATAATGATATGAAAAGAGAATTGGATTTAAAAGTTGTAGGTAAACGATTATCTGAAATTTGTCGGGATCAAAATTTGTCTAATGTGAAGCTTGCAAAGGAGCTAAATACTACGGAATCAAATATTCGTAAATATAAAACGGGTCAAACCTTGATTTTAACTGCTTTTGCATTGCAATTGTCTCAGAAATATTCTTATTCGATGGATTGGATTGTTGGTAAGTCTAATCATAAGTATGTCGAGAAAAAGTCAAAAGGGCGGGTTGTACAGCTATAATTTTCTTACTTTGTGCTATACTATATTTATGGAGTAGGATAGTATGAGTAAGTATAAGAAATTGATTTTAATTTTTCTTTGTATTTTTCTTTTTATTGTTGTTCCTGCTGGCATTTCTTTATTTTTGTTTTGGCCGCGGTTTCAGGTACAGGAATTTATAGCAACTACACAGGTTGAATATAATGCTTCGATGGAATATCAGGTTGGAAACGTTTGTTATGGAAATTTTTTTGAATGTAAAGATGTTTTTGTTGAACGTAAAGGCGATGTCAACACTACTGCTCTCGGATGTTATCAGTTAACTTATCTTTATTCTTATCAAGGAAAAGAATTTGAATTAAAACAAGTTGTTGAAGTGGTAGATACGACTGTACCTGAATTACAAATTACAAATGATGAGATATATTATTGTAGTAATAAAAGTTTGCAAAATGTAGAAATGATGGCAACAGATAATTATGATGGAGATTTATCGCAAAAAATAGAATATAATTTTGAAAATGATCATATAGAATTTTGGGTAGAAGATTCTTCTGGTAATCGTAGTACTGTTTCAAAAAAAGCTATTTTAAAAGATATTGAAGCTCCTAATATTACTTTAAATGGAGATGCAGATATTTATCTTACTGTTGGGGAGACTTTTGCCGATGCTGGTGCAACGGCTAGGGATAATTGTGATGGAGATTTAACTGATCAGATTGAAATATCTGGAAGTGTAGATACTAGTAAGAAAGGGGATTATACTATAACTTATTCTGTAAAAGATCATAGTGAAAATGTTAGTAGTCTTACGCGCGTTGTGCATGTTGCCGAAAAAAATATTGAAGTGACACCTAATGGGAAAACTATTTATTTAACTTTTGATGATGGTCCTAGTAAATACACTAGTGAACTTTTAGATGTTTTGAAGAAGTATAATGTCAAGGCTACATTCTTTGTAACGAATCAAAATTTGACTAAAGGGTATGATTCTGTTATTAAAAGAGCTTATGATGAGGGTCATTCCATTGGGTTACATACTAGTTCTCATAATTATAATATTTATTCTTCTGTTGATAGTTATTTTAATGATTTATATGCTATTCAAAATAAAGTGAAAAATATTACAGGGTATACATCTATGTTGATTCGTTTTCCTGGAGGAAGTTCTAATACTGTCAGCAAAGCTTATGATGGTGGGACTAAAATTATGAGTAAATTATCCAAGGAAGTGGAGAGGCGTGGATTTAAGTATGTTGATTGGAATATCGTGAGTGGAGATGCCGGGGAAACTACAGATACGAATCAAGTTGTTTCTAATGTGATTGGATCATTAGGAAATAATAGTACTTATGTTGTTTTGCAACATGATATTAAAGAGTTTAGCGTGGATGCTGTCGCGGCTATTATCGAATATGGTTTATCGCATGGTTATACGTTTCGACCTTATACATTGACCAGTCCTACCGTTCACCATCAGGTGTTAAATTAAAATAGAGAATAAAACGTTGAAATTATCTCACACTAAAAGTGGTGAGTATATGAAAAATTCTTTAAAAACATATCAAGCAAAACGAGATTTTTTGAAAACCCAGGAACCACGTGGAAATATTGGTGCGAAACATAGAAAACTCTCTTTTGTTATTCAACATCATTTGGCTCGTAAAGACCATTATGATTTTAGAGTTGAATGGAATGGAGTCTTAAAAAGCTTTGCTGTTCCTAAAGGGCTTTCTTTTTTTACGAAAGATAAAAGACTAGCGATACAAGTAGAGGATCATCCGTTTTCTTATCGTAATTTTGAGGGGACCATTCCTAAGGGAGAATACGGTGGTGGAACGGTCATGATTTTTGATGAAGGATACTGGGAACCAATTAGTGAAGTTATTGATTTTAAAACAAAGGAATTAAAATTTATGTTACATGGCAAAAGACATAAAGGACTATGGATGCTTGTTCCTTTTAAGGAGGAGAGTTGGTTGTTAATAAAAGAGCAAGATGAATTTGCTAATAAGAAGATTCCTAAATATCTTACCAGTGTACGAACGGGAAAAACGATGGCTGAAATTGCCCGAAAATTGACTACTTCTTATGAAAAAGGAATTGTGGAGGGTGTAACAATTAGTCATTCTGATAAAAAAATTTTTTTAAATCCTACTGTTACTAAAATGGATTTGGTTTGCTATTATAGAAAGGTGTTTTCTCGGATGTTTCCTTATTTAGAGCAGCGACTTATTAGTACTATAAGATGTCCAGATGGTATTTCTTTTTATAAAAAACATTTTGAAGATATTTCTAAAGGAATGAGGCGGGTACTACTTCGTAAAGGTGAAGATAAACGTAACGATTATTATTATATTCAAAATATGGTAGGAATGATTTCTGAGGTTCAGATGAACGGCTATGAGTTTCATATTTGGGGATGCCGAGCTCATAGGATCAATCATCCAGATATCATGGTATTTGATTTGGATCCTGATGAAGGATTATCTTTAAATAAAGTACGTGAAGGTGTACGTGATTTAAAAAGTATTTTGGATCAGTTAGGATTGGTATCTTTTTTGAAAACAAGTGGTGGGAAAGGATATCATATAGTTCTTCCTTTTACTTCATTTTCTTCGTGGAAGAAATTTACCGATTTTTCTTATAACGTTGCTAAAATTATGGAACAAAAATGGCCAGATAAATATACAACAAACATGAGTAAAGAATCTCGCAAAGGTAAAATTTTTGTTGATTGGTTGCGTAATAAAAAGGGAAGTACTAGTGTTGCGCCTTATTCTGTACGTTTGCGGAAAAAATTATCTGTTTCTATGCCTATTTCATGGAAAGAACTAGATAAAATTAAACCGGATGGAATATCTTTAGAAGAAGCATTGAAACGTTTGAATAGGAAAGATCCATGGAATGACTTTTTTCTAATATCACAGTAATTTACTTTTTTTTGCATCTGTGATAGGCTTATTTTGAAGAAGGTGACTCATGAAAAAAATTATTTCTTTGGATTATATGAAACTTTTTATGGCATGTTTGATCGTGGCGATTCATGTTTATCCTTTTGTGTCTATTTCAGAGGAATTTGATTATTTTTTTACACATGTTTTTTGTCGTATTGGTGTTCCTTTTTTTCTAATGACAACTGGGTATTTTGTATTAGATCGAGCTTTAAAGGATAGTTGTGTTTTAAGAAAATATCTTTTTAAAATTTTAAAATTATATGGGATTTGTATGGCTCTTTATTTTCCAGTAAATTTATATGCTCATACTTTTGAGGGAATGGGAATTTTAGAAATATTAAAAACTATTTTTCTTAATGGAACATTCTATCATTTGTGGTATTTTCCAGCACTTCTTTTAGGATTAGTTATTATTTTTTTCTTATTAAAATATATTCGAAATAAAAATATTGTTTTTTTGATTGTTATGATTCTTTATTTTATTGGCCTTTTTGGAGATAGTTATTATGGCGCTATTCAAAATATTTCTGTTATTAAAACTATTTATGATGGTATTTTTCTCCTTTTTGATTATACGAGAAATGGAATTTTTTATGTGCCAATATTTTTGTTTTTAGGATATTTTATTAAAACAAGTGAGACATCTATGTCTTCTAAAAATTCCTTTTTTGCTTTTCTCATTTTTTTAGGTTTGATGTTTGTAGAAGGGGCTATTTTACATTATTTAGGGTGGCAAAGGCATGATAGTATGTATCTATTTTTAATTTCGGTAATGTATTTTGGATTTTCTTTTGTAAGTCGGGTATCTTCAGGAAATTATCCGAATATTAGAAATATTTCTACAATTATTTATGTGATCCATCCACTTATTATTATTGGAGTTAGGGTATTATCTAGGATTACCAATTTAGAGATTTTAGTTACGCATAGTGTGGTGAATTACTTTTCGGTTTTATTCTTTTCTATTGTATTTAGTTTGCTCTTTCATAAGTGTAAGCAATATTTGCTAAGGCAATCGCATAAAAACTTGACGTAAAGAATTAGATAGAAGGGATAACATTAAAAAGTAGATTTTCAATATT
>CALVOL010000065.1 GCA_944350285.1 uncultured Bacilli bacterium | reverse complement strand
CATTAACGTTAAAACTAGATTTATTAAGTATTAAAGTTGCAAAAGTGGACTGCATATAGGTGCACCAACTTCACTTGCATACATCAATCCTACTGAGCCAATCCAATTTATTGGTCTGCCAGTATACGCTACAGATCCCTTTTCATTTTCATAAAATACTGAAGTAATATTTATAGATGCGGATAAACCACCCAAATTCCATACCGCATTACTTATCATAGATTTTGCGGTTTCTATTAAACCAGTATTACTAAAATCGCATGTCGTGGTTGCGCCATTTTGGCCATATGGACATTCCCCGCTTGTTCTGTTCCAATATGCTCCTGAATTTAATACAATTTGAAGGGCACTATCACTCCAATCATTGCTTCCATATTCGCTTGTAGATGAGCCTGTACCATTTGCTTTATTATCCCAACTGTAATTCCCTATTGATTCATTTCTAACTATTTTAAGTCTTGATTCCTCAGTTCCAGTCCCATCATCGATGTTATTCATGACTCCAATAATTCTCCATAATTCGTTATTAAATAAAACATAGTTATTTGGATCTGCTCCTATATATCTTAGATTATTATCTACCGTTTCATCATAGACGAGTTCTTCACTCTTTTCAGCATTCTTGATCATACAATTTGATGCTGTATCATTACATAATGCTAAGGATTCACTAAAACTCATTTTTTCATTAATGATTCTTACACTGATGGTTCCACTAAAAGTAAGTCCTTGTTGATTATCTTGATTGCCATTGTTCTTATAGTGATACACTAAATAATAAGTGGTTTTTTCGAGTGTTGTCACATCGAAGTCTGTTTGTTCTAATATGATTTGAGAGTTATTTGTAAGTGTTCCTTGATATACTAATTCTGGTGTTCCTGTAATATTTAAACTATCTTCTTGATAGAGTTGTTCATTCTCTAGTGTTGGATCTGCTACATCTACTGTAATGTTATTACTAATTGGATCAGTTGTTTTATACAAACTAATTTCAATATCTGTTCCAAATTCTTCTGGTAATACTCCTGCTAAATCTATTTCATAAATTCCTATCCCATTATCCGAATTCTTTTCGATAGTAAATTCCTGAATTCCCATTTGTCCAGGTAATAAGTCATACGATGTAAATACTTTGGTTCCTGTCCAAAGAATACTTCCTAATCGTTCTGTGGTAACATTTAAATTCGTTTCATTTCCATCATTACTATTATTTGCCACAAAGTAGGCTAGTGATACTCCTATTCCTACTATTAATGTGCATATTAGAATTATTAAAATCGTTATTTTTTTGTTCATAGTTAGTCACCACTCTCTATAGACTCAACTCGAATGGATCAGAGGCGGAGCCTGTGCCTGATGTAATTTTTATATTAGAGGATAGATAGGTAGCAGGATAAACTATGTGTACATATGACGAATTACCTTCATAATTGACATTACCTGTATAATATATAATAAACAAGTTTGAGTCCATATGATTGGTAGGGGTCAATGTCCACAGATATTGACTCCTATTATGTATCCAATTATTAGTATAACAATCAGAGTATCTGTCCCACGTGGAAAGGTTATAAGATAAGCATGTTAATCTATTTGTAATGTCTCCACCACCCGTTGCATATCCATAATCACTTGGATACATTAATCCTATTTGTCCTGTCCATTCGGTTGGTCTACCGCTATAAACCAAACTTCCTCTTTCGGATGTATAAAATGTTGTTGTTGGGTTAGAATTGGAGCCCACCCCTCCTAAATGCCACACAGTATTTTCTAACATAGTCTTTGCTTCTTCTGTTAATCCATTCGTTGTAAAATCCACCGTGGTAGCTGAAGTACTCATATTATAATAAATTCCTGTGGTTCTGTTATAATATGCTCCATTATTTAATAAATTCATTAAAGTTGATGTAGTCCAATCATTGTCATATGTTCCGTCACTGTTATAATCCCAACTATAATTTCCAATAGGTTCATTTCTAATAATTTTCAGCCTAGTCTCTTTATTTCCATTCCCATCCTCTATATTATTCATAACACCAATAATTCTCCATAACTCATTATTAAATAAAACATAGTTGTTTGGAGCTGCTCCGATATATCTTAAATTATTATCTACTGTTTCATCATATACGAGTTCTTCACTCTTCTCAGCATTCTTGATCATACAATTAGCCGCCGGATCATCACATAAGGCTAAAGCATCACTAAAACTCATTTTCTCATTAATAATTCTTACACCAATGGTTCCACTAAAAGCAAGTCCTTGTTGATTATCTTGGTTGCCATTGTTTTTATAATGATACACTAAATAATAAGTTGTTTTCTCTAGTGTCGTCACATCAAAGTCTGCTTGTTCTAATATGATTTGGGCGTTATTTGTAAGTGTTCCTTCATATACTAGTTCTGGACTTCCTGTAATATTTAAACTATCTTCTTGATAGAGTTGTTCATTCTCTAATGTTGGATCTGCTACATTGACTGTAACGTTATTACTAATTGGATCCGTTGTTTTATATAATGAGATTTCTATATCTGTTCCAAATTCACTTGGTAATACTCCTGCTAAATCTATTTCATAGATTCCTATACCATTATCTGAATTCTTTTCGATGGTAAATTCTTGTATTCCTATTTGTCCTGGTAATAGATCATAGGATGTAAATACTTTCGTTCCTGTCCATAATATACTTCCTAGTTGTTCTGTGGTAACATTTAAATTTGCTTCATTTCCATCATTTTGATTATTCACTGCAAAGTAGGCTAGTGACACTCCTATTCCTACTACTAATGTACAAATTATGATTATTAGGACTACTACTTTTTTATTCATTTTACTCACCTTTTCTTTGGTTCTTCTACTCTTTAGTATTCTCTATTTCAGTTTATCATAATTCGCACATTATCTCAAGTTCCTGTTCTAACTACTTAAATATGTTGTTATTTTTTTACTAACATTTTTCGTAAATGGATAAGTATAAGTTGTACTATTTGTTAAATATGGGGCTACAATAGCCATTGAGTATGTTGGATCTTCTTTTGGATAATAAAATACAAGGGTGGAATTGATTACTTCTGTATCCACTACTCCATCCTGATCGCTATCATAGAATGTTTCGCTTGTTCCTGTTTTTCCAACGGCATTTAAATTTTTATTTATATAAGATGAGGCTGTTCCTCCATGAAATACTTGATATAAGCCTGTTGTAATTCGATCAAAGTAAGTGCTCTCTAAATCTACTTGTCCCATAAATGAATTGTAATCTTCTTTTTTAAAGCGAAGAGCATATCTATTTCCGTAGTTGGCAATGGTATTGATGTATTGAAGTAAACTAATTGGGGTATAAGTATCATATTGTCCAATAGCAAAGTTAAGAAGTAAATCTCCGGCTACTTTGGTTCCTTTCATGCCTGTTTGTTCGTTTGGATAATCGATACCGGTTTTAGTACCTAATCCATACGATGCGAAGATATCACGATAGGTTTTAAAGTTTTCTTCTGTCACATTAAATGTCATATTATATTTGTATTTTTGGCCTGTTGATTGGATCGCTGTGATAAACTGAAAATAGTTTGAAGACGTTTTTAAAGCAGTAATATCATCGACATATCCCAAACTTTTATAGGAACATTTTGACGGTTGACTATACAGCTTAACACAACTATCTTTTATTTTTTTACCAATTGTTATGGCACCTGTTTTATATCCAACTGTGTTAGATGCTCCTTTTACTACACTGCCCATTGCGAATGAAGAAGTAAATGCGGTGATGGTAATGTCACTAAATTCTCCGTTATCTAATCTTCTGATGCCTGCTAAAGCAAGTATTCCGCCAGTCTTTGGATCTCCTATCATGGCATAAGAATCATGAAAGTATTTAGTGCTAGTCTTTTTACTAGCTAAAGTCATTTCTTCTTTTAAAACACGTTCTAATTCTAATTGTAGGTCAATATCAATATTTAAAATAATGTCTTCTCCTGGTTGCTCTTCTTCTAATAGTGTTAAAGTATTATCTGAATTGATCACGTATTTTGCTTTTTCTCCTTTTAATAATTCTTCGTATTGTTCTTCTAAACCACTTGTTCCAACTATATCGTTTAAGGCATAGCCATCATTTAAATATTTTTCTTTTTCTTCTTTTGGTATACTCCCAATGGTACCAAAGATGCTACTCAATGTCTCGCCATATGGGTATACTCGTTCTGAGGTCACACTGGTACTAATAGATGGAATAGCCATACTAGTAATCTCGGCTACTACTTCGTCTGTTACGTCTTTTAACAGAGTTTTATCTTGATAGGCATAACCATCATTCATTAATGTAAAAAGATAAATTAATTTTTGTTCTTCTTCTTGATAAGTAATCATTTCTGGAGTAATTCGATCCCATTTTAATGCTTTTATATCATCATTGTCTAGTTTTCGTTCTTCCCACAACTCCCATTCTTCCTCTGTAATCAAGTCATGGCCATTATTATGCGTTGCAAGATAATAGTTTTTTAAGTTCGTTTCTGTTAAACTTACTTCTGTTACATATGTTACTAGTTTCCTTGCAATGTCTAATTCTTCATTAATCGTAATAGAAACAGGTTTGTGATAAATAATATTTAAAACTCCTGCATTGTCTACTAAGACTTTGCCATTTCTATCTAGTATACGGCCACGAGTAGCTGATGCACCATACACAATTCGTTCCATGTTTTCTTGATATTTTACCGTGTAATATTCATGTCCATTCACATTTATATTATATAGAACACAAAAAAAAGTCAAAAATGAAAAAATCAAAAAAATTCGTAATTTCATAAAAATCACCTATTCTTAGTATTCTAAAAAATAGTCAATTTCATACAATATATTAGGTGATAGTATGTATAATTTAGTGAAACGTTATGTTAGTAATTTAACAAAGGAACAAGTCAATGACTTTGCTTTAAAGAATGATATTGTGTTATCGCAGGAGGAATTAGACTTTGTTTATGTTTTTGTGAAAAAAAATTGGGAAATGATTTTACGTAATCCCAATTTACTACAATTAGAACGTTATAAAGACCATTTTTCTCCTGAAAATTTTGTTAAAATCCAAAAGTTATTTATTCTGTATTATCAAAAGTATGGACATTTACTTTAATTCTTTATATTTTTCGTGAATATGTTCTAATAATTTATCATCAAATTTTCGTTCTTTTAGCATTTTTATTTCAAAATAATATGGCGGATAAGTTCTTTTTTTGTCTTCTATAGTTTCGCCAACATAGGGTGTTTCTAATATTTTAGGAATGTCTTTTAATTTGTCATGATAACAAATGGTTTCTAATGTTTTAAACCCGATGGTTCCGTAGCCTATGTTTGCATGACGATCTTTATGGGATCCACAAGGATTTTTACTATCGTTTAGGTGGACACAATGAAGGTAAGATAAGCCAATCGTATTATTAAATTCTTGTAAGAATTCATCAAAATTTATTAAAGAATACCCAGCATCATTCACATGACAAGTATCTAAACACACGCCCAATGGATGTTTTACTTGAGTCATGATCGTTTTGATATCTTCAAGATTTCCTAATTCTGTTCCTTTGCCGGCCATTGTTTCTAGAAGTATCAGACATTGATAGTTATTTTTTAGTGTTTCGTTTAAGGCATCAATAATATTTTGAAGTGCTTCTTCTTTTGAAAGCCCGACACTTGATCCGGGATGTAAAACTAGATAAGACACGCCTAACGCATCACATCTTGTGAGTTCTTTTTTTAAAAATTCAATGCTAAATTGCCATTTTTCTTCCTCTTTGCGATTCGCAAGATTGATAATGTAAGGCGCATGACATATGACATTTTTTATATCTATGTTATTTTCTTTCATTAATCTATAAGCTTCTTCGGTCAAGTTTTTATCAATTTCTTTTCTAAGTGTATTTTGGGGAGCTCCAGTATAAAACATAAATGTATTTGCACCATAACTTAGTGCTTCTTTCGTACTTCCTAACAGTTGTTCTTTGGTAAATGATACATGACTTCCGATAATCATAATGATTTCCCTCTTTCCTTCTTCATTATAGCAAAATAAAAAACCTATTACTAGGCTTTTAGACTAACTAATGTAATTACCGCACGTTGTAATAGCACTGGTATTGTTCTCATTATTTGAGGCTGGAATATCAGTATCATTGTTACCAATAGAACTTGTTTTCTCTGTTACAGTAAAATAGTTACTACGCATCCAACCTGTTAATGATAAAGAACCATCGGCATTTAATTCGACTAATACACTACCTGTATAATTTCCATTATTAGAAAAATTTTCGCTTAATGGGCTTTGGCCTATTACATAACATTTTGTGTTTTGTGTTTGACTTAATGTACCGTTCATCATATCCATAGATGCGGTTGTTTCAGCACTTTGAAGTAATGCCAAAAATTCTGTTCTAAAAGAACCGCGACGCGCATTATCCAAAATATTAAAAACATTGGTACTTGCTACTAACATTAATATTGCTAGTATAACAATAACTGCTAATAATTCAATTAATGTAAACCCTTTGTTATTTTTCACATAACCCAAAACTTTTTTCATTTCTTTTCCCTACTTTCATATTTATTATACAAAATATTATTTTTAGACGTCAAGTATAATAAGATATTTTACATTTTTTTCAAGAAAAAAAAGTGATGGTTTAGTCACTTGTCTCTTGGTTAACGAATTGGAACTTGATTATTTCCTGTTCCACCTTGTCCGCCACAATTTGTCATTCCTTCACTAGAAGCTTCTGATGAAGGAGGAATATCTGTTTCGTTATTTTGGATTGTGTTTGTTTTGTTGGAAACGGTAAAATAGTTGCTACGCATCCAACCTTGCGTTGTCAAAGATCCATTAGAATTTAAAGTTACTAGCACACTTCCGGTATAATTTCCATTATTGGAAAAATTTTCTTTTAGTTTTCCTGAATCAATCACATAACATACTCGATTGGCTGTTTGACTTAATGTTCCGTCCATCAATTCTGTAGATGCTGTTGTTTGAGCGCTTTGAAGCAGTGCTAAAAATTCTGTTCTAAAAGAACCACGACGGGCATTATCCAAAATATTAAAAACATTGGTACTTGCTACTAACATTAATATTGCTAGTATAACAATAACTGCTAGTAATTCAATTAATGTAAACCCTTTGTTATTTTTCACATAACCCAAAATTTTTCTCATGTACTTTCCCTACTTTCATTATTATTATACAAAGCCTCTTTTTTTTGGTCAAGTAAAATGTTAAATAATGTTAATCCTTTTTTAAAAAGATACCTTATCATTAATAAAAAAGATTCCGATATATATTGTATAATATCTCTTTG
>CALVOL010000064.1 GCA_944350285.1 uncultured Bacilli bacterium | reverse complement strand
CAAATTTATTTTACTTCGATGTATTTTTTTGTATCTTTTTCTTCAAGTTTTGGAACAACAATATTTAAAATACCATTTTCAAATGATGCTTCGATTTCATTTTCAGCAACATCTCCTAGATAGAAACTTCTTTGATACTTTCCATATACTCTTTCTTGACGTAAGTATTTTTTGCTTTCGTCTTTTTCTTCTTCCGCTTTTTCAGCAGTTACAACAATGTTACCATTATTGCATTCTACTTTAATTTCATCTTTCTTATATCCAGGAATGTCCATTTCAATATGGTATGCTTCATCCTTTTCATAAATATCGCATTTCATGTTATTGTCCTCACTTGATAAAAAGTTATCAAATAAATCATCTAAATAATAACTTCTAGGTAATAATCTCATCTTTATCATTTCCTTTCATGCTTCTATTATAGCACTTTTTTAGCACTTGTCAAGTCTAAGTGCTAACTTTTTTGCTTTTTGTGAAAATTTCTTTTCACAGTATTAGTATGAGATTTTTTCTTTCGCTCATAAGTCCAATTATTACCAAGATATTTCTCCTAATGCGTCATTATTATAATAGTAATTATATTCCTCTTCTGGCATTTCATAAATATTTAGAAAGACTGCTTGGCGTCCTAGAGAGTCAAAAACTTCTTTCTAATTCTTCTTTTAAGACAGGAATGTTTTTTTCATTTTTTAAAGGGTCATTAATATAGTAATATGTATCATCATAACCTGTTAATACTACTACGTGGCTATTCATAGGATAAGTGTATGTATATTTTTTGTCATAGCTACGCCATACATAGACCGTTTCTACTTCTTTGTAATCTGTGGTAACCCAAATTAAAGCTGATGTTGCTTGAAAGAATTCTTTTAAAGCATTTTTATTTTCATTAAAGAGATTGTTTCCATTAAATAAGGATTTTCTGTTTGTTTATCCTCTATTACTTTTTGGATTGCTTCTGATATGACTACATCAAAAGTACTACCCCACCCACGTTTTTCACTTGCAGGATCACCAGCATAGTATTTAGAAGGGTCTGGGCCATATCTTACTCCTTCACTTTCATATACTTTGTTTTTGGGAAGGTATTGTTCAATAAATTCATCTAAAGTGATTTCTATTCCATAGTAGTTTAATAGCATTACTGCGCTTGCTGCTTCACAGCCATTTGGATATTTAGGATTTTGACTCACGAGTGGGACGTCTTTTGGTCCTATATTGCTATAGTAGATTTCTTGATACCATTCATCGTAATTCATTAATTCTTGATACTCATCATCTTGGTATTTTTTGGCATTTTCGGTAAGAGCTAATTGTCTGGTGTAATAATCTTCAGAAAGAGTTGGAATAAGAGCATTTTTTAGTTTTTCTTCTTCTCTTTCTAAACACTTAAACCAATAAAAATTTGTGCCAGCTAGCAAAACGGCTAATAGGACAATCACACTTAGATATATCCATTTCTTTCCGTTTTTTGTTTTTTTCATAGAATTCTCCTATGCTCATTATAGGTCGTATCCTTAGGTATCACAAGTTCTTTTCTTATCCTTTACAAAAAAAAGACATTTCTTTTGTTGAAACGTCTCTTTATTTTTCTAAATATTTTTTTAACCATTGTCCTGTGTAAGACTCTTTTACTTTTGCGACTTGCTCAGGTGTTCCAGTTGCCACGATAGTTCCACCATTTACTCCACCGTCTGGTCCTAAATCTATGATATAGTCGGCCACTTTGATAACATCTAAATTGTGTTCAATTACGATTACTGTATCACCATTATCAACAATGCGATTTAGGATAGCAAGTAGTTTTTTTATGTCTTCGGTATGAAGTCCTGTTGTTGGTTCATCTAAGATAAATAAGCTTTTGCCAGTTGCTTTCTTTTGTAATTCTTTAGCAAGTTTTACACGGCCTGCTTCCCCACCAGAAAGGGTTGGAGCACTTTGGCCAAGCGTAATGTAAGTAAGTCCGACATCCATTAATACATCTAATTTTCTTTTTATTTTTGGTACATTTTCAAAGAATTCGGCTGCTTCGTTTACTCGCATATTGAGGACTTCGCTGATGTTTTTTCCTTTGAATGTAATGTCTAAGGTTTCTTTGTTGTATCTTCTGCCATGGCAAACATCACAAGGAACGTAAACATCTGGTAAGAAGTGCATTTCTATTTTTTTGACACCATCGCCCCAGCAAGCTTCACATCTTCCGCCTTTTACGTTAAATGAAAATCTTCCTTTGTCATAGCCACGCATTTTTGCTTCTTTGGTACTAGCAAATAAATCTCTAATATCATCAAAAACTCCGACATATGTTGCAGGATTACTTCGTGGAGTTCTACCAATGGCATCTTGGCTAATCATTACAACTTTGTCGATATTTTCAAGTCCTTTTACTTCTTTGCATTTTCCTGGAACTTCTTTGGAACGATATAATTTGTTGGCAACCGTTTTATAAAGGATTTCATTTACTAAGCTACTCTTTCCAGAACCAGATACTCCTGTTACACAGATAAATTTTCCAAGAGGGAATTTTACATTAATCTTTTTTAAATTATGTTCTTCGGCTTTTACTACTTCTAAGTATTTGCCATTGCCTTTTCTACGTTTTTTTGGAACTTCAATTTTTTCTAGTCCTGCAAGATAACGGCCGGTTAAGCTGTTTGGAATATGCATCACTTCTTCTGGAGTTCCGGCTGCAACAATGGTACCACCTTCGGTTCCGGCACCAGGACCAACATCGACTAGATAATCGGCTGCACGCATGGTATCTTCGTCATGTTCTACCACGATTAGGGTATTTCCTAAATCACGCATCTCTTCTAGGGATTTAATTAGTTTTTCGTTATCTTTTTGATGTAAGCCGATGCTTGGTTCGTCTAGAACATATAGTACACCAGATAATTTGCTGCCAATTTGAGTCGCCAAGCGAATTCGTTGAGACTCACCACCAGATAAAGTTCCGGCCTTTCGATTTAGTGTCAAGTACTCTAATCCAACGTTTACTAGAAATGTTAAACGATTGTCAATTTCTGTCAATAATAGTTGGCTGATATTTTTTTGCTCGTTTGTTAGTTTCAAATTTCTTAGGAAATCTCTTAGATCGCGAATACTCATCATCGTCATATCATAGATATTTTTTTTGTTAATATAAACGGATAAAACGCTATCCTGTAGTCTTGTTCCATGGCATACTGGGCAATCCATTTCGACCATAAAGGTTTCTAGCCATTCTCTTGTCCAAGCACTAGTGGTTTCTATATAACGTCTTTCTAGATTTGGAATGACACCTTCAAAATAATCGTTGGTATATCGAACATTCCCATTTTTAGCAATAAATTTTATTTCAATTGGTTCCTCTGTTCCGTAAAGCAAAATGTCAAGTTTATTTTTGGGAATGTCTTTGATTGACGCATTCATGTCAATATCGTATTTTTCACAGACAGCACGCACGATTGTACTATGAGTATTGTTATCAAGAGTATATCCTAGTAACCCATTTTGATTTAAGCTTTTTTCTTTATCTGGTATGATTAAATCTTCGCTGATTTTTAGTTTTGTTCCAAGTCCTTTACATTCTGGACATGCTCCATAAGGGCTATTAAAGGAAAATAATCTTGGTTCTAATTCTGGAATCGAGAAATTACAATGAGGGCAAGCATAGTTCTCACTCATTAATATTTCATCGCCACCAATGACATGAAACACTACTTTACCACCGGCTAATTTTGTACTTGTTTCAATGGATTCAAAAATACGACTTCTTTCACTATCTCGTACGACAACTCTATCTACAACAACCTCAATATTGTGTTTTTTATTTTTTTCTAATTTTATTTCTTCGTCTAAACTTAGTGTCTCACCATCTACACGAACACGAGAATATCCTTCTTTTCTTAAGTCATCGAATAGGTCTTTTTGTGTTCCTTTTTCCCCATGAATGACTGGTGAGAGGATTTCTAACTTTGTACCCTCTTCCATTTCCATAATTTTATTAGTCATTTCTTCAATACTTTGACTTTTAATTGGAATATGATGGTTTGGACAGTATGGAACACCGATACGAGCGAATAAAAGACGCAAGAAATCATAAATTTCTGTAATGGTTCCAACCGTACTACGAGGGTTTTTATTGGTTGTTTTTTGGTCGATTGAGATACTTGGACTTAATCCTTCAATACTATCAACATCGGGTTTATCAACGTTACCAATAAACTGTCTTGCATAAGCAGATAAACTTTCCACGTATCTTCTTTGTCCTTCCGCAAAGATTGTATCAAAAGCTAAACTACTTTTTCCTGACCCAGATACTCCTGTCATAACAATTAATTTGTTTTTAGGTAGTTCTATATTTACATTTTTTAAGTTGTTTTCTCTAGCACCTTTGACTATAATTTTATCCATAAATACACCTCTTTAAAACATTCTTATTTTAGCACAAAAAGAAAACTTTATGCAGGAATACTATATCATATATTTGTTCGTTATTCAATTCTAAAGTATCATTATTTATTGAAATTTTTTTATAAAAAATACGCATCAAGTGTATTAATCATTCTATCTTCAAGTATATAGTTTTTTATTATCTTTTATTTTTACATTAAAATAAGGTATGTAATTAAAGTAACTAAGCTCACTAGCTCTATTATCCAAAATGCTGTCATGGATATTTTTCCTCGTTTTAAAGGATTTTCTGTGTTTCTATTATACTCTTTTTGATCGTTTAACTCCTGTGCCAATTTTAGTAAATTTTTTTTTGATTATGAATGTCTTTTAAAGATTTTAGTTGTTCTTTAATTTTTTTGGAATTTCTAATTTTTGGTAAAAGAAGATTTTCTAGTATACCAATGTGCATTTCATCTTCACTCGAATAATCCGGGTACTCCTGATGTTCTTTATAATAATCTTCACTATATTTTTGAATTCCAGCATACAATGTGTGGTATGCATCTTTTACTATGGGAAGATATTCTTTGGCATAGTAACTAACAAAAGTATCTCGCATTTTTTCTTTTTCTTTGATTGCATTTGGATTTGTTTTTAGTTTTTTTAAATCCCATATTTCTGTTTGATTTGGAAGAACTGACTCTAATTTTAGTGCTTCACTTTCATTTTCTATAATGTTTAACTGTCCTCTTTTTACGATATGATTTAATAAATCTAATGCTTCAAATGACACTTCTTCTAGAGGTGTTACACTCTCTTTGCTCGCCCATTCTCTGTTCGGAGAAGAAGTAGAACCACGAACATATTCTGTAAAAGTAGTCTCAGGCAAGCGATAGATGGTAATGTATTTATCTTTTAATGTTTTATTTATTGTTCCTGGAAACACATCAATAATTTGTCTTTTGTTCGTTTCTTTTTCTCTTTTTCTTCGAAATAGTAAAGATAAACGAAACGCGGCCATGGTAAAACAATCTACAGGGTCAATCCCGGCATAGACATAGGCACCTTTTTGGGTACTTTCTTTAGGTTCTAAGACTTCAATACTTGGGTCCATGGAAGCATGAAATAAGTATCCTGTATCTTCTTTGCCATTTTTTTTATTTTCTAAGTACTGCTCAATCCATGCATCCAATTTTTCATAGTTGTTTAATATCTGTTCTTTTTTTGTTCTTTCTTTTTCTTGAATGATTCCTTTGTTATACTCTTTTAGAAACGTATTACTTTTGGATAGTATTTCTCTGGCTTCTTTCGTTCTTAGTTTGGTTTCATCACAACCACCTAAGGGAGCAGGATAATTAATACGATTTCGATCTAGAGCATCTGCATCTTTTAAAATGTCAGAAAGAGCTTGAATATTTCTTTTCTCTTCGGCAGTAAAGAAATTATTTTTAAATTCTACTGTATCTTCATGAGATGCATGCGTCTCTATTAATAAGGATACAATCTCTAATTCTTTTGGAGATAATTCTGTTTCTAATTTTTCTTTTGCTTTTTTCGCACCAATTATTCCATGACTTTTTTCTTCTGCTCCGATAGTCTTTCCTATCTCATGGTATAAAGCCGCGACTCTTAAAAGGTTTTCTTGTTCTAGTGTTTCGCCATGGTTCTTTTTTTCTTTTAAAATCCATTCTACATAAGTAAGAACTCTTTCAATATGTTTGATATCGTGGTTAAAATCTTTTGTATCTGTATATAGATGTTTTTCTATTCCAGTTTGAATATAGGAAGTAATTCCATCTATATCTTCTTTTGTAAATCCTATTTCTTTTAAATAAGTTTCATTCATTAATCCAATATAGCTTTTTTCTATATCTTTCACCTACTTCACACGTTTTTGA
This sequence comes from uncultured Bacilli bacterium, assembly GCA_944350285.1. Lineage (GTDB taxonomy): Bacteria > Bacillota_I > Bacilli_A > RF39 > UBA660 > Ventrenecus. The sequence continues at coordinate 1,383 of CALVOL010000064.1, read as the reverse complement.
TTATACAGCACTTCATCGTAGTATGTAAACATACGTGTCATAATTGTTTTTCCTAGTTCATTTGATTTTTCGGTATCCATCACAATTTTGTAAATTTCTTCTTCGCTTTTTGTATCAAATAAATAACGAATAGCTAGAAAAGATAAATCATACATGTTATAGTTTTCATTTACAAAGGCACTTCCATGTTTTAATCCTTGTAACGGTGGAATTTCTTTTGTCTTAGCTTTCACTTTTTCATAAAACTCTTTTAATTCTTCTTTATCATTTAAATACTCTGTTTCTCCTGATAGTACTTGGGCAAGACCTTCATCTAACCAAACGACTCTTTTTTTGTAATGATTTGGTATTGCTAGATTTTTATATAAAATATGGCAAAATTCATGAAGAGGATTACAAAGAAAATTATGATAAGCGGTTTTAGACAGGTATTTCTTTTCATTGTTTATTGTTTTATAAATTCCTTGTTCGTCTTTATCTATATATACATATTGATTGCACATATCTAAATCATATGTTCCAACGGCATATGTAGGAAGTGAATCATCTTTTCTGATTGCTCTAATATATTTGCAAAATTTTTCCTGATCATCAAACCAATTTATTTGATACTGTGGGTAATTTTCTAAATGAAAAAACTTTAAAATTCTTCCATAATTTTCTTTAAACATTGTCACTGTTGGTTGCACAAGAAATATTAAAGAGACTGGTGCACATATTTTTAGTATTTCATCTTCGTATTGTATCTTTTCTTTCATAATTGTTTGTCTCCTTCAACATGTATCATATCATATTTGTTAGTTGGCTGAAACATAAAACAATATATTTTACAAGATAAACACATGAGTTTATAAAACTCATGTGTTTATCCCAATGTCATTAACTTAAGAGATAAGATAATATGTTTTATCTCTTTTAATATTGAAAAATTATAAATTCTTAGTAAGAAGAAAAAATTTTAGACGGATTTCCCCTTACCCCAAATCCAATAGATATGTGCTCTTCAATTATATTGATTTTCTTTTATTTATAGGATGTTTGTTTTTATGAATATTATTTCTTTTATAATGGCGATCTTTTCTAATTGGAACTATATTTTTTAAAATATTTTCAAATAACAAATCTGATAATTTTTGTCTTTCTTCCTCATTTTCTTCTAATAATATCTTTAATAGAAATCTTTTTACAAAACCTATTGCCATATTCACGTTGATTTTCATCGGATGTTTATAATTTTCTTGCTTTATGTCATTTTCCAAATCATTTATTATTGATTGCATTATATTATACACCATCATTTGACTATATATTTCTTGCTTTATAATACAATCTTTACTGCTAGATATATTTGTTATCATCATACTCTCTTTTAAATAGGCATAA
>CALVOL010000063.1 GCA_944350285.1 uncultured Bacilli bacterium | reverse complement strand
AAACAAAGGCTTGATTCAAAATTCCCCTGATAATTCTAATTCCCTGATAATTGATATTATCAGGGATCCCCGATAATTTGTGATAAAAACAACATCATAATAGATTTTACTTCTTGCATCTTTTCAAAAGAAAAAAATCACGATATAATGGTACTAGAGGAGTGATATCTATGAAAAAACAGGATTTTATTAATAGTATAGGGTGTTCCATAGTCATAATCTTTTTAGGAGCATTAATGATTTGTGCTCCATTATTAGAAGTAACCAATATAACATTTTTATATCGCCTTTTCTTTGGGGTTTATGGAGTGATTCAATTAGGTCAATTTCTCATCCTTTACAAGAAAAAAGATTACACAAATTTCTTTGCTTTTGCTGTTAGTTTTGGCCTTTTAATTGCTAGTTTTATCTGGAATTTAGTAGAAAGTCCAAAATCACTAGCTTTCAGTCTTCTAGTGTGGATTGCTGTAATATCCTTAGTAAAACTTAAAAAAGCAGACTATTACCATGATAGAAAAAGTAGAGTATGGTGTATGGAAGTATGTTATTTATGTATTTTCTTACTAAGTGGATTACTAACTTGTCTAAACTTTGCTTATCAAGTAGATACCCAAATTTTATTGTTAGGGTTCTTTGTGTTTATCAGCGGTATTTTAGAAACTTCAGAAGCCTTTCTTTTGTATTTAACGAAAGGAAAACTAAAATGAGATGTGTGAGAGATTTTGAAGACTATCAAATTATTGATATGGCTGGTGGCGAAAAACTAGAGTGTTGGAAAAATATTATATTACAAAGACCGGATCCTCAGATTATCTGGCCAGAAAAAACTCATCCTGAGCTATGGAATAAAGCCGATGCTATCTATCGCCGCTCCAATACTGGTGGTGGATCTTGGAATATTAAAAACAAAATTCCTGATGTTTTTGAAGTCACATATCATCACTTAGTCTTTCGTTTAAAATTAATGGGCTTTAAACATACCGGTCTTTTTCCAGAGCAAGCTGTAAACTGGAATTTATTAGAAAAAATAATCAAAGAAAGTTCTCGTCCTTTAAAAGTGTTAAACTTATTTGCTTATACAGGAGCAGCTAGCATTGTCGCTTTAAAGAGTGGAGCGAGTGTAGTCCATGTTGATTCCTCAAGAGGAATGGTAGACTGGGCCAAAGAAAATGTTATTGCCAATCATTTAGAAGAAAAGCCTATTCGATTTTTAGTAGATGATTGTTTAAAATTTGTCAAACGAGAAATTAGAAGAGGCAATAAATATGACATCATATTAATGGATCCACCAAGTTTTGGTAGAGGAAGTAAAAATGAGGTCTGGACCATTGAGAAAAATCTATTTGAACTTGTTTCTGAATGCACAAAATTAATGAGCGAAGACTTTCAGTTATTCTTAATCAATTCCTATAGTACAGGCTTATCAAAAACAGTTTTAGAAAACCTTTTATATATGACAGTAAATGAAAGACAAAAAGGAATCATTTCTAGCGACGAAATAGGACTTCCGATGAAAAATAGTCCGTACATCTTACCATGTGGTTGCACGGCAATCTGGCAAAAAAATAGAACCTGACAAAAAGGTTCTTTTAATATTCCAAGATTATTTATTAGTAACAATTAGTTTCATTGCTGTTTTACTTTCTCCATCGATACTGATATCACTAAAAGCTGGTATCACAATTAAATTATCGCCACTAGGTGCTACAAAACCACGAGCAATAGCAACAGCCTTGATAGCTTGGTTAAGACTACCAGCGCCAATGGTTTGTAGTTCCACACATTTTTGCTCCCGATAAATATTTGCAATCGCTCCAGCAACTTTACTCGGATTCGATTTTGATGAAACTTTTAATATTTCCATTTATATAACCTCCATACCACAATGTATGAAAAAGAAAAAAATATATTCAAAAAAAATACTACCGAGCAATCAGTAGTAGGGCTGCAATTAAAAACGCAAAATTAAAAACCACAAAAATTAAAATCGTCGCATTCATGTATCCTGCTCGTTGATATTGCTTTTCTTGCTTTAGAACAAGACGCTGTCCTTGCTCTTTTTTTTGTTCTTTTCGACTAGAAAGTTCAAGGATAGATGCGCTTCTATCTAGGGCGCCTTGTTGATTTGGATTTAAAGATTTAACATTATTTAAAAAATCGATTTGTTCTTTATACGTCTGACTAATACGAAAAGCGGGATCAGGAGCATATTCCTTATTTTCTTGAATAGATATTAAGGTATTTTCAAACTCTTCCACTTGTTTTTGTTCTTCAGGGGTAAGTGGAGTAGGTTTATTAATTAATTCAAAATATTTTTTTCTACTGACCAACATTTCGTATCACACTCCCAAATTCTTTTAAAGAAATAGTATCTTTTTGCTTTTTCAAAGTTTGATAGATATCCAAAATTTTCTGAGGATTCTTAGTGTCATAACGATACTTTTTATTTTGATTATCAATAAGAACAATAAACTCAGTATTTTTTGCATCTCTCATAACTTCAATATTTTGGATATAAACCTCATTGAGTCTTTCTCTTTCTTCTGCTGTTAAAATTTCGTTGACTTGACAATACATTTTAATGATTTGAAACAAATCATGTCCATTCATTTCCTGAGGATCTGCTATGTCATTGCGAAAATTTTCATTATATAACATTTCTGGTAAATAAAAATGACTAATATCAACTTTATCCTGGTTTTGATAAACGAGATAGTTTCCTTCCACTTTTAAATCTTCTTGGAATGCTGGATTATAACGCATCCATTCAGTGAGATACATTAGATTATCTTGCATAATTTTTTCTGTCATGCGTTTCACATCCTATTCCAAACCTATTCTAAAATTATTATAGCACGAAAGAATTTGAAAACAAAGATGCTTTTTGAAAGAAAATGAAAAAAAGGCTAATTTTAAAAATTGGTAACTCGCATCCTTCTAATTTTATATAATTAGTATACTAATTTTGAAAAACTGTTTAAAAAATAGCAGAACACTAGGGAAATTAGCGATTTGCAGGCATTTAGAAAGTGTGATTTAATGGGCTTGGAAAGGAGGTAAGTATGAATCAAATTCTCTTAGTTGGCCGTCTTACAGAAGCACCAGAAATTGTGACTACGGAGAATAATTCAAGAACTGTGATTAATCTCGCCGTCCCACGGACTTATAAAAATCAAGAAGGGCTTTATGAAACCGATTTTATTCGTTGCGTATTATGGAATGGCATTGCTAAAAGAGTAAAAGAATATTGTAAGAAGGGAGACTTAGTGGGAGTCAAAGGAAGGCTACAAATTCGTAATTATTTGGATGAACAAGAAGAAAGAAAATATATATCCGAGGTCATGGTAGAATCGATAACATTTTTAAGTAGTAGTAAAGCGGAGTAGCAATGTCCATTGGAAAAATAATAGTAAAGGAAAGAAAACAAAAAGGTTGGAGTCAACAGGAGCTGGCTCAAAAATTAAAGATTCATCGCATGACTTTAGGGCGTTATGAACGAGACGAATTATTACCCAATTTTATCACTTTTCTAAAATTGCTTGAAATATTTGATCTTTCCGCCGATACATTGCTAGAAAAAAAGTTGAACGGTATTACTAATGATAAGGAAATAAGATTTATAAAAGTCTTACGTTCTGAAACAGAAGTTTATCAAAGAGCCATGGAGTATCCAGAGTTAGAAGTGCAAAAATTAAAAAATTTATATTAAATAAAATTTTGCTTCATAGAATTTAATAGGTGAGTATATGAATAAATATTTACGCATAGTTGGAATTTTATCGGTGTTGTGCTTTAGCTTTTATTTTACAGAACAAGCAGCTTTATTTATGAGACAGCAAGATCCTCTTTATGAATCTATTTTAGCAGTAGAAGAAGAATACAAAGAAGCTAGTATAGATGCAGTAATAGAAGATGATTACATAATTCCCGGTTATTCTGGTATAGAGATTAATGTGGATAAAAGTTTTCAAAATATGAAATATTTAGGCTATTATCAAACGTCATCACTAGTATTTGATGAAATAAAACCTTCGGTTTCTATTAGTGAAAATAAAGATAAGATTATTTATCGTGGCAATGCTTTAAAGCAAGCAGTATCCTTAATTATATCCGATGAATCTTTAACTGTATACTTGGAAGAAATGGGGATTTTCTATAGCATTCTTACCACCCAAGATAACATGAATACTCATCGGGAATATGGGATCAAAATTAACTACGATTTGACCAATTATGATACTGTGGAAAAAACTCTAAAAGAAAATAAAGAAAATAATGATCTATGTTTTGCAAAGGATAATAACAAAGATTTTTGCATTCAGAAGAAAAAGACTTTAGTCAAAGAGTCATTAGCCATAAACAAAAATAATTTTAGTAAACAATATAATAATGTAACAGCTGGAGACATTATTTATATTCAAAACAGCTTAGGGTTAGCAAACTTTAAGTTATTAATAGAAACTATCGAATTTAAAGGCTTAAAAATAATACCTTTACAAGATTTGATCAGTGAGTCACGTGACTAGTCTAAATAGTATTCAAACTTAGAAATACTATCATAGAATTTATAGTATCTCATGTGATTTTTTAAATTATTCTTTTATCACAACAAAAAAGTAAATATTATATAGTCTGTGAAATCAAAAAAATTAGGATAAATTTTTAAGAAAGCGAGGTAATAATGAATGAAACATTGGAAAAAGAAAAAACAAAAACAATTAATCTTATGAACGATGCCTTAGCAAAAAGTATTATTAGAAGCAAAGAAGCAAGAGGCTCTGTCATTAAATTCTTAAGTGGTATTACACATATTCCAAAAAGGGAGTTTCGAAATGCTTTGTTTGTTGGTGGAGAAATACCAAAAGAAAATAAAAATGAAAAAGGAAAAATGAGTGATGTGATGTGTATCCTAAAAGATACCATTATCATAATAGAAGTAAATGATAGTTATTACCAAAATTTATTTAAAAAGAATGCTTTATATGCCTATGCTACATTGGTAAGTTCTATTCCAGTCAATACAGGAGAATATAAAAAAGTCATTCTAGTAAATATTGATAGTTTCAATCACTTTAAAGTAAAAGAACCGCTAATCCCATTTAAAACAAAATATAAAGAATTAGAAGAACATGAACTATATATATCGTATCATGTTGTTCTTGAAAATATTACAAATACCAACTATAATATAGATAAAGATGTTAGAAAATTTGGCAAGTTTTTAGGATCCAAACTTACGATCGAGGAATTAAAAGAAAAATATAAAGGAGATGAAGAATATATGGATATCGTAAAAAAAGTAGAAAAATTCATGAGAGACAATAACTTAGTCCAGTATTATGATCTAGAAGCAAGTCATAAATTTGAAGTTGAAGACTCTTTTAATACTGGGCGTGACGAAGGAAGAAACGAGGGGAGAAACGAAGGATCTAGAGATAGGAGTATTGAAATTGCTAAAAATTTATTAAATCTTAACATTGATATTTCTATTATTATGAAATCAACTGGCTTAACGAAAAAAGAGATTATGAAATTACAAGAAAATTGATTTTTTTGAAAGAAAAAATATAAATTTGCTAAATTGAAAATGGTAGAAATTCTTGGAAATAAGGAAATATATAATAACAAAAATTAATCTTATATACAGTATTTCACAAAAACAAGTTCCCCTAGTTGCGCAAAGCATTTGCATTTCCATAAATCATTTGCTATAATTATTTCACTTAGAAAACTTATTTTAGATTTCTTTTTTAAAAAGAATAAAATAAAAATCGAGAAGAAAGAAGGAGCAAATTTTATGGAAAAAATAAAAATTTTTAGTTTGGGTGGATTAGATGAAACAGGAAAAAACACCTATGTTATCGAAATAAATGGTGACATTTTTGTCTTTGATTGTGGCCTAAAATATTCTGAGGGGAATATGTATGGAATAGATTATGTAATTCCTGATTATGAATATCTTGTCAAAAATAGCAAAAAGATAAAAGGTGTGTTTATCACTCATGGACATTATGAAAATATGGGGGCTGCTGCTGATTTAGCACATACGGTTCCTGGTATAAAATTTTATGCCACTCATTACACAAAGTTTGTGCTTATGGATTTAGGAGTAAAAGAAGAAAATATTATAGAAATCGTTCCTAACAAAAAGTTAAACTTTGGAACAGTTTCTATCTTCCCATTATCCGTAAGCCACAGTGTACCAGGAGCTGTAATGTATTCCATGAATACCAAACATGGTGCAATATGTTATACTGGTGATTTTATTATAGATCCTTTAATGAGAGATGCTTACGATATGGATTTAGGAAAAATTGCCTATGTAGGAAAACAAGGAGTATTATGTCTTTTAAGTGAATCAGTGTTTTCAGAACATGCAGGTCATACATCGCCGTCTCATCGTTTAGCATCCTTTTTTGGGGATGTGATTAACAAGACAAATCATCGAATTCTATTTAGTGTATTACCAACTCATTTATATACAATTCAAGATATTTTTGATGCTGCAAAAAATTCTCATCGTAAAATCGTAATCATGGGAAAAAAGTTGCAAAACTTTATTCGTTTTGCCACAGAAAATAATTATTTAAAATATCAAGCGGATTTAATTGGCGACTTAACTAATATTAATGATGATAATTCAATATTATTGATTTGCGATGATAAATCAAACGCATATGCATCCATTAGTAAAATTGTGAACGGCTACGATAAATTTATAACATTAAGAAAAAATGACACAGTAGTCTTTGCGGAACCAAGATATGACTCTAATGAAAAAACAATTGTCAAATTAGAAAATGATCTAGCCATGGCCGGTTGTAAAATTGTCTCTTTACCAAAAACAAAAAATATTTTACATCATGCCTCTCAGGAAGATTTAATGTTAATGATTAAATTGTTAAATCCGAAATATTATATGCCAGTAAAAGGAGAATATCGTTACATGGTAAATAATGCCAATATAGCAAATGCTCTTGGCATTCCTACAGAAAATATTTTTCTAAAACAAAATGGCGATGTTGTAGAAATCGTAGATGGTGTAGCTAAAAATACAACAGAACATATTAAAGTAAAAGATGTGTTGATCGATGGTAAAAGTAGTGATGATATTGGCGATTTAGTAATCAAAGACCGTGAATTACTAAGTGACAATGGAATAGTTTTAATTAGCGCGACCCTAAGTAAGAAAGACAAAGTCTTACTTGTTGGACCAGAAATCACTACAAAAGGTTTCATTTATGTGCGAGATTCAAAAGATTTAATTGTTGGTATGCGCAATATCAGTGAAGAAATCATTACAAGAAATATAGTAAACGGTGTAGTAGATTACAACAAAATAAAAACTGAGATTCGATCAGAATTAAGTAATTATTTATACGAGCAAACTGAATGCAAGCCAATGATAATTGCCGTTGTCCAAGAAGTGTAAAAGCACTTCTTTTTTCTTAGCATAAAAATACCAAACAACACCATACTAACAATGGTGATAAAAATGGATGAGAAACAAATAATAGTAAAACTATATCAAAATGTCGATATGGGAGTAGTCGGGATAGAGTCTATTGAAGACAAAATCGAAACGCGAGCCTTAGCTAAAACAGTATTAAACCAAAAAGAAGAATATCAAAATTTAAAACAAGAACTGTTAAGCTTTTGTAAAGATTACAACGTGCAAGAAAAAGAACTTGGAGCAATGGCAAAGTTATCAAGTGGTATGATGAGCAATATGAAATTAATGATGGATAAAAGCGATA
>CALVOL010000062.1 GCA_944350285.1 uncultured Bacilli bacterium | reverse complement strand
TTTAAACAAATTTTTATTTTCAAACTTTTTCATAAAACTTGTTAAAAATTGCTTGACTTATATATAGTTGTCTTATATTAATATTATGATTAAAACGTAAGTAATTATGGCAAAAATTGTACTATCTAAGCGATCTAATATGCCACCATGTTCTGGTATTAAATCCGAAAAGTCTTTGATATTGTTTTCTCTTTTTATTTTGCTGAATATTAAATCTCCTAGCTGAGCTACTACGGATATTACTAAAGTCATCACGATTGTTTCTATTATATTTTCTGGACTAATAAAATAATAGTAGAAAATACTTGGGATTATGGTTCCAAAAATAGCCCCTCCTAAGAAGCCTTCCCATGTTTTTTTAGGACTAATTTCTGGAGCTAGTTTGTGGCGGCCAAATGCCATACCTATTAACAAAGCAAACGTATCGGTCAGAATTGTTATTCCAAACAAATAAACTAGAATATACAAATTCATATTTCTTAAGACGATCATAGCATTAAAAGCAGTCCCTAGAAATAAAATTACCCCTAATAAATAAAAGGCATCTCGGGTATTATATTCCCCTTTTTTATACGAAAATAATGTCGGAATAAGAAATATTAAAATTAGTAAAGCAAATAACCTGGTACTAATTCCATATGATAGGATGCTATTTTCTGCATCTCTAAATACTAAGACTAATAGAGCTAGCATCGCTCCCAATACTAAGCCACTTGGTATTTTAGAATGGCTCTCTTTTAAATCTATCATTTCTTTACAAGCTAGTAATGCAATAATTCCCACTGCTAAATAAAATGCTCTTCCACCTGCAACTAGTAATGGTATAAATATGAGTAACATCACAATGGCACTTATGACTCTTTTTAACATGTTACCACCCTCTTTAAATAAAGTATACAATATTTGCTTCTTATATTCAAATAAAAGCGTTTTATTTCCAAAAAAAACTAACTAAAATCGCAATGTTATTAACTTAAGCATTAAAGAAATTTAAAAAAGGACAAGAATCGCACGGTTCTTGTTCTTCTGTCTCCAGTTCTTATAATTGGATATTTTAATTCTAACTTTTTTATAGTCTTAAAATGTTCCTGTGCCATTTTTCTCTCAGAGTAATCAAACTTTTCTATTATAGTATCCATGACATAGTGATTTAACACATCGAACATATTAGAAATGGTTGCTCTTGCAACTAGTTCTTCTTCATGATATGCATTAAATTCTTCTCTTGTTTTTTTGATATTAGGTATTTCAAAATCACTTCCATCTATTGCTGTTAATATATATCCATGGAACAATTTTACATCCTCTGTAAATTTTTCATAAAAATCTACTAAATTTCCATGCATGATATCCAAATATATTTTTCCATCTAACTTTATTCTTTGCTTTAGGACTGCTGGAGATGATACATTCACAGAATTTATTAAATTAGTAAAGTCTTCTATTTCCATTTTACTCGTTATTCCTCTCTTATTTAATTCGTAAAGTACTACTTTATCAAACGGCATTTTCCTATCTCTTATAAAATAATTTTCTTGATTTTTATATTTCACTTTGCTTTCTTTTGCATAAATAAAATTTTTTGCCATTATTACACAATACTTACTATATTTCAATATGAATACCACCTTTTTATTCAATTTCATTGTATCAAAAAAGACAGATTTTTTAAATCCATCTTTTCTTAAGTTAATAACATTGACTAAAATCGTTAGTTTTCTTCTTATTGAACAGCGTCTTTTAATTTGCTTCCAGCTTTGAATGTAACAGCATTTTTAGCAGGAATTGTAATTTTTTCTTTTGTTGCAGGATTAATTCCTTCTCTTGCAGGACGTTCTTTTACTGAGAATTTTCCGAATCCTACGAATGTAACGTCACCACTTTCTTTAAGTCCAGCAACGATTCCATCTAGAACTGCATCTAATGCACGTCCAGCTTCTGCTTTACTCATTTCAGCTTTTTCAGCTACATAATCAATTAAACTTTGTTTTGTCATTTTTTTGACCTCCCTTTCAAAACATAAGGTGTTTATCCTTACATATTAAAGTTAGCAAAAAATTACGATAAATGCAAGAAAAAAAGCTATTTTCTAGCTTTTTTTTGCAAAAATTTCACTGGTTTTAGGACACTTGACCCTTATTTGACATTTATCAAAGCCTTATAATACGAAGGCAATTAAGTTACTTGAACCTTTATTGACAATTTTTGTAACAGTTTGACTTAGTTTATAACGCGTATTTTCTGGCATAATCGATAGTTTTGCTTGAATTCCTTCTTTCACAATGACATCTAGGCTACGGCCAAAAATTTCACTTTTCCAAATACTTGCTGGATCGGTTTCGTAATCTTTCATAATGTAATTAATAAGCTCTTTACTTTGTAATTCTGAGCCAATAATTGGTTCAAATGTACTTTCGACATCTACTTTCATTAGATGAATAGAACTTGCTTTCGCTTTTAGTTTTACACCATAACGATTTCCTTGCTTAATAATTTCTGGTGTATCTAGTTTCATGTCTTTGAGCGTTGGATAGACAATTCCGTATCCTGTACTCTTAGCCATTTTTAGAGCGTCTTTAATACTATCTAACTCTTCTTTTCCTTCGGCATACGTTGTAAACACTTTTAGAAGTCCTGCTTTACTTGTTGCAGCGTCTCCTACTAAGCTTTTTAAGACGTTTTGATATAGTTCATCGCTACTTTCAAGACGAATATGAACTACTCCACTTGCGGTATCTAATTCGCTGATATAAGCTTTAGAAATGATTTCTGAATCTGTAAAATGAGTCATGATTTCTTCCGCGTCACGCACTTTACTTACAGTCATCACACTTTCTTTAATTTTTTCTAAGTAGTGTTTTTTGATTTCATGGGTATTTGGTAAGACATGAACCCATTCTGGCATATCAATCGCGATATCCATTACTGGAAACTCATATAATGCTTGTTTTAATATTTCTAAAATATCTGATTCTTCCATTGTTTCAACATTCATTGGAATCGCTGGTACATTATAAGTATTTTGTAAGGATTCGGCGAGTCCTCTTGTTTCTCCAGAGTTTGGTCTACTACTATTTAGAACAATGATAAAAGGTTTTCCAATACTTATTAATTCACCAATCACTTTTTCTTCTGCATCTAAATAATCTTCTCTTTTTAGTTCCCCAAAAGAGCCATCTGTCGTCACAACAATCCCAATGGTCGAATGGTCTTTGATTACTTTTTCTGTCCCAATCTCAGCTGCTTCTACAAAGGGAACAGAATCTTGAAACCACGGAGTTTTAATCATTCTTGGGTTTCCGTCTGCATCTTCGTAACCTAATGCATTTGGTATTACAAACCCAACACAGTCGACCAATTTAATGTCTGCTTCAAAATCATCCACTTTAATCTTAGCTCCATTTGAAGGAACAAATTTTGGCTCTGTTGTCATAATCGTTTTTCCTTGAGCACTTTGAGGAATTTCGTCTAAACACCGTTTCTTTTCGTATTCATCACTAATACTAGGAACTACTAAATTTTCAATAAAACGTTTAATGAAAGTACTTTTTCCAGTTCTCACTGCTCCTACGACTCCTAGATAGATTTCTCCATTTCCACGGCGCGCGATTGAACTTAACAATTCTTTCTTATCCATATAAATCACCTAAGACAATATATGAATGAAAGCATAAAAACATTCATAAGAATTTAATAGTAAAAAATATCATCTGGTTTTAGTTTAAATACATCAGCAATTTTTACAGCAATATCATAAAAGAGTCTGCGATGGCCATTTTCGATTTGCCAATAGTAAGAAGAACTAATCTCTAGTTTCTCTGCCATATCCTGACAAGAATAAGAGAATTTCTTTCTTAATTCATATAATTTTTGATATTTTTTCATTTTATCACAACCTTTTTTTCAATTATAACACATAAAAATCACATATAACCACCAAATTAAGGATAATGAAAATTCTTTTGCGAAAATAAGTTTGGGTGATGATTAAGATGATTTTTGAAAGATTAAAAGAAAGAAGAAAATACGAAGGATATACTCAACAAGAAGTCGCGAATATTTTAAATGTACAACGCGCTACTTATGCTGGTTGGGAAACTGGGAAAGATATTATGCCTTTAAGACAATTCTTTAAACTCTCTAATAGCTATCAGTTAAGTCTCGATTATCTTACTGGACTAAATGATGATGAGTCTAAAGTTGTTTCTAAAACACAGTTCATTGATTTAAATCAAGTTGCAGAGCGAATGAAGAGTTTTCGAAAAGAAGAGCATTTAACCCAAAAGCAAATTGCTGATGCATTACAGACCACTCAATCTAATATTCATAAGTATGAAACTGGTAAATGTTTAATTACGACAATGTATGCCTTAGAATTTTCAAAACACTTCGACTATCCATTAGATAAATTACTAGGAAGAAAATAAAAGTAGAGATTAAAATCTCTCTTTTTTTTAAAACATTTTATCAATGCTTTTTGGCACTTTGTCCTCAATGATTGTTTCGACAATCTTATCTTCTCTTTCTTTGGATACTGGTTTTCCTGTCATTTTAGATAATGTTCCTATGATTTCCCTGATTGTACTCTCGTCTTTCATACTATTTTTTTGTAATTTTTCTGCAAGATGGACAATAGTATCCTTATCTACTTTTGTCTTTTTTTCTACTCTTTTAAAAAAGCTATCTTCAAATTGCATAGTTTCCCTCCTAAATTATTCTATGCAATAAAGAGAATTCTGCACCTTTATTCTTGAGTATAAAAAATATCGTCTGGTTTTAAAGAAAAAATACTCGCAATTTTCTTGGCCACGTCGTAGTATAATCTACGATTATTGTGTTCTAGCTGCCAGTAGTAAGATTTGCATACTCCTACTTTATCAGCCATTTCTTGATAAGTGAAACCATACTGTAATCGTAAGGCTTCTAACTTATAATTTTTACTTTTCTTTTTCATAAAGCTCTCCTTAAAGTAACTTAATCATATAATAAATATTCTCAAAAGTCAATTTTATCCAGTGATAACTAGGTAGACATCTTATTCTCTCACCAATAGACTAGATATAGAAAAATGGAGGTAATTATGACTGGCATCAAGAAAATTATTGGCAATAATTTGAGATATATTCGTTATCAAAGCGGATTAAGTCAGGAGAAGTTTTATGAGAAATATCATTTAAGTGTAAAATATCTTTCTTCTATCGAACGAGGAGAAATTAATATTGGAGTAGAACTTTTGGAGCAACTAGCAAATACTTTTCATACTACTCCAGCAGAGCTTGTGACTTATTATCCTGACAGATTTATCTCGAAGAAACGTGTTGACCAAAAAAGAAATCTTTCATAAGACTTCTTTTTTATTCGGAACGATTTTTGAATTTTAAAATGATCGGCGTTCCTGTAAAATCAAAGTTCTCTCTTAATTTGTTTTCTAAATAACGTTCATAACTGAAATGAATTAATTTTTTGTCGTTTACCCGAAACACAAACTTTGGTGGTTTGGTGTCTTCTTCACTCACAAAGTAAATCTTTAATCTTCTTCCTTTATAAGAAGGTGGTTCGTGTAGTGCAACAGCTTCTTCAATCACGCTATTTAGAAGAGATGTTTTTATTTCCTTTTCATGATTTTCATAAGCACCGATAATTTCTGGCAAAAGCAAATATATTCTTTTTTTTGTCAAAGCAGATAGGAATACTACTTTCGCGTAGGTTGCAAATTGAAATTCATATTTTAGTAGCTCTTTCCATTTTTTTAATTCTTTGTCTTTATTTTCTACAGTATCCCATTTATTGACACATATGACCAGCGCTTTTCCTGCGTTGATGGCCATACCAGCTATATGTTTGTCTTGCTCTATAATTCCTTCTTCGGCACTGATAACAAGAACACAGACATCACTTCGTTCGATGGCTCTCATACTTCTAATTAAACTGTATTTTTCAATATTTTCATAAATCTTACCACGCTTTCTAATACCAGCTGTATCAATCATGATATAATCTTGGCCATGATAAGTGAAACGCGTATCGGTAGCATCTCTTGTCGTACCGGCAACGTTACTCACGATTGCTCTTTCTTCATTTAATAAAGCATTTACTAAGCTTGATTTTCCAGTATTCGGACGTCCAATCAAACAAAATTTGCAAATATTTTCTTCTGTTTCTTCCACAGTTTTTAAATCTTCTGTAATTTTGTTCAATAGTTCTTTGATTCCTAATTTATGGGTTGCTGATACACCAATCACTTCTTCAAATCCTAATTCATAGAAGTTATAAATACTATTTTCTCGTTCTTTGTTATCAATTTTATTTACTACTACAATGACCTCTTTGTTTGATTTTCTTAAAATATCTCTAATCATATAGTCACTTTGATTTAACTCTGTTTTGCCATCTACGACAAATAAAATGAGGTCTGATTCATCTATTGCAAACGTAGCTTGTGCTAGAATATCTTCCTTAAAGTTATCTTTGCCAAGTTCTAGTCCACCGGTATCTATTAAAGAAAATTTTTTCTGGTTATAGGTTACTTCTCCATAGATACGATCTCGTGTGATTCCTGGCATGTCCATAATAATTGATTTTTCTTCGCCAACTAAACGGTTAAAAAGACTTGATTTTCCAGTATTAGGTCTACCAATTAAACATACGCATTTCATAAGACGCCTCCTTTTCGTGAAATTTATTTTAACAGAAAACAAGACAAATGTAAATTAACATTTGTTTGCTGGACGTGCTTCTGGAGTTATTTCATCACAAGCATTTTCTAATACAGATACTACATCAGAACGTAATCCGTTTGTATTTAATGTATAAAAAGCATAAGCTCGTTTGTTATGTATGTATAAGCCAACGGTATCGTTATCCATTGCACTATTAGTGTATGGATTCGTGATATATGGTTCTTTATCATTTTCTCTGTTTGTAATGCCTTGTTCTACTAAGTCTTTAATTGTAACTTCTATATAACAATCTGTACTTAGTTCACTTAAATGTTCGTTTCCCCATCTTTTGGCATCTGTTAACAATAAATCCACTTTTTCACAATACATGTTTTTCTTAATATTATTTGATATATTAATTGCACTTGGTACAGCAATTGTAGCAAGTAAAGATAGTATTACTATTACCGCTAATAATTCAATTAATGTGAATCCTTTATTTTTCATAATTCCTCCATCTATTGTTATCAATAGTATATCGAATATTTTAACTTTTTGCAATGAACCAAAAGAAAAAACGAGAAAATCTCGTTTTAAAAAGAATCAATATTTATTTTTAATTTTCCTGTTTTATTGACATAAGCATAAGCCTGAATTAATGTTCTTAATGCATTAGCATTTCGGCCACTTTTTCCAATCACTGAACCCATAGCATCCTCTGGGATTAAAATATCTAAAATCGTGATATCTTCTTCTCCATCATAACTGCTTACTTTTACTAAATCAGGTTCCTTGCAGATGCCTTTTACTAAAAACTCCGCATATTCTACTATACTCATCATTATTTACCTGCTTTTTTTTGATCAGCAAACTTTTTCATAATTCCTTGTTTGCTTAAAATGCTACGTACAGTATCAGTAGGAATTGCACCTTTGCTTAACCAGTATAATGCTTTTTCTTCATTTACTGTTACAGGAGCATCTTTTTTTATTGGGTCATAAGTTCCAACTGTTTCTAGGAATCTTCCATCTCTTGGACTTCTAGAGTCAGCAGCAACAATTCTATAGAAAGGTTTTGCTTTTGAACCCATTCTTTTTAATCTTAATTTTACAGCCATTGTTATACCTCCTTCATAAATACGGTTTTATCATACCAGAAAAAGTATATGTTGTCAAGAGAATTTTGTTGACAGTCAGGTTAAAGACATGAAAGAAAATAAAAATTGCTTAGAAAGTTAGAAATCATCGGACTTGAGAGCAATTTTTTTGT
>CALVOL010000061.1 GCA_944350285.1 uncultured Bacilli bacterium | reverse complement strand
TAAAAAAGGAAGAAAAAGAAGTTTCTACAACAGAAGCAAAAGATTATAGTAAGATGACTTTAGCAGAATTAAAAGCAATTGCAAAAGAACAAGGTGTTAAAGGTTATTCTACTATGAAAAAAGATGATTTAATTGCAAATTTAAAATAATTTTTGAAGAACTTTGGTAAAAAGTTCTTTTTTTGGAAATAAATTTTACAAATAGGAGTAACTATGTTATAATCTCATTGTTGTTATGGAAGGAGAATTTAATTTGACTGGAACATTATTTAAAAGATTAGGGGCTTATGTTTTTGATATTATCATTGTATCAATGTTAGTATCCCTATTATCTTATTTGCCTATTTTAAATCCAAATAGGACACAGTATTCTGAAAAGTATAATGAACTTGTTAATGTATATGAACAGTATTCAAAGGAAGAAATTAGTGAGGAAGAATATACGGAAGCAGGTATTCCAATTACTTATGAGTTATATCGTTTAAATGTATATTATGTTGTGATTGATATCGTTGTAGTCCTTTTATATTTTGGAGTGTTACCATATTTTATGAAAGGACAGACACTAGGAAAGCGATTGTTTCAATTACGAATTGTTGGTATTAAGGATAAGCCACTTTCTATTGTAAATTATTTACTTCGCTGTATTGTTTTAAACAACGTCCTTATTTCGATCGCGTTACAATGCATTGTTCATATTATGAGTGTGGATACTTTCTATGCGGTTTATCAAAATGTAAACTTAGTAGGTTATATCATATTATATATTAGTTTATTTATGATTATTGTTAGAAGAGATGGTAGAGGACTACATGATATGGTAGCGAATACAAAAGTTGTTTATATTGGTGAGACGCAAGCAAACAAGATAGAAGAAGAACAAAAAGTCATGGAAAGTGAAATGGAAGTCAAACCAAAAGAAACTAAAAAAGAGACAAAAGAAAAAGTTGTGAAGGCAAAAACAACGAAAACAAAAAAAAGACAAGAAAATACGAAAGAAAAGAAGTAGTATTTTCTTTTTTTGTTCATATAGTTTAGTATGAAATTTAAATATTATTTTCTATTTTTTGTTATTCTTTGTTTTTTGATTTTTTCAGTTCGTTATGTTACTCTTGCGATTAGTAAAGAACAAGTGTCTTTTACAGTAAAAGAGGAAGGAAAACATAAAATTTCTATTGATATGCCAAGAGAGAGTCATGAACGGTTAAATGGTATTTTAGAAAGTAAAATAAACGAGTTTCGTGAAAGTTTTTTGCAGTTAGTGAAAGAAAGTGATTCTTCTTTGGAGATGGTATATACTTTAGATATTACTTATCAAAGATATGTATATGATCAGTATATTTCTTATTGTTTTGCTATTTCTACATATACAGGTGGGGCACATCCTAATACTATTTTTTTTACTACTGTTTATGATATTGAGGAAGAAATACTTCTGGATTTATCAGACTATAATCTAGAAGTAATCAGTAAGAATGTTCGAAGAAATCTTATTATGAATCCTAGAATAGTTCGAACTGATTTTATGATGAGTGGGACAGAACCTACGGCTCAAAATTTTCAGTATTTTGTTTTTGTAGAAGATGGAATATTATTTTTCTTTCCACCTTATCAAGTTGGCCCTTATTCTTCTGGTACTTTTGAAAGCTTGGTTCCTTGGGAAATGTTGTTATAGATTTTCTTTTTTTAATTTTTCTAGTTCTTCTTGCATACGATTTAAAACATTCATAATTGTATTTATTTGAAAGCTTTGAGCTTTATCAGAATGAACGGGATCTCGACTTTTGATTAGAGCTTTTTGACCAGCAAAGCAAAGTAGATAATCGCCAACTAATACTAACCAATTGCCAATAGAATTGGCTTCATTTATTGTTAAATCCGGGGCAATTAAAGCTCCAATAATACTTGCGGATAAGGCGTAGCTTTGAGGATCTATATTTGGTGGAAACATGAACTCACCTTCTTAATTTATTTTATGAAATAGTCCCAAAATTCATACTTTACATATACTACCTTGAAGAGGTGTTTACAGTGCTAAAAAAATGTAGCAATTTAAAACTTTTAGAGAAGGCTATTATTAAAAATGTTGAGTTAGAAGAAAAGAAAAAATTTAAGTTATTTCATTTAGGAGTTTTGCCTGGTAAGGAAATTCTATGCAAATTTAAAAGTCCTTTTGGGTCACCAATTGCTTATCAAGTGGATGGGTGTGTGTTTGCGTTAAGGCGAGATGATGCACAAAACATAGAGGTGGAAGTATGAAAGAACGAAAGGCTTGTTTTGTAGGAAATCCTAATGTGGGAAAATCTTCGCTGTTTAACTGTTTAACCCATCGATCTGAACATACCGGTAATTGGACAGGCAAGACGGTCGCTTCTTCCAGTGGAGAGTTTGTTTACAAAGATACTTTATGGAAGGTAGTTGATCTTCCTGGAACTTATTCTTTGCATTATGAGAGTGAAGAAGAAAAGGTTGCTAGTCGTTATGTGTTAGAAAGGGATTATGATTTGGCCATTGTGGTCGCTGATGCTTCTAATTTGGAGAAAAGTATGACTCTTTTATTTGAAGTATTGGATATTACAAATCGGGTTATTTTATGTGTGAATTTAATAGATGAAGCTCGGAAAATGAAGATCTCTATTCATGAAGAATTGTTGAAGCAAAGAATTGATATTCCAGTTGTGTTTATGAGTGTAAAGAATGGGGTAGGAGTCGTAGAACTTTGTGAGGAGATGAATCATTTTCAAGAAAACGAAGTACCTAAGATTGTTCACGATTCTAAAATCAAGCATTATTTAGAATGGATGCAAAAAAAATATTCTGAATCGCAGGGAGTATTACTCCATTATTTGACTGATGAAGACTTTTGTGTTGAATGCTTTTCTTCTAAAGATTTGTCTAGTTTTCGTTTTTATAAGCATTATATTACTCGTTATGAGATTATATCTAGTTATTATCACTATGTGTCTAATTTACTTCAGGGGGTAATAGATCGAAAGAATATGAAAGAAAAAAAAGAGGACTTTCTTTTAAATAAACTTTTTACAAATCGTTTTACTTGGTTTTTTATGTTGGTGTTATTATTGTTTGTTATTTTGTGGCTCACGATCTTTTTTTCTAATATTCCATCTAATTTTTTGATGAATTTTTTTAGTTCTTTGGAACCATTTCTTTATCAATTTTTGTCCTTTTTGCCAGATACGATAGTGGATCCTTTGGTGTTTGGTGGATATCGGACTTTATACTCTGTTGTGTCAGTGATGACACCACCTATGCTTATTTTCTTTCCTTTGTTTTCGCTTTTGGAAGATTATGGTGTTTTACCACGGGTCGCTTTTCTTTTGGATAAACCTTTTTCTAGGTGTGGAAGTTGTGGAAAACAGAGTCTTACGATGTGTATGGGGCTTGGGTGTAACGCGGTAGGTGTGACTGGTGCTAGAATTATGGAAAATAAAAAAATGCGTATTTTGTCTATTTTAACCAATGTGTTTATGCCATGTAATGGAAGGTTTCCAGCAATGATTGTGATGATTGAGATGTTTTTTGTAAGTGATCGTAGTCTGGTGGGGAGTATTTATGCGGCCGTGATATTATGTGGGATTATTATGCTTGGAATTTTCATTACTTTTCTGGTTACAAAGTTATTAAATCATTTTCTTTTTAAGGAAGAAAAAGCTATGTTTATTATGGAACTTCCAACATTTCGAAAACCGAAGATTTTGACAACAATTGTTCATGCGATTAAAGATAAAGCAATTGATGTTTTGAAACGGGCGGTGATGATTTCTTTTCCAGCTGGGTTAATCCTCTTTTTTGCCGCGAATATTTTCGTTTCTGGAACTTCTATTTTTGGATGGCTCGTGAGTTTTCTTAATCCATTTGGGCAACTATTAGGAGTAGATGGAGTTATTTTGTTATCATTTTTATTCGGGCTTCCAGCTAATGAAATTGTGATTCCTGTTATGCTTTTAGGTTATTTGAATAGTGGAAGTTTGGTTTCTTATGATTCTGTAGATGCACTTAAAAATATTTTAGTTCTTCAGGGTTGGGATATATTGGTAGCACTTAAGTTTTTAATTCTTTCTTTGTGTCATTTTCCGTGCGCGACAACGTTGATGACTATTAAAAAAGAAACGAATAGCTCATTTTATACGATTCTTGCTTTTTTGATTCCGACTGTGATTGGATTTGGTCTTTGTTTTATAATCACTCTTATTTTTGGTTGACAAATTCATAAAATAAAAGTAATATTTCCTAAGAGAGGAAGTAGATTATGGAATATTTAGATATTTATGATGAAGAAGGAAATCAAATTGGAACAGAAGAAAGAGGAATGGTTCATAGTAAGGGATTGTGGCATAAAACCGTGCATTGTTGGCTTTATGATAAAGAAGGAAATGTCTTTTTTCAAAGAAGAAGTGATCGTGGGACTTTGTATACGACTAGTTCAGGACATTTAAGCGCTGGAGAAAGTGTCACTGAGGCTTTTCAAAG
Source organism: uncultured Bacilli bacterium (assembly GCA_944350285.1). Lineage (GTDB taxonomy): Bacteria > Bacillota_I > Bacilli_A > RF39 > UBA660 > Ventrenecus. The sequence goes on along the minus strand of CALVOL010000061.1, from coordinate 3,466 downwards.
AGAAATTAAAGAAGAGATTGGTCTAGATATTGATGCTAGTGATGCGACTTTCGTCAGTATAATACCATATCGGATGGATCGCGTAAAAGAAGATGGTAGTATTTTTCGGGATCGTGCATTTGCAAATGTTTATGTGGATTTGTATGAAGGAAATTATGAAGATTTTCAAATGGATGCAGAGGAAGTGAGTGGAATTGTTATTGCAAATGCGAAAGAAGCGTTAGAATTGTTTCAAAGGGAAAGTGGAAGTATTTTGGGACGCGAAATTTCACTTGACAATAAAATGACAACCAGAGATATTTCTTTTTCAGAATTTTTAGTAAATGATGGGGAGACTGCTTTAGAAAAATATGGGGACGTATTAAAAAAGATTATCGAACTTACTAGTAAATGAGGTTTATATGGAAGAAGAATTTAATAAGAATATTGCATTACTTAGTGATATCGCAGTTGGTGATGAAACGAATCCTTTGGTGATCGAAACGGTGTTTCAAGATATTTTTAAAAATATTGAAGTGATTTTGCCTATTTATGCTAAGAAATTTTGGATATGGCTAGGTCGTTATTTTTGTTTTTTTGGAAAATCTTTTCTGTATTTGAATTATTCTGGGGAAGAATTTACGGAGTATCGTAGGAATATATTAATTTGTTTAAGAAATTCTCTCCAACAGAAAAAATATTTAAATCAATTAAGGAAGGAATTTTTAAAATGTCAAAACGAAGAGCTTTATAGTCAGTTACCTCATTTATACCTTATATTTTTTCAGTTCGTTTGTGCGATTGATATTCGAGAATATTATTTGGCTGAGACTGGAAATATTTTGAGTTATGCAGCTAAAAGTATTACTTATTTGCCTAAAAAAGAGATTGTAAATCCGTTTGTTTATGATGAAATTATTAAAGAAAGTATGTTAGATTTAAAAAAAGTTTAAAAATTATTTCCCATTCTTTCTTTTTTCATGTTATAATGGTAAAGAATAGAGAAACAAGTTAACGGGTGAGAGATTATGAATCAAAAAGAAAGTAAGCTAAGTTTTAAAAATATCTTTCAAAGAGAGACGAAGCTAGCCACATATATCATTGCTTGTTGTACGATATTGGTATTAGGAATATCTTATGCTATTTTCTTTCAAGTGAATCAAAATAGTAATAACCAAGTAGTGGAAGCAGGAGACTTAACATTCACATATGTAGATGGAAATCAAATAACATCAAGTAATAAAAGTGCATGTTTTGAACCGATGAGCGATGATGAAGCTGGACTATATTTTAATGATTGTAGTTATCAGTTTAGTGTACAAAATACAGGATCTTTAATGGGAAGTTATAGTTTGAATTTAACTGCGAATAGTGGAAATACTGCACCAGCAAGTCAAATTAAAGTGATATTAAAAAAACAGAATGCTAGTGGAGTGTTAGAGACTGTGAGTGGATATCCAAAAACATTGAGTAGTATTAGTAATGGCAGTTTACTTACAAATGCTCAGATAAATACTGGAGAAAGTATTGTATATAGCATTCAATTATATGTGGATGAGAGTACTGTGACGGATCCGAATGTCAATAATGGAACAGCATATAACATAGATTATGTTATAAATGGCAGTGCGACTGTTCATGAGAGTCAAGATATTAGTACTGAAGTTCCTAAAACAGCGGTAGATACGATTAAAGAGATAGCAGCATCAAATTCAGAACAAATTGTTGACGATGGAACTGCAGATCATAACTTAAGATATATCGGAGCAAACCCAAATAACTATGTTTGGTTTAATAATGAACTATGGAGAATTATCGGAGTATTTAATAATATAGATAATGGAACAGGAACAAAAGAAACGAGATTAAAAATTATCAGATCCGAGCCTATTGGAAATTATAGCTGGGATAATAAGGGGGATAATGGAGAAAATGATTGGAGTACAAGTCCTCTTCAACATGTATTAAATTCAGGAGCATATTGGAACAGAACAAGTGGTGAGTGTCCATATGGGCAAAATGGAGCTACTACACCATGTGATTTTAGTAGTATTGGATTAACAGAAACGGCAAAAGCAATGATAAGTAATGCCGTTTGGAATTTAGGAGGATTATCATCTGATTATAATCTCGTATCAACATTTTATATAGCTGAAAGAGGGGATACTGTATATAGTGGAAAACCAACGGAATGGATAGGTCAAATAGGGTTAATGTATCCAAGCGACTACGGATATGCCACAAACGGTGGGAATACTAACAATAGAGAGACTTGTCTATTATATGCCTTGCATGTTTGGGTTAATTACAATGATTGTTACAGCAATGACTGGTTGTATACAAGCTCACATCAATGGACAATAACCCCACGGACTGATGGTGCGAACATCGTATTTAATGCGGATGGTTATGGATATGTGAACACACATCATGTATATTATACATATCTTAATGTTGTACCCACCTTATATCTATCCTCTAACGTAAAAATAAGTGGAGGAGATGGATCTGAAAATTCACCGTTTGAATTAAGTTTATAGGAAACCTAAAGATGGGGCCCAGGGACGGCCACTTTGTGGAGTCCCAGGGGTGCACCTCTAGTTATCCACATTGATCTCGAAAAAAAGTAATATCTTTGCACAAGTCTGTAAAGGACTTAGAGAATAGAAATATTTTGAATTTGCTAATATTAAGTTTATAAAGTGATTATAAAGAAAGAAGGAGTGAAATATGAGACTCAGATATAAAATTGTAATGGCGTTGATAGTTGTGTCCATTGGTCTTTGTTTGATGGTGTATCAAAGTTATGCTTTATGGGTTGTTAGATTATCCGGGCAAGAAAATATAGTAAATGTAGGATGTTTTAGTATTGAGTTTACAGAAAATAGTGATTCGATTGCTTTAACTAATTCTTATCCTGTTAGTGATGCTAGCGGAATGGGTGGAACGGCATATTCTTTTACTATTACCAATAAGTGTACCGTTGCTTCTAACTATCAAGTGACATTAAACACATTAACTACAAATACAATGGGTGACGATAAAGTCAAGTATGCTATCTATGAGGCAGCTGATGCTAAACCAAGTAGTGGCCAACTTGTTAGTAGTGCGCCAATAAATACAGACACATTGAACTTAAATGTAGCAAATTTAAAACAATCTTATATCATTGCTAGTGGAAGTTTAAGTGCTGCCAGTGAGGAAGGTGGAACTGGTGGAAGTGCTACATACAATGTTTATGTTTGGATTGATCAAAATGCCGGAAATGAAGTGGAAAACACAAGATTTGAAGGAAGTATTAATGTATTAAATGCTGCTACAAAATTGGATAATACAGGAGTGAGCACTAATTCTACCGGAATTACTGCTGAAGTGGGAACTACTACTACGTAAAGTTCTCTTTTTTTTCTATTTAGTTGTGTTAAACATAATGACTGATAAATAAAAATGCTGTATAATAATATTAGCCAAACAAAAGATAAAGAAA
>CALVOL010000060.1 GCA_944350285.1 uncultured Bacilli bacterium | reverse complement strand
TTATAATGTGTTAAAAAGTCGAGTAGACGCGATTGTAGGAGAGTAAAGATTGAAATGCTCTTCTTTTTTTACTATAATATACTCTGTGGTAAGAATGCATATTTTAATTAATGGAAAGGAAAATTATGTTAGAATTAAAGAAAATAAATAAAAGTTATCAAACTGGTGATTTTGTACAACAAGCATTAAAAAATGTTAGTATTGAATTTAAGAAAAATGAATTTGTGGCGATTTTAGGACCAAGTGGTTCTGGTAAGACAACGCTTTTGAATATTATTGGGGGACTAGATCGATATGATACGGGAGACTTGATTATTAATCAGAAATCTACTAAGGATTTTAAAGACCGTGATTGGGATGCTTACCGTAATAATTGTATTGGTTTTGTCTTTCAAAGTTATAATTTGATAGGACATATTGATATTTTACAAAATGTTGAAATGGGCATGACGTTATCGGGAGTTTCTTCAAAAGAACGAAAGAAAAGAGCAATTGAAGTTTTAACAAGAGTTGGTTTAAAAGACCATTTGCATAAAAAACCAAATCAATTGTCTGGTGGACAAATGCAGAGAGTTGCTATTGCAAGAGCATTAGCAAATGACCCGGATATTATTTTAGCAGATGAACCTACCGGGGCACTCGATTCGAAAACCAGTGTCCAAATTATGAACCTTATCAAAGAGATTGCTAAGGATAAGTTAGTTATTATGGTTACTCACAATCCGGAACTTGCACATGAATATGCAAGTCGTGTGATTGAAATGAAAGATGGAGAAGTTGTTAGTGATTCTAGAAAAGGAACATCTAAAAAGGAAGATACGGAGCCTTATACAATCCGTAAGACTTCGATGAGTTTTTTGACAGCTCTTCATTTATCGCTTAACAATATAAGGACGAAGAAGGGAAGAACTCTTTTAACTGCTTTTGCATCTTCTATTGGTATTATTGGAATTGCTCTTATTTTGAGTTTGTCTAATGGCTTTGACAGGCAGATTGGTATTTTTGAACAAAATACTCTTAGTTCTTTACCAATTGTGGTAAGTCGTCAATCAGTGGATTTAACTGAGGAAACGATGAATCAATTACAAGATGATATGTCTAGTAATGAAGCGGATTATCCTGATATTGATTATGTTATTCCAACTGAAACTATGATGGATGAGTATACTCATGAAAATAAAATTACAGAAGAATATGTTGATTATGTAGAAAAGTTAAATCCTGATAGTGTTGCTGGTATTTCTTATACGTATGCTTTAGGACTTAATTTGCTTCAAAAAGTGGATGATAAAGTGGTTCTTTTGAATTCTCAGGATTTAGGAATTCAAAGTATGCCGTATACTTTAAGTGATGATGCAACAGGATACATGGATTTACATTATGATGTTTTAGCTGGGAAGTTTGCGGAAGAGAAAGACGAAATTGTATTAGTAGTAGATAGTAAGAACCAAGTTTCTAAGGATATTTTAGAAGCGCTTGGAATTACAAGTGAGGATAATATTTCTTTTGATACTATTTTGAATTCTACAATAAAACTTTCTTATAACGATGATTATTATGTTAATCATGGAAATTATTATATTCCAAGTAATGATTTGGAAAGTGTTTATAATAGTGAGAATAATTTGACTTTGAAAGTAGTTGGTATTATTCGTTTGAAAAGCGATTTTCCAAGTTATGTAGCTAGTTCAGGTATTATGTATACAAATGACTTACTCGAAGATGTGATAAGTCATAATAGTACTTCTAAGGTAGTTGAAGCTCAGAAAAAGGCTAATTATAATGTATTATCTGGAGAGATGATTGATACTTCTACTGAGGAAGGAAAAGAAACGAAAGAGGAATTGCTTGCTTATTTAGGAGATCATTCTACTCCTTATGCTATCTTTATTTATCCAAATGATTTTGAAACAAAGGATGAAGTGACTGCTTATTTGGATCAATATAATGATGGACTAGAAGAGGAGGATCGTATTATTTATATCGATCAAGCTAACTTAATGAGTTCTTTGTCTAGTAGTATTATGGATGCGATTACAATTGTTTTAATTGCTTTTAGTTCTATTTCTTTGATTGTTTCTTCGATTATGATAGGAATTATTATGTATATTTCTGTTTTAGAAAGAACGAAAGAAATTGGTATTTTAAGAAGTCTTGGAGCACGGAAGAAGGATATTTCTAGAGTGTTTAATGCAGAGACGTTTATTATCGGGATTACTTCTGGACTCATTGGTATTTTTATTGCATGGCTCTTGTTATTCCCAACAAATTCTATTTTATATAATTTGACTGATTTAGAGAATGTAGCTGTGATGAACCCACTTCATGCATTCATATTAATTACTGTTAGTGTTATTTTGACACTCATTGGTGGCTTTATTCCAGCGAAACTTGCTAGTAAAAAAGATCCGGTGATTGCTTTACGTACCGAATAGACAAACTTTGACAAAATTAGACAAAACTTTACAAAATATCGTCCTTGTGAAAATTGGGAAGTTGTTTTAGTATAGGTGCTACCAAACGAGAAAAGTTTGGTAAAAGGATTCCCTTATTATTTTATATAAACTATACATTCATAAATACACTACCCTATACAATACCCTACTAGTTATTTATCTTAGTCTAAAACTTTCACAAAATTGGAATAAAGGGAATTCTTTGGAAAAGCAACTTCGGTTGTTTTTCTTTTTAATATAGTACTTGACAATACCAAGTAGTTATGGTATTTTACTATCAAGTGAGGGGTGATACTATTCATACTCAGTTTAAAAAAGGGGTTTTAGAACTCTTAGTACTCAGTATTGTTCGAGATAAGGATATCTATGGTTATGAACTGGTGGAAAAGGTTCGGGAGATTGTTGATGTTAATGAAGGAACCATTTATCCAATATTGAAGCGATTAACAAATGAAGGATATTTTGAAACTTATTTGGAAGAGTCAAGCGAAGGACCTACTCGCAAGTATTATCATATTACAGTATTGGGACGTCAGCATCAAGAAGAAGTGTTAGAAGAATGGAATTTGTTTTCTGAAAAAATTAATCATTTTATAAAGGAGAGGGAGCAATGAAGAAGAGAGAATTTTTAGCAAAGTTGCGTAAGAAGTTATCTGTTTTAGAAGAAAGTGAAATAGATGATATTACTAGAGAATACGGGGGCTACATTGATGAGAAAATAGAGTCAGGAGCTACAGAGGAAGAAGCAGTTTCATCTTTTGGAAGTATTGATGAACTTGCGAAGGAATTGTTAAGCGCTTATAAAGTAAAAGTGAAAGAAGGAAAGGAAGATCCGATAGGCAATTTTGCTGCGAAGGTATTACATACAATAGATAAATTAATTGATACGTTAAGTAAGAAGTCCCCAAAGGAAATTGTTAAATTTGTGATTGAAATTTTGATTTTGCTTATTATTATTGGTTTATTTCATATTCCTGTAGCAATGTTAGTTAGTCTAGGTAAAGATGTTTTTTATATTTTGTCTAGTCCGTTAAATCGTATCTTTTATACAGTATGGCGATTTGTTTTAGAGTTTGCATATTTTGTTTTAGCGATTATTGTTTTTATTCGGATTTTTGATGTGCGTTATTTGAAGAATGTAGAAAGTAAAAAAGAAAAGAAAGTTTCGATATCTAAAAAAGTGGAACGTAAGCAAACGGAAGTTGTTGAAGTTAAACAATCAAAAGGGGCTATTTCTACCATTAGCGAGCTTATTGTAAAAATTTGTGTCTTTTTCTTAAAATTTATGGCTATTTGTATTTTATTCTGTATTAGTTTTTATTTGATAGGAATGGCTATTGTTTTAGTATTCTGTATTTATTTACTTATTCATGGTGTGATGTATTTTGGATTTTATTTGGTTATGATTTCTCTCTTTTTACTCGGATTAATCTTCTTCTGGATTTTGTTTAATTTTGTTTTAGACCGAAAAAATAATGGAGTTAAGATGTTTGTTTCGCTTGCTGTAAGTTTTGTACTTCTTGGTGTTGGTTGTGGTATTGCAGCTATTGAGGTAACCGAAACAGAGTTTATTAATTCGCCACCTAGTGATATTGCAACGGAGACTTTAACAGAGGAACTTACCATGGACGAAGATACTATTTTTATTGGCAATATTTCTGATTATGTTGTGGATAATTCCATGGAAAATGTTTTAGTAGAATATCGTTATTATCCTTTAGGAACCACGATGTCGACAAGAATTACTAAAGATGATGATTATGTCTATTTAGATTGGGATTTAGAAAATATTTATTTAAAAGGAGAATTTTTAGACCATATGATTCGCGATTTAAGCGAAAAGAAAGTTTATAATTATTATATAGAGCCAACCATTGTGATCACGGCAAACGAACAAAATATTGAAATTATCAAAGAGAATCGTCAAAAATATTATCAGTCTGGTACGAAGCATACGTCTTGTGATTTTGTAAGAACTTATTTTATCTATACTATTATTGATAGGGAAGAAGATGAGGCAGAAGAAAGTGATACTTTATATGTTGTATTAAATGAGTTCCAAAGTGAGAATTTAGTGACTGTACCGATTTCGAGGGTTCTTTTGGATGGGGTTACAGAAGGTTATTATTATGAGTTTACTTTTAATACTTATCAGTCTTATATTGATACGGATATAGAAAATATTTTCGAGGAAAATGAAGTTGTAAGTATTAAGAAAACGGATAAGCCAATTAACGAGCAAATTCATGAAGATAGTTGTAGTGTATTTTATTAAGAAGTTCATCATGCAGATGGACTTTTTGCGACTGTGGTCGCAAAACTTGATACTTAATTATATAGAGTGAATGGATGTGATATAAATGTTACTCAAAGATAAAATATTAAGTTTTGTACAAGATATGGGTTATTTAAATAACGAACATGTTTTGGGAATTTTATTTTATGGAAGTTGTTTTACAGGATTTAATGGAGAAAATTCTGATATAGATTTACATATTGTATTTGATAATGAAGATCCTAATCACTTGATTAGGGGAAATAAAGTCATAGACGGAACAAGAATAGAGTATTTTGAAAAACCTCTTGCAGATATTTATCAAACAGTTAATGAAGATTTTCTTCATCAAAATAATGCAACATTAACAATTTTGGTATTTCAAAAATTATTTACACTAAAGATAACCAGTTAAAACAATTGCAAGAATACGTAGTCAATAAGTTTGTTACTCCTTTACCGCCATTAAGTGATGATGAAGCGAAAGAGCAAGTATCTATTCTGAATAATAGGTTGGAAAAATTAGAAAAATTTGCAATGGATGATCATATTGGATTTGAACATTTCTCTCACTTAATGATAGAAAAAATTAGAAAGTTTTATCACAAATATATTGGGATTTCAAAAATACCTACATCCAAAGTTTATAGGATTTATACAGATGAAGATTATCGAAATTCTGTTTATAAAGAAAATCCTGAACCAGAATTTCTTAATATGTATTTAAATTTAATTACTACAAATTGTGTGGATAAATTGCAAAGATTACAAATGGTTAAAGATTTTTATAATTATGCAACAAGAAATATTCAGTTAGGTAGTGATTATAGAATACTTATAAAAAGTAGAAATATAGGAAGCAATTAAATAGATGATTTATAGCATTTATATCATTTTTTTCATACAATTTTTTATGAATTAAAAACCTAAAAACTTAAGTTTAATAATGGATGAATTTTTCTTTGTTTTATGTTAGAATTAGAATGAGGATGATAATCATGGAAACACTAGATATGGATATTGAAGTTACACCACAAATTAGTATGTTGGAACGTTATGGTGAGAATTTAACGGCGAAGGAATATATTACTGATCCTGCTATAGCGCGTGAAAATGAGATTAAGCAATGTATTTTAACACTTTTGACTCCTGAGAAAAGTGCTTTGTTAGTTGGTAAGCCTGGTATTGGTAAAACTGCTATTGTCGAGGGAATCGCTTATCGTATTCAAAAAGATATGGTTCCTAATGCTTTGAAAGGATGGGAAATTATTAAGGTCAATGTTACTTCGCTACTTGGAGAAATTAATGTGGATGGGCAAACGGAAAGTCGCATTGATATGCTTGTAAAAGAGTTAAATAATCGTGATAAAACAATTTTATTTATCGATGAGACGCATGTTTTGGTCAATAAAAATACGACAGATAATTCTGGTATTGATTTTGCTAATATGTTGAAGGCAGGACTTGACCGTGGAACAATTAAGATGATTGGTGCTACCACCACAGAAGAGTATGAAACGTATATTTTACGGGATAGAGCATTCTTGCGTAGATTTCAAAAAATCGATGTTTTGGAAACAGATAAACCTAGTACAGTGAAAATTTTAATGGGAACTCTTCCGAAAATTGAAAAGCAAATGGGTTTAAAATTAGATTATACGGATTTTGTAAAAGAAAGAATCATGAAGTTTATTGTCGAGATGACAGATGAGTATAAACGAGTTTATGAAGTTGCGGCAAGATATCCAGATATTTGTTTGACGATTTTATCGAATGCATTTACTTATGCACTTTATGATAATGAAGAGTCTGTAAAAATTAAACATATTTATAAAGCAATTTGTAATGCTAAAAATGTTTATGAGGATGTAAAGAAGAAGGAAATTGAACGATTTAAAATGGAATTTAAGGATTTAATCCAAGAAGAACAAGTTGATTTGAATGAAAGGGGATAGATTATGGAAAAAGTGAGTGTTGTTCAAATTGGTTGTGGAAAAATGAGTAAGTATATTATGCGTTATATTTACGAGAAAAATGGAAGTGTTGTTGGCGCGGTTGATGTGAATCCTGAGTTAATTGGGAAAGATATCAGTGTAGTTATGGAATCTGAAAGTAAAGGAGTTTTGATTGAAGATGTTTCTTCCTTAGACCAGATTTTAAAGAAGACAAAACCTGATGTTGCAATTATTACAACGATGAGTGTACTAAATGATATTGGTGAAGAGGTAAGAACTTGTGTTCGGAATGGGGTCAACGTGATTACGACTTGTGAAGAAGCTTTTTTTGCTAGTAATTCGAATCCGGTATTATATAATGAACTGAATGCTCTTGCTAAAGCATTTCATGTTACAATTATTGGATGTGGATATCAAGATATTTTCTGGGGAAACATGATTATAAATCTTTGTGCTTCTACCGAGAGAATTACTAAAATTAAAGGATGTAGTTCTTATAATGTTGAAGATTATGGTCTTGCTCTTGCAAAAGCTCATGGAGCTGGATATACAAAAGAACAGTTTGATCAAGAAATTGCAGTAATTAATCGGATGAGCGAGGAAGAAAGAGAAGAATTAATTGAGAAAAAAGAATTTTTTCCAAGCTATATGTGGAATGTTGTGGGATGGCTTGCTAAAAAACTAAATCTTCATATTGTGTCGATGAAACAAGAGTGTATTCCTGTTATGACTGAGGATACTTTGGAAAGTGAGACACTTAATATGAATTTGAAAAGTGGCATGGTAAGAGGAATGGAAGCTGTTGTTACTGCTACGACGAAGGAAAATATTATTTTGGAAGTAGAGTGTATTGGTAAAGTGTATACTAGTGAAGAAAGTGATACGAATGAATGGACAATCTTTGGAGAACCAACAACAAGTGTTAAAAATGATCGACCTAGTACAGTAGAACTTACGTGTGCAGATGTAGTGAATAGAATTCCTCATGTCATAAAAGCTGAAAGTGGATTTTTAGATACAACGGATTTACCAGAACCAATTTATATAGTAAATGATTTTAATGATTATTTGTAAAGATAAAAATAGACTTCGTTTGTTTGAAGTCTTTTTTAGCTGTTTTTAATTTGATTAATTTGATTCACTTTATATTAGGCTGTTTTTATCACAAATTATCGGGGATCCCTGATAATTCACATTATCAGGGAATTAGAATTATCAGGGGAATTTTGAATCAAGCCTTTGTTTAAGGGCTTTTTTTTGCTATTTTCCCC
>CALVOL010000059.1 GCA_944350285.1 uncultured Bacilli bacterium | reverse complement strand
TCATTAGGAAATGGAGACAGTGAAGATTACACTTTAAGATTATGGATGGATTATGATACTCCGGCCAGTAGCGATACGATGAATCAAACATTTGAAGCAAAAGTCATCATTACAGCAAGTGCAACAACCTATAGTCCAGTAGACTATGGCTTTACCACATTACATGATGCGATACTAGCAAATGAATATCAAGTAACAGAACTACAAACAGCAATCGATAAGATCAATAGTAAACAGGCACCAGATTTCACTCAAAGTGCTCCAATCATAGAATGGCAGGAAAATAGTGCCACAAGTTCCGGAACACTAAGCTATACCATGCCAAGAGTAGAAGATGTAGGAAGTGGATTAGATTATGCGGCTAATTTAACAGAATCCAATGTAAGAGTAGGATTTGCCACAAGCTATCGTTTTGATGCAGAAGAAGGTAGATATTATTTATCTGGAATGCTATATCAGGATCCGACTACCATCGATTTTTCTAGTCAAGATTATTATATTTGTAGTGCCGGAACAAACGTAACTTCAGCCAATCGATTATCACCATATAATAATACAAATTGTACAACAATGTATAAAATAAGTAGTTATACGGGAAGTGCTTCAGCTAATGTATCAGGATCAGATGGAACAAGCTATCCAGCCACGAGATATTCGTTTACTCGTAGCAGAACCTATAATCAAACAGAATTAGAAAGTGATAAGAGTGATAAAGGATTATATGCGATGAATGATGCGGATGGAACTAGTTATTACTACCGAGGAAGTGTAAAAAATAATTATGTTCAGTTCGCTGGCTTTTACTGGAGAATCATCAGAATCAATGGAGATGGAAGTATCCGACTACTATATGCTGGAACCACGAAAGATGCAACAGGAACGAATGCTCAGATAGGAACAAGACAATTCAATAGTCAGGGAAATCTTCCATTGTATGTGGGATATATGTACGGAAATACCAGTGGTTCAACGACAGAAGAAGTGAATGCAAATACGAATAATTCTACGATTAAATCTTATTTAGATAGTTGGTATAGTACAAATTTAAGTGAGTATGCAAGTTACATAGCAGATTCAGGATTTTGTAACGATAGAACGTTGTCAACAAGAAACAACAATGGAAACGGAGTCCAAACAGATAAAACGACATGTTATGCAGCCTATGATAGATATTATACAAATTATAGCCCAAGTCTAGTTTGTCCGGATGCAGAAAACGATTTATTTACATTAAATGGAAATACGAAAGGGAATCAAGCTTTAACGTATCCAATAGGGTTAATTACTATTGATGAGTTAATGTTAGCAGGAGCAAGAAATGGATATGTAAATAAATTGTATTATCCTTTTTCTGGGTACACATATTGGACTTTGTCTCCGTATGCTTTATACTCCTTCAACGCGGCGGCATTTGAGTTCATTCTCAACAGTGATGGCCTGGCGTACAGCAACTGGGTGGCGGGTGCCATTGGTGTGCGGCCAGTGATCAATCTGAGATCAGATATTCAGATTTCTGGAGGAATTGGAACGCAAAATGAACCATTTGTAGTAAAAACAGCACAACCCGTAACAATTAACCATGTCTTTTAGGCATGGTTTTATTAACAAAAAATTACTTTTTAGAATATACTCTTTTTAAATCATAATCATAATTTCCAACTAAGTCTTGTTCCATAGAAGAAATATTAGCTAAAATATACTCTTTATAAAAATCATAGTCTTCTTCCTTTTCAGGAATTATCATACTTTGCCAAGCATCTTGCACTTCTTGTAATAAAGAACCATTAGGAAATTGACTCATGTATTTTTGACAGATATAGAAATAATAAGAATAATTTTCCATGTGATTACGAAGAAGTACGCTGATAATATCTATAATATGTTTCTCAGAATAATTTAATTGTTTTAAAATAACAATGACATCCTCATAATGGATAAAATCAAACGGTTTCATTTCATCATCTTCATCAAAATACTCTTTTAATTGTGACTTTAATTCTTTTTTAGATAACCTTGGTTCCTCTTCCGTAGAAATATTAACTTTAGGCTGACTAAAAACTGGCAACGGTTGTACAGCAGTTCTTTCCTTACAAAGAAGATCGTAATAACACAGCAAGCTTTCCTGAACATCAATCGGTAAATCTAATACCATCATTGCCTCTTTTACTTCCAAAATAGCATCAATTTTAGAAAAAGCTTGAAAAAATTTACTATAAATTGCTAGTTCCACTCTTATATAATCCATATATTCTTTTTCTCTTTGATCAACGAGCATTTCTTTCATAAGCTGAAGTTTTTGTACATTTGTTTTTTCTAATAGATAATAAACATCTTTATTCATAGCATTACTAAGCGCGTATTCCTTCACAAGTTGATAATAAAAATTATTATTATAACGATATGCTGGATGATTCAAAACAGTAAAATTAGCATCTAAAAATGTATAATAAATATAGCCCTTCTCTTCTTCATTCAAAGAACCACTATCAAGCACTAATTGCAAAAGCAAAAATTTCTGAAAGAAATGGTGAGTTTCTCCTTTTAAAATACCGAGCATTTGCGTTAAATCCTGCCCTAGTAATTCTGGATCCATTTGTTCTAACTCAAAAATAGCTTTTTTACGAATACGATTCATAACAAAATCCCCTTTCAATCAGTAGATAATAAAATACACTAGAAAAACAAAAAAAGCAAGTATTTTAACTTACTTCCTTCTCTACTAATAATAGAGCTTCTTCAATAATCTTATCCATATCAAAATACTTATACATTCCAAGACGCCCGCCAAATAAGATATTTTTTTCTTTTGAGGCTAGTTCTTGGTACGATTGATATAAAGAATTATTTTTCTCGTCGTTTACTGGATAATAGGCTTCCATCCCTGGGTGCCAATCACTAGGATACTCTCTTGTCACAACTGTTCCAGAACATTCTTGAAACTCAAAATGTTTATGTTCAATCACTCTGGTATAAGGCGTTTCTCTATCGGTATAATTCATCACCGCATTTCCTTGGTAATTATCAATGTTTTCCAAATACTCTGTTTCAAACTTTAACGAACGATATTCTAGAGTTCCCAAAGAGTACCCAAAGTATTCATCAATCATGCCAGTATATAACACCTTGTTTCCTAAAGAATTGTAATAATCTTTTTTCTCTAAATAATCCGTATTTAATAAAACTTCGCTTCCTTCAAGCATTTTTTCTACAATGACATTATATCCACCAATTGGAATCCCTTGATAACGATCCGTAAAATAATTATTATTAAAAGTAAATCTTACTGGCAAACGTTTAATAATAAAAGCCGGTAAATCCCTACAATCTTTGCCCCATTGTTTTTCGGTATATCCTTTTACTAAGGTTTCATAAATGTCTCTCCCCACCAAAGAAATCGCTTGTTCTTCTAGATTTTCTGGTGCTTTTCCGTGAAGCTCTTCTTTTTGACTTTCTATCTTTCTTTTTGCATCTTCCGGAGTTATGACATCATTCCATAATTTTGTAAAAGTATTCATATTAAAAGGCATATTATATAATCTTCCCTTATAATTAGCAATTGGAGTATTTACATAATTATTAAACTCACAAAAGCGATTGACATATTCCCAAATCCTCTTGTTTGAAGTATGGAAAATATGCGCGCCATATTTATGCGTATGAATACCATGAATGTTTTCACAAAAAACATTACCTCCGATATGACTTCGACGTTCCAACACTAAACATTTCTTGCCTCTTTTAGTCATTTCATAAGCAAACGTTGCTCCAAAAAGTCCTGAACCAACAATCACATAATCGTATTTCATAAAAAACCTACCTTCTACATTAAGAATACTAAAATTTTGAGCAAAACACAAGAAAAAAGAGTATATTCTCTATACTCCTAAAGTAATTTCCAAATTCATAGTATTTGTGTCAATTACAGTTCCTGCTGGAATATTAGTACTTGCTACTTTCCCGTAACCGTTTAATGTATAAGAAAGGCCGATAAAATCACAAAAGCGAATTAATTCATTCGTACTCCATCCAGTAACATCTGGCATAGTAATCGTTGAATCATTGGTCTCTATAAACACTTTAGAACCTGCAATTACCTTTGTATCTTTTAATGGATATTGATTCGTTACATAAGTTCCGTTACCAATGACAACTGGATTAAGCCCAAGTTTTTTTAAATCTTCGACAGCAGTAGCTGTTTCTTTTGAGATGTATTGTGCTAAATGAGTTATCTTTGTATCATCGACATCACTTTGTTCTTTAGTTACTTCGACAATATTGGCAACGTCTTCAATGGTACTAGAAACAATATGATAAATATCATTACTGCTTCCTTTAAACTGTTTGGTTGCAAAATAGAAGACGTATTCTGGCTCTTCATATGGAAACATTCCCAAGAAAGATTTAATATAGTCATATTCACCTGTTAAGTATCCACCACTTGGAGAAGCAATCTGAGCTGTTCCAGTTTTTCCAGCAATCGTTACATTGCTTGGTGCATACCCCTTATTATAACTAAAACTATTATAAACAACGTTATACATAAGCTCTTTCATTTTATTAATGGATTCTGTACTAGCAATTTTCTCCACTTCTGTACGCTTGGACTCCATAGTGACATTGCCTTCACTGTCAACGATTTTCGAAACGATGTAAGGTTTTATCATAACTCCATCATTGGCAAATGCACTCATCGCTTGCAACAGTTGAATTGGTGTAACACTGATACCTTGTCCAAAAGACGCATTAGCAACTTCTGATTCATATAGAAAATCAATACTACCTGCTTCCTCTCCCGGCAAAGTAATTCCAGTCTTTTCACCAAAACCACATAAATCATAAAAATCGCTTAATTTTGCTGAACCTAACTTCAACCCAAGATTTGTTGCCGCAACATTCGAAGAGTATGCAAATCCAGTATCATAATTAATAGACCCCCAACCAACGTTGTTAAAATCTTTAATTTTAGTCCCATCACTTAAAGTAACTGATCCAGATTCAAAGGTATCTTCTCCATTATAAATTCCATTTTCTAAAGATGCTAACCACGAGAAAATTTTCATAGTACTTCCTGGTTCGTATTGATAAGCAACCAACGGATTTAAATAACTTTCTAGATTATCTAACGTATTTGGGTTAAAATTTGGATTCGTCGCACTTCCAACGATAGCACCAGTTTTAGCATCCATCACAACAAAGATTGCCCATTCAAGTTCTTTATCTTTGGAAAAATTAGCAATCGAATTTTCTAAAATATTTTGGACATCACTATCAATCGATAGATAAACATCACTTCCCGGTACAGCATCTTCTCTAATTTCACTTGAGGTTGCCATTTTATAACCATAAGCATCTTTTTGATATTCTACATAGCCATTTTTCCCTGACAATTCATCATTAAAGTAAGACTCAATACCCATTTCACCAACAATTTCGCCTTCATCATTACTTCTAGCATATCCTAAAATATAAGAAGCCCAAGAGGAATTAATATATTGTCTTTTTTTTGCTAAAGTTTCAAACATAATTCCTGGCAAATCTAGAGCAAGAAGAGCTTGTCGTTCGTCTTCACTAATTCGCCCCCAATTTCCTAGCTCTGCTTGATACAAATCCTGAGAAAAATATCCAACCAAATCACTTTTACATTGCTCCATATTTTCAACACTGGCTAAAACATTACACATACTTTCAGCGGTACTCTTTTTATCGACAACATGTTGAGGATTTGACATATCCGTCGTTCTAGAAGGAGATAAAATCGCGATAACTTTATAGGAATTGGCATTTTTAGCCAATGGTTTACCATTCACATCATAGATCACTCCACGATCTGCATATAATGTTTCTTTTGCAGTATTTCTAGAATCAGCAAACTGCGTTAAATCAATGCCATCTACACTCGGGCTTAATACCACATAACAAAGCTTTATCACTATAACACAGAAAAAAAACCCAACAATGGTCATCGTCAGTTTTGCATTTAGCCTTATCTTACGTACCCTTGAGTTTTTTTTCATTCATCTACCCCCAAATCAATTACTCATCAATTGTTTTGATGTTATCATTATTATAACTGAGTCCTTTTTCAGATGCAACCTCTTGAATTTTATCCAAGCTTGCTAATTCGTCCACCTGCATGCTTAATGATTCATTCACATCTTCTTGACTACTTACTTTTGAACGTAGTTGTTCTAAAGAAATATTGGTTTCTGATAAAACAGCTTTAGAAAACACAGTGCTAATTGGAAATAAAACGAGTGCTAACATGATTAAAACATAGATCATTTTTTCTCCTTTTAACATTTTAATTTTCTTATTTCTCTTTTTCATTTTATCATAACCTTTCTATAATTCGTAGTTTTGCACTTGCACTACGAGAATTTTCTTTTAATTCTTCTTCACTTGGAACAATCGGTTTTTTATTGACTAATCGTACCATCGGTTTATATTCTTCCGGTATCTCAGGCAAGCCTTTTACCATCTCATCTACTTCACTATATTGTTTAAAAACATGTTTTACAATTCTATCTTCTAAAGAATGAAATGTTACGACTGCAAGCCTGCCACCTGGATTCAATAATTTAATTGCTTCTGGTAAAACTTTTTCTATTTCTTTTAGCTCATCATTGACTTCAATGCGAATAGCTTGAAAGATATTACGTTCTGGATGTGTTTTATAAAAATATTTGGCACCTACCGCTTTTTCTATAATCTCACATAATTCCTTTGTTGTAGTAATCGGCTTTTTTTCTCTAGAAGTTACAATTTCTTTTGCAACAAAAGAACTTTTTTTCTCTTCGCCATAAGAATAGAAAATATGCTTTAACTCCTCATAAGAATAGGTATTCACAACTTCTTTAGCTGTTTTAATATCATTTTGATTCATGCGCATATCAAGCTTTTCATCTCGCATAAAACTAAAGCCTCTGTTTTCATCTAATTGTGGGGAAGAAACTCCTAAATCAAATAGAATACCATCAACTTTGCAAATTCCTTCTTCTTGTAACTTCACAGGGATGTTAGAAAAGGCACTATGAATGATTTTATAACGATCACTAATACTAGAAAGTACCTTTTCTGAATAGTGAATTGCATCTATATCACGATCAAAGGCGAACAAGAAACCCCTTTTTATTCTTTTAAGTATTTCACTTGCATCTCCTGCATACCCAAGAGTCGCATCAACATAGATACCATCACTTTTTATGTTTAGAGCCTCAATAGATTCTTTTTTTAATACAGTATAATGTTTCATAAATTCACATCCACAAATAGATTTTCTGCAATATTAGATAAGTTTTCTTCATTTTCTTCCAAAAACTCATTCCATGCACCTATTTCCCATATTTCAATACGGTCATTCGCGCCGATTATCACACATTCACGAGTTAAACCGGCGTAAGTGACTAATGGGGAGGCTATGCAAGTTCTTCCTTGACGATCGAACTCGCATTCAGTAGCGCCGGAAAAGAAGCTACGGATAAAGGTACGGGCATCTTTTTTGGTAAAAGGTAGAGTATTTAATTTACTTACTAAATTATCCCAATCTTTTCTGGAATAAACATATAAACATTTCTCAATGCCCCTAGTAATTACAAAATTATCTCCTAACAGCTCCCGAAATTTTGAGGGTAATACAATACGTCCTTTTTCATCAATATTGTGATGATATTCTCCCATAAACATATTTTATCCCCCACTTTCTTCCACAATCTGCCACTGTCTACCATTATATTAACGAAATTTTTAAAATTTGTAAAGATACAACCATAGAAAAAAAACAAAAAAAAACAACTTTACACAAAAGTTTACAAAAAAAGAAATAGTAATGTAGAAGCCACTGAAAAAATAGACAAAGATTGCTGTAAAGAAAGACAGCAGTCTTTTCATTTGGTACAATGGACATATAAAGATGGTGAGAGAATGTTACAAAGAAATTATCAAATGGAAATAAGTTTTAGTAAATATAAGGAA
>CALVOL010000058.1 GCA_944350285.1 uncultured Bacilli bacterium | reverse complement strand
CGGTGCGTTTACTTTTTTTTGCCTTCTTGTTATTCCTTTTGTTATCATGGTTTATTCAACAAAGAAATTTATTCTTAACATAATGTAATTTAAATCAAGGTTACACAATAATTGGTATTGACTATGGTGGCGTTTTAATCTTAACATAATGTAATTTAAATATTTAATGCTATATCATTTTTTGGTGGTGTAATTCAGTTTTAATCTTAACATAATGTAATTTAAATTTTAAATCTTTAGAAAAAGAATTTTCGTCAGTTATAGTTTTAATCTTAACATAATGTAATTTAAATGCAGGACAACTAAGTTCTTATGATATAAGAATTATGGTTTTAATCTTAACATAATGTAATTTAAATTCCACAACAATTAGCACTTTTTGTTCTAACATCATCGTTTTAATCTTAACATAATGTAATTTAAATAATATTTTTCTTTTTCTTCTTTTGGTATACTCCCAAGTTTTAATCTTAACATAATGTAATTTAAATAAATTATTGTTGCTAAATTTTCATTATGTTGGTTTAGTTTTAATCTTAACATAATGTAATTTAAATAAGTTTATTGTTTCTAATTCATTTAGCAGTTGATAAGTTTTAATCTTAACATAATGTAATTTAAATACTTGTTTAGTAAATAACTAATGATAAATTGGAAGTCGTTTTAATCTTAACATAATGTAATTTAAATACTAATAAAAAATTACTAACATTTCCATTCAATTATAGTTTTAATCTTAACATAATGTAATTTAAATTTAAAAAATATAGGGTCACCAAATGGTAGTTTTTCATAGTTTTAATCTTAACATAATGTAATTTAAATACGGTTTTGCCGTCGCAAGTAAATTGATTACTTTTAAGTTTTAATCTTAACATAATGTAATTTAAATCTTTGTAAAATTTAATTTAACAGATGACGAAAGAAAGTTTTAATCTTAACATAATGTAATTTAAATTTGCTTTATGTACTCTTTAGTCCAATTTATTGCTTTGTTTTAATCTTAACATAATGTAATTTAAATCTATTTTATTTGAATTATTAATGCAAGACAAAGACATGTTTTAATCTTAACATAATGTAATTTAAATTTTAAAAGTTGTGACAAATATGCTTTATATTCTCTAGTTTTAATCTTAACATAATGTAATTTAAATAGTTCATAATACAGTAATCTTGCACTTATTGGCAGTTTTAATCTTAACATAATGTAATTTAAATTCACTCGTGATAGTTAGGTTGTTTAAATTTCCAAGTTGTTTTAATCTTAACATAATGTAATTTAAATCAATACGGTCTCTTAGTGCTTTTGTCTGTTCCCACAGTTTTAATCTTAACATAATGTAATTTAAATTTTGTTTATACTCAAGCATTACGTGAGGCTTATATTGTTTTAATCTTAACATAATGTAATTTAAATTGAAAATACCGTAGATGGCCGACAGTTTAGCAATGAGTTTTAATCTTAACATAATGTAATTTAAATTTATTAATACTAGCACCTTTTCCACCTTGCCACATAGTTTTAATCTTAACATAATGTAATTTAAATTATTTGTAGAATATACAAAAATATAAACAATTTCAAAGTTTTAATCTTAACATAATGTAATTTAAATGTGGCATTCGGGTTGTTAACTTGTCCTGTTACGACGTTTTAATCTTAACATAATGTAATTTAAATGACACCGTACCCCTTTTAAATGCTTGCGTAAATACTTGTTTTAATCTTAACATAATGTAATTTAAATCCAATTCTTTTTTAAAGTCTTCTAAAAATTGTTCTAGTTTTAATCTTAACATAATGTAATTTAAATAAAAGTGAAAATTAAAAATGGTCATGAAGTATTAAAGTTTTAATCTTAACATAATGTAATTTAAATTTATAGAATATTCGGTTATCACTCGTGCAATCTGTTGTTTTAATCTTAACATAATGTAATTTAAATGCGTTATCAATTTCAACTAATTTATCTCTTAAATCTGTTTTAATCTTAACATAATGTAATTTAAATTCTTCTATTAAATCGATAAGATTATCACTTGCTTTAGTTTTAATCTTAACATAATGTAATTTAAATGATGCAATATTTTTTGAAACAATGTTGTCTAGTTCTTGTTTTAATCTTAACATACTGTAATTTAAATCACTTGAAAAGTTAAATCTAAAGCATGTTTTTTTAAGTATCAATCTTAACATACTGTAATTTAAATGCAGAAATAATATTAGTATCAAAATTAGGAACTTTAGTATCAATCTTAACATACTGTAATTTAAATGCAGAAATAATATTAGTATCAAAATTAGGAACTTTAGTATCAATCTTAACATACTGTAATTTAAATCAATCTTTGCACATTGGATCAATGAATGCTTCATTGGTTTTAATTTAAACATAATGTAATTTAAATGAAGCAGATGTTACAGAAAAGCTGTTGAACATGATGATTTTAATCTTTAATTTAATAGGAAGATGATTTTATGTAAGAAAAATAGCGATCCACTCTATGATCACTATTTTTTAGCTTTTATAACAATGTATATTGTATTGATGATAAAACAAACTAGGAAAAGAATGCTTAATGTTTTAGAAAAATCTGAAGTTCCTAAACTACTTATTGCGCAGGCTATGATAAGAGCAATATCTATTAAAGTGCATACTAGTAGTTTTAACCGATTGTTTTTTTCTCTTTGATATAGATTGCTTTCTTTTATTTTTAGTTCTAAAGCTCCATTATTAATGGTTTTACACATGGTTAGTAATTCTTCTGGAATGTTTTTTAAATCACGAGTGTTTTTGATAAAAGAAAGAATGTATTTTTCTATGTTTTCTTTAGAGAATATAGAACTTAATTGCCATTCGCTTTTTAGAGCATCTAGTAGGTTCATTTCTGGTGCTATGTCTTCTAATACACCTTCTAATACGATAATTCCACGCATGAGTAGGGTGATATCTTTGGGTATTTTTATATGATGTTTTTGAATGATGGAAATTAGAGAAGGGGCAAACTCTTTTAAATCGATATCGCCTAGACCTGTTGTTAGATATGTATCTAATAATTTTTGTAAATCTGTTTCTAGAACACGTTCATTCACTGGACTTGTGGTACCAAATAGTAGGATATTATGTGTTAGATTTTCATAATCTCTTAAGATGATATTCATCATACAATCTTTCATGATTTTTTTATTTGCAGCATTAAGTCTACCCATCATTCCAAAGTCTAAGTAGACAATTTGGTTATTTAATACTTTTAGGTTGTCTGGGTGAGGATCCGCGTGATAAAATCCATCATCTAAGGCTTGTTTGATATAGTTTTGGGATAATTTCATGGCAATGTCATGAGGATTATAGCCTAAATATTTTAGGGCAGTAACATCATTTATTTTTACGCCATCCATATATTCCATGACGATTAGATGATGGGTTGTGTATTTTTGAACAACTTTGGGAATTCTTATATATGGGACATCTTTGTTATATTCTTGAAATTCTAACATGTTTTTTTCTTCTTCTTGAAAGTTCATTTCTTTTTTGGCACTGGCAAGTAATTCATCTAAAAATGCATTGATGTCTATATTTAAGTTTTTTATTTTTTGAAGAGGAAGAGATTTGATAATTTTCTTTAATAAGTAAATGTCTATTTCCATTAAGTCTTCAATGTTTTCTCGTTCGATTTTAATGACTACCGATTGGTTATCTAGTCTTGCTTTATGGACTTGGGCTATGGATGCAGAGCCGATTGGATTTTGGCTAATATAAGTAAAGTCATAGTATTTTAGTTTTAGTTCTTTTTTTAAAATTGTTTTTACTACATTGCTTGGCATAGGCGCTACTTGGCTACGAAGTTTTCTTAGTTCGTTACAATAATCTTCACTTAGCATGTCTTCGCGGTCGGCCATGATTTGTCCCAGTTTAATAAATGTTGGGCCTAGACTTTCAAAGGCATACCGTAAGTTTTCTGGAGACATATGTGCTAATAGATGATATTTTTTGATGGCCGTGATAATTTCTTTTAATCGTTTCACATAATTTATTTTTTCCATGCTATGCCTCCTATTGTAAGTATTATAACACGAAATTTAGAATTTGTTTTTAAAAGTTTTCTTTCTTGCAATACGAATGTATGTATATTATAATAGTTCTTGTTTTAGGAGGTTTTTAAATGATTAATTCTATTACTGAAGAGATTTTAAAACACGTTAAAAAAAGTGATTACCAAAAAGGAAGTCAATATGATGAAGATTATATTCAATATATTGGCGTTACTAAGGTTGACAAAAATAAACGTCATCAATTTTTGGTAGAGTCAGAGTCAAGTTATCGTAAATATATGGTTCAAGTTGAAATGTGTCAAAATAAGATAGAGTCTACTTATTGTACATGCCCACAGTTTGAAATAGCTGACTCTTGTAAACATGTTGCGGCTTGTTGTATTTTATATTCTGATAAATTATTTTCTTTTTTAAATGAACAAGATATTGAGTATAAATCACAGTATATTTTGAAAAAAATTAATGATCAATTAAAGAAAAGTTATCAAAAGAAACAAGAAGTTTTTCTAACGCCAACGTTAGCTATTGAAGATGGTTATTATCGTAATTATGTTTCTTTAAAAGTTAAAATTGGAATTGGTAAAAAGTATTCTTTTTTAGGAAAATATTCTGGGTTTATGTCAGCTTATCAATATCATGAACCTTTTACTTTTGGTTCGAGTTTTACTTTTGATCCAGATGAACATTATTTTAGTGAACAAAGTTTAAGATTGTTGGATTTGATTGATCAAATAAGAAAGTATTCTAGAATTAATGGAAATACTGCTTATTTAAACGAACGAAATATCAAAGATTTATTTCATATTTATCCTGATGGTATTACATCAGCTTCTTCTGAAGCTTTTATGCCTCTTATTCAAGATTTTCCTGTTCAAGTAAATTTTTCTAAAAAAGATAGTAAATATAAAATGATTTTTCCAGATGATCTTGGAGATGTATTTCCCTTGACTAGTGATTTAGAATATGTTCTTTATCAACAAAAAATTTATCGTTTAAATCCTCAACAGCAATTATTTTTAAGAGAATGCATTGAAAGTGATTTGCAAGAGCTTATTTTTCCTGAAAATCAATTTTCTGAATTTCAAAAAACAGTAATTCGAACTTTAAAAGATCATTTGGTTTTAGATGAAAGTACAAAAGATGTGATTATTGATACAAAACCAGAGGTTTCTTTCTATTTTGATTTAAATGAAGATGATATTACGTGTGTTCCTAAATTTCAGTATAAAAATAAAGAGATTTCTTACTTTGATGAAGTAGCTGATTTAGTAAGAGATGTTGATTATGAAGAAGAAACAGTTAATGAATTATATACTTATGGGTTTCATAAAATGAGTCATTTCTTTTTATTGGATGATTTTGATTTGGTTTGTGAGTTTATGGATGATGGTTTAGATGAACTTAGTGAGAAATATTCTGTGTTTACATCTGAAAAATTAAGAGATACTCATATTTTAAAGAAAAATACTATTACTACTACATTTCATATTGGTCAGGATCATATTTTACATTATGACTTTGATTTAGGGGCTATTTCTAGTGATGAAATTGATAAGATAATGAATTCATTAAATCAAAAAAAGAAGTATTATCGGTTAAAAAGTGGTGATATTTTGTCTTTGGAAGAAGAGTCTTTAAAGGAACTTCATGATTTATCGGAAGACTTAGAGCTATCTTTAAGTGATATGAAAGAGGGAAGTGGAATACTTCCTAAATATCGGGCGTTGTATTTAGATTCTTTGAAACAAAAAAAATATGGAATTATTAAGACTGATTCGATGTTTCAACAGTTTATCAAGCAATTTGAAGAATATCAAAATGTAGAACTTTCTTTTTCGAAAGAAGAATTAGATGTTTTAAGAGATTATCAAGTTGATGGAGTTCGGTGGCTTTATACTATTTGTAAATGTGGTTTTGGTGGTATTTTAGCGGATGAAATGGGGCTTGGAAAATCTATTCAAACGATCATTTTCTTTAAAAAGTTATTAGAAGAAGATAAAGATGCCAAGTTCTTAATTGTTTGTCCTACTTCTCTTGTTTATAACTGGGAAAATGAATTTCAAAAGTTTGCACCTGATATTTCTCATGAAGTGTTTTCAGGAGTACGAGATGCTAGAAGACGGTTATTAGATGATTACCAGGGAAGTGTTTATATTACTTCTTATGGACTTTTAAGGGAGGACGCGGACTTCTATCAAGCCATGAATTTTAAAGTGTTTGTGATTGATGAAGCTCAAAATATAAAAAATCCTACGACGGGACTTACCAAAGTAGTAAAAAGTATCCTTGCTGAAACGAAGATGGCACTTACTGGAACGCCGATTGAAAACTCGATCGTAGAGTTATGGAGTATTTTTGATTTTATTATGCCGGGATTTTTATCGTCTTTAGTAAAATTTCAAAAGAAGTATAAAGTGAAAGAATTTGATGAGGAAACCAATCAATTGTTAGATCGTTTAAGAATGCAAGTAAAACCGTTCATTTTAAGAAGAAAGAAAAGTGATGTGGTAAAAGACTTGCCAGAAAAGATTGAAAATAACATCTATATTGATTTGAATGATGAACAGAAAAAGATTTATGCTGCTGAGGTAAAATATGTGAATGAGCAGATGGATCAAATGATCAAACAGGGAGGATTCACAAAAAATAAAATGCTTATTTTAAGACTTTTGACCCGTCTTCGGCAAGTTTGTATTGATCCTGCTATTTTGTTTTCAGAGTATCATGGAGGTAGCAGTAAGATTGAAAATTTAATTAAAGTGATTAAAGAAGTGGTTTCGAATGGGCATAAGATATTGTTGTTTACTAGTTTTAAAACTGCTTTGTACATTGTCAAAGATGCTTTAGATGAAGAGGGTATTTCTAATTATACGATTGATGGTGATGTTCCAAGTAAGAAAAGGCAGATGCTTGTTGATGCGTTTAATAAAGATAATACGAATGTGTTTTTGATTATGTTAAAAAGTGGGGGAACTGGACTTAATCTTACAAGTGCTGATGTGGTCATTCACCTAGATTTATGGTGGAACCCTCAAGCAGAAAATCAAGCAACTGATAGAACACACCGAATTGGTCAAACTAAAACTGTAGAAGTAATTAAATTAATTTGTAAGGGAACAATTGAAGAGAAGATTTTGGATTTACAACAAAAGAAAAAGATTCTAAGTGATAAAATATTAGAATCTGATTTGGATGATTCACAGTATTTGAAACAGCTTACTGAGAAGGATATTCGTTCTTTGCTTGCCTATGAAAATGAAGATTAGTTTAAAAGGAAGATACCAATATTTAGATAGGTTGCATAAATGCTCCAAATGAGGTAAGGAATTAGTAAATATGCTGAAATTTTTCGTCTTTCTTGCCATTCAAGAATTAAGCGATAGATTAAATAGTTTAAAATAAATAACCAGATTATAGATAAAAAGCGTAAATTTAAAGTAAAGAATAGAATTGGCCAAAGTAAGTTTATGCCTAGTTGTAGATAATAAAGATAATTTTTTTCGTTTTTTTGACGATAGAAAAAGTAGCTGATACCCATTAATAAGTAAAGAAAAGACCAGATAATAGGAAAGAATATATTTGGTGGAGAACCTGGTGGGTGATTTAGAGAATTGTAATCTATATTAGAATGAATGATTAGGCCAATTAGAGTTCCTAAAAGTAAAGGAGAGGCTATTTGTAATATTTTAAGAATTTTTCCTTTCATTCTATTATTCCTTTCTATATCATTATAGTTTTTTCTTTTCTTTTTTATGATATGATATAGGGGAGGTTTTTCTATGAAAGAAGAAGATTTAGAACAAGAATTTTTAAATGAAGTGCAAAAACAAAAGTTACAGAAAGTAACAGAAAATCTTTATTTGACTGAGTATCAAGCGGATGTGTTAGAACGGTTTCATGTTCCTTATAGAGAGGTCAAAGATACGAGGGAGCTTCTTTATTATTTATCGGATATTGTAGATGAGGAAGAATATGATGAATTAGAAGAAGTGGCTAGGGAGATTAGTGATTATTATTACTATCATGAAATGAAAAAAT
>CALVOL010000057.1 GCA_944350285.1 uncultured Bacilli bacterium | reverse complement strand
TTTTTAGAAAGAAAGGAAAAAATTATGAATATAATATTTATGAGGCATGGAGAAGCAACAGATAATGTTAAAGAGTTGATTTCTGATAAAGAAATCTACTGGTCTGTTTTAACAGAAAATGGAAAAAACTCTGTTCGGGAATCTATACAATCATTACCTGAAAAAATAGATAAAATTTATGTTTCTCCTTTTCCAAGAACTATCGAAACAGCTCATTTTGTTTCGGAAAGTTTTCCTAATACAGAAGTGATTATAGAGGAAAGATTGCATGAAATATTTCATGGAAAATATTCTGGTCAAAAAAACAATGATGATCTTGATCAAACCAGATTGAAACAAATTGATGGAGATTTTTTTGCCCGTTTTGGTGAATATGGCGAGAACAAGTTTGATATTGAATTGAGATTATCTAGTTTTTTAAAAGATGTGTATGATAATAACTTTAAAGACAATACAGTATTGATTGTTTCTCATGGCTCTATAACTTCTTTTATGAAAAGAATTTTAAATATTAAAAGCCCCCATATTAAAACTGGGAAAATAGAAGAATTTCTTAATATTGATTTTACTCATTTGTTTGAGTATATAAAATTATTAAAACGTATAAAGTCTGAAAAGATAAAGCGAAGAGTAAAACTAGTCGAAACATTAACAGTTTCTCCAAATTTAAAAAGAAATCTTATAAAAATAGCAAAAGATTTTAATAATATTGAGTTTTCTGATGAATATTTATCAAACTTTATAACTGGACTTGCTACAAAGAATTTATTTCAAGAACAATCAACAAAATTTGATGAAGGAATTATTTTGATTTGTTTTTATAATAACTTCGAGCCTCTTGTAAAAAAATGGATGGAACATTACCTAAGTATTGGCATTAAAAATTTTGTTTTAGTGGATAATAACTCTACAGATAATTCTACAAGTCTTTTGCAAGAATATCAAAATAAAGCAAATATTTCTTTTTGGAAAATTCATGAAAAGTATAATTGTTTTAAAATGTGTGGTTGGAAACAACAAATATTGGAATTTTATGGGATAAATAAAAAATATTTAATAGTTGATTCTGATGAGCTATTCATATATAAAGATTATAATAAAGTATCGATAGATTCTTTTTTGAAAACAACTAAATCTTCTTTTATAAAAAGTTTGATGTTAGATGTTTACCCTAAGAAAGAAATCTTTGTAGGTAAATTAGAAGAATTCAATTTTGTGGACAAGAATACTTATAAAATTTCTAATTCCAACTCTTATGGACAACGTTTTTATGGAGGACCTAGATCAAGAATTTTTGGAATTAACCCAAGTTTACAAAAAATATCTTTGATAACCTATACTGGTAAAGAAGTTTTAGCAAATGATCATTTTTATTATCCTTGGAATATAAATCAAAAAGCTATCTATTGTTCCTATTTATTGCATTATAAATTCTTACCAGAAGATAAGGAAAAATATCTTTTGTTTGTTAAAGATGAACGCCACTGGAATAATTCTCATGAGTATAAAGTTTATAATAGTGTGTTGGTGCAGAAAAAAAATATTACTTTTTATGATAAAAACATATCTGTTTCCATCGATCAAATCGACTTTAAGTTTTAATTATTGAAGTGAGGGAAGTATATGAAGTATTTAATCTTGAAAAATGAAACGGTTTTAAAAAAAGTAATTAATTATTTAATTCATGAAGAAAATCTCCCAAAAATTCAACGACGATTGAATGTTTTTGCAGCAGATGATACCTTACAAATAGAAATAGTTAATAATCAAGTTAGTTACAGGAAAAAAAATAGAATTAAGTCTGTTTATATAAAAAATAAAAATCTCAAATATTTTTTTAAAATGTTAGACAATTCTAAAAATTATTATATAAATGATATTTCATTTTTAAAATTTCAAGATTGTTCTATATTGTTTGATACCTATCATGGTAATATGATTTCAACTGATAATGAAGCCCTATGTTTAAAGCTTGAAAAGAAATTTAAACTTATGCGTTATGATAATATTCATGATCATGAGTTTATTAAAAATCCAGATCCAGAACATCTATTTGATGAAGTTGGAATGCTTAACAACAAAATTAGAAATTATGGAGTTAAAACAGGTTTAGATATTCGCTCGACAAGTAACTCTTTAAAAGTAAGAATTTCAAATATATCTAATGATTATTCCTATTTAGAATATTATTATGAATATATAATGAATTGTAAATTACTTTCTACTAACTCTTGTAAAACCAGAAAAATTTCAATAATGAATATGAGCATTATAATCCCAGTATATAATCAAAACGTGTCATATACTTTGCTATCTATACAGGGTCAAAATTTATCAGTGAGTGACAAGCGCAAACTTCAGGTTATAGTTATTGATGATGGCTCTGAAAATAATATTCTCGAAGACATTAATCCAATAAGAGCTAAACTTGATTTTGAGTTACAAATAGTTTCACTTGAGAAAAATATGGGATTATCTAATGCAAGAAATGTCGGGTTTGCTATTTCTAAATATGATCAAATTATTTTTATGGATTCAGATATTATTTTAAGTAAAGATTATATATATGATATGAATGTTAGACTTCAGTTAATTCCCAATGCTATTTTTACATGCATGAGAAAAAATATTGATCCAAAATCCTCTCTTTTGGATTCAAACAATTTATTGGCTGGAGTTAAGACAATTACCAATTTTGATGATAGTAGAGTGATAACTAAAGGAAAGGATTATCATATTGGAAGTGATAAAGCTTATATTGATGAAGAAATTTCAGTTTTAGATGATACTGATTATTTTAAAGAATTAAGCTTTGGCTCACAGATAAGCATTTATAATATTGCTACTGTGGTGTCGGGGCATAATATAGCTTTGAACAAGGGACTAATAAAATCTGCTCGTCCTTTTAGTACATTATTCAAAGGTTGGGGGATGGAAGATGCATACTTTTCTGCAACTTTAATATCAGATGGATGTTATGTTATACCTGTACTATCTTCTTGCGTTTATCATATAAATCATCCTCCTAGAAGTGGAAGTGCAAAGCAAAAAAGTATTGAGGCATCAAATAACTATGATATTTATAATGATTTACTTAATAAACCCTGGTAATTAATTTTTTAAAAGTATAAGTATGTTAATGATAAATAAATAAAGTTTGCATAAAATGTGCGTTTTTTTGCTCAAAATGATAAAAAAAGCAATAAGAACAATCCTATTGCAATCAAAATAATCATCATCACAATTCTTCCTTTCTTTTACGCAAAAAAAGACCAATTAATCAAAGTTGATCTGTTCAATTAATTAAACTATTTTAATTAGAAACTTTATCTTTGCATTTTGGGCAATAACACCTTTCTTGCAAATGATCTGCACTAATATTCCATTCATATCCACATTCTAAACATAAGGCTTTAAATTTGCTTTTGAATTGATAAACGTTAATACTTTTATTTTTCCATTCGATTTTTCTAATATTTTTTCAGCATACCGATTAAATTTCATCTTGAATTTATCTACAGCTTCTATTTCTTTATCACAATAAGGACAATATGGTTTGTTTATTATAGAAGTATAAGAAGTATACCATTCTTGATTACATTTAGAACACTTCAATTTCACTTTACTCTTATAGTTCTGATACTCAACTACAACAATATTATCATTATTTATCTTACTTTGAAAGTTCTTAATTCTCTCTGATAAATTACGATCACTTTTCTCTGTCTCAAATAATTCAACTTTTGAGATTATAAAAGTTATTCCATTCTTAATATTGTGCCAATCAATTTGTAATATATAACAGGTTCTACCATTAGATTCATAATATAGTTGTTCTTTAAAAGGGGCAATGTTAAGATTATTATTCGTTTTTATTTCTAAAATAGCATCTTTGTTAGATAAATCACAAAGTGCTAAAATTTTGTTTTCTTTATCTATAACAAGCTCTTGCGAAAAAATTTTCTGATTTTTAAAAATATTTTTAGAAATATAGGCTATTAATGGCTGTATTTCTTTTTTTAAAATATTTAAAACTTCATTAATTTCATTTACAAACTCTTCATCTTTCGATTTTATTGCACTAATAGTTCCATCTTTATTAAAATCCACTATCAATTCGTCATAAGAAGATGGTAATTCACCAATAAATTTTAATTTCTTTTTGTTTTCTATTAAAAAGGCCTCCGAATGTATTACTTCAACATCTAACATAGTATTTATTAAATGTTCTATTGTCATGCCACTTATGTTTGTAGCAAATTTCTTGATTTTTTTATTGTTAATTTCAAATTTTTTTACAACTCTACTTTTATATCCAATTTTAGGCAAATTATTAACATAATACTTAAAATTATAAAATTTGCTTAAAAAACTTGCTGGTATTATATAATCTTTATTCAACTCAAAAACATTTCTCCCTGTAATTAACAATTTTTTTCCGTATATTTTTTTGAAAAGTTCCCATTCAAGAATACAATCATTTGCACCAGAATGCACATCTGATACAATTTTAATTCCATAAATTCTGCACAAATTATCTTTTGTTACTGTTCCATTTGAAAATCTAGAAGAAATAATATCATGCTTAAAATTATAAAAATTCAGCATTTCGTAACCATTTAATCGCTTTCTTTTAAAATAATTTTTGATAAATCTTTCATCAAGATCACCATAAATCAATATTGTTCTTTTATCTAATTCGAATTCATCAATTATCCGATTCACCTCATCTTGAACTAGTGGTTGTTTATTCTTTAAATCTTCTTTTGTTATCCCGTTTATGTAAGTAGTATAAACATCTTCATTTAGTTCTAATGGTAAAAATCTGTCATACATTTTTTCTTCGTCTGGTTTATAAATAGAAATAGACAATAAATCATAGTATAATGAAGAAGTACCATTAGTTTCTACATCTAATACTACATACCTTTTTTCTATACATTCTTCCATTAAAGATTCACCCCTTCAACTAAATAATTAAAAATGATTTGTATGTATTATACCATAGGTCACTTAATTTTATCATCATAATTAAATAACTTACTAAATTCTTGTGATGTCTTTCCATTTCATAATTAATATTCTTAATAGCTTTCTCTATTTTATGCTTACTAGGAAATTTAGGAATATAACTATTGTCTTTAAAATAATTATCTAATCCTTGCCTTCTTCTTTGCTTATCACTAAATTTATTTCGTTTACTATTTTGATAAGCAACCTCTTGTATTAAATCATTAATAGTAATCTTATTAATATTATTCTTATTTTTTACATACATAGAAATATGGTTATATTTATATAAAGCATGATTTACTATTGAATTATAAATATAGTTATCAATATATTCCAAACTGTTGACAAAGGAAGTCAATAAATATTTTTAATAAAAAAATTTAGAAACATCTAGATTATCCAAATGATTTTTGATATAATTTCATTGGAATACAAAATGGGGCGATAAAAATGTTAGAGTTAACCGGAATGAAACAATTACAATTTCTAGATAAAGGACAAATTATAGGTAAAGTTTACTATAACGAAAAATTTCCTTTTTCTAAAGAAAAAGCAAGACCTTTTATTCGCAACAAAAAAATGGTAATCAAATCAGACGGACGTGTGAACTATGCCTTATTAGATCAATTTGTGATTTCATCTTTAACAGATTATTATCAAAAAATAAGTAACATCAAGGATGCCGAAGAAAGAGCAAAACAGATCAATGAATATCAAAAATTATATTACTTATGGCAAAAAGTAATGCAAGCGAAACAAACAAACGATATTAATTTAAACAGTTATTACGATGATATCGTTTATCAACTGTATTTAAGAGGATATCGTAATTAATGCCGAAAAGGCATTTTTAAAAAAGCAAAAATTGAACAAAAGTTCTATACGAGGTGAAAAAATGCAAACGATTAAAGGAAATATTAGAACAACAATTTATATGAGTGAGAACGGTTTTTTTGTCGGAACATTTAAAGTAAAAGAAGCTAGTGAAGATTTAAAAGAACTTTTAAATAAGGTAATTACAATCACAGGATTGATTATTGATCCCAATGAAGAGGACATCTATGTTTTAACAGGAACCTATCAAAAACACGAAAGATATGGCTTCCAATTTCAATTCGAAGAATATCAAAAAGTAATTCCGGAAGGTAAAGATGCTGTAGTAGAATTTTTATCGAGCCCATTGATTAAAGGATGTGGCAAAAAAACGGCACAAGCGATCGCGGACACATTAGGAGAAGAAGCTTTGGAAATCATAAAAGAAAGTGAAAGCAATTTAATGATCGTGCCTGGCATGACGCCTAAAAAAGCCGCGAACATTTACTTAAGTTTGCTGCAATATAGCGAAACAGATGACATACTAGTAAAACTAAAAAGTCTTGGATTTTCGATACCAGAAGCAACAAGAATAGTAAAAAGATTCCATGATCAAACCTTAAGAATTGTGGAAGAAAATATTTATTATTTAAAAGAATATGTTCCATTTGATAAATTAGATCGCATTTTTTTAAGCCAACACGAACCTCAAGATCCTATTAGATTGCAAGAATGTTTAATAGAATCAATGGAAAGAATTAGCAATACCAATGGTGATGTTTACTATTCTCTAGAGGAAGTAATCGATGCTATGAAAAGTTATTTTAAGCTTTTAATAGAAGAAGATCTTAGTAAGCAAGTTCTTGAAAAATTAAAAGAAAGCAATCGTGTTGTGTTAAAGAGTGATCGTATTTATTTAAGGGAATACTATGAAATGGAAGAAGATATTGCATACTTACTCTATCAAAAAATGAAATATCCAGATAAAGAAATAAAAAACTTGAAAGAAAAGTTAAACTATCTAGAAGATTTGTTAGGAGTAACTTATAACAAAGATCAAAAAACAGCAATTATGGAAGCATTAATTCATCCTGTATCAATTATATCTGGTGGTCCTGGAACAGGAAAAACAACCATTATCAATGCAATTACCAAACTATTTATCGAAATATATAAATTGTCACCTATTGATGTTCTTAGTCAAATTGCTTTACTAGCTCCGACAGGAAGAGCCGCGAAGAAATTAGCAACGAGCACTAACTTACCAGCAATGACCATTCATCGTTATTTGAAATGGAATAAAGATACTAATGACTTTGCTGTAAACGAGCAAAATAAAAATCGCCATAAACTGATTATAGTAGATGAAACGAGTATGATTGATGAATATTTGTTTTCATCTCTATTAAAAGGAATACTAGAAGAATCCCAGATCATCTTTGTTGGTGACACTTTCCAATTGCCTAGTGTTGGGGCTGGTTTAGTACTAAATGATTTAGTGGATTCTAAGTTATTTCCATATACTTATTTAGAATCTATTTATCGTCAAAGCGATAATTCTTATATTCCAATTCTTGCCAAAGAAATTAAAGAACATCAACTTGGCGCAGATTTTGAAGAAAAAAAAGATGATTATAATTTCATTGAATGTGATTCCAAACAATTAAAAGGAATGCTAAAAAAAATCGTTGAAAAAAGCATGGAAAAAGGCTTGAAAGTAGACGATGTCCAAGTTTTAGCACCGATGTATAAAGGGGAAAATGGCATAGACAATCTAAATGTTTTACTACAAGAGCTTTTGAACCCACCAAGCGAAGAGAAAGCAGAATTTTCATATTATGATATCATCTATCGCGAACAAGATAAAGTTTTACAATTAGTAAATAATCCAGATTGTAATGTATATAACGGCGACATTGGTTATATTGAATCCATTAAAGAAAAAAACTTACCAAAAAAACATTTAGAAATTGTAATAGATTTTGATGGCAATCGAGTAGTATATACCAAAGAAGATTTAAATAGTATCAAACATGCTTATGCGATTACAATTCATAAAAGCCAAGGAAGTGAATTTCCTCATGTGATATTGCCGATCAGTAAAAACTATTATAAAATGCTATACAACAAACTCATATATACCGGTGTTTCAAGAGCAAAGAAAAGTTTGATTCTAATAGGCGAAGTGATCTCTTTTAAAATGGCGATTTTCAATGATTACTCAACAGGTCGCAAAACCTCTTTAAAAGAAAAGTTATGGTATATATTTCAAAGAAAAGACCACACTAATCATGAGGTGAGAAAATGAAAAATATGTTAATAGGTCTTGGCATAGGAATGGCAGGTGGAATAACACTTGCAACTTATGCCCTAACAAATCCAAAAACAAAACAGAATGCTGACAAAATGCTGAATACAGCTCTTGATAGTGCAACAACAGCAATGGATACAATGAAGAGAAAGATGAAATAAAAAAAGACTGTTAAGTAGCCTCATGGTTCGCTTTTCTACAGTCTTTTTTAAGCATGTGATTTCTTCTTTCGATAATCCCGTTACTTCATGATTAAAAAAATCTATGGAACAATGTTTTTCGAGTAACTGATAAGCAATTATAGATTTGCAAATTAAAATAAAATGAAATCAGCACATTAAAATAGAGAAAATAAGAAGGGGATATAGATAACT
>CALVOL010000056.1 GCA_944350285.1 uncultured Bacilli bacterium | reverse complement strand
CATTATCCCATGATACAGTTGCTCCATTCGTACAACTACTTTGAGTGGTATCTAACGTATATCCACTATCTTTAGAAGGAAATGTATTAGTAATTTGTCCATCAATATAGACTGCGAAATACAAGTCTCCTGGGTCTTGATATGTTCCATTAATCACATTAAACTGTTTATCTTCAGTAAAAATCGCAAAACTTGTATACAAAAATACTCCTGCTAATAAGAACACACAACAAACTGTAAATATAATGATAAATTTTCTTTTATTATCTTTTTCTTTAAACTTTTCTAGTTTCATCTTTCTTAACCCTATCTTTCTATAATGATATTACCACACCTCGCACATTTCCGCAACTTTTTCTTTTTTTAATTCTAACAACTACTATTTCTAGTTTGTAATTTTTATCTTGTTTTATTCTAATTTTGCTTGTATTAAAAAAGAACAGTCTTACTGTTCCACTAAAATCACATCTGTTCCAATCTTTTTAATATCTTTCATAGTAATATTATGTTCTTCATTTGCTTTCCAAAATCTTAAAAACTTTCGGTCCATCACGATAAAGTATTCAATCATTCCCTGTTCAT
The DNA here is from genome assembly GCA_944350285.1 of uncultured Bacilli bacterium. Taxonomy (GTDB): domain Bacteria; phylum Bacillota_I; class Bacilli_A; order RF39; family UBA660; genus Ventrenecus. Next base: position 8,168 of record CALVOL010000056.1, on the reverse strand, counting down.
TCATTTGGGCATCCATAATTCTTCCTAACTTTTTACCACTGGAAATACCAATAATATCTTTTCTTTGTAAATCAGATAAATTCATACATACCACCTATTAAAGAATATGCAAAGAAAAAAGAGATTACTTCTCTTATTTGTAGTTTTCTAATATCTTTTTTATTCCAATATAAGGCAGTAAAGCACAAGTCTTACGATGTCCTTGACTAGCGATATCAAAGTAAGCATTCGCATCACCTAAAAGTTTTTTATCATAAAAAGATTCCTCCACCATATTTTCAAACTGTGTAATAAACTCCTGAGCTTCTGATATGGTTTTACCAATTAAATTATTAATCATAATCGAAGTAGAAGAAATACTAATCGCACAAGCTTCTCCCATAAAAGTAATGTCTTCTATTCGATTATCAGTTATTTTCACATAGATATCCAAATTATCGACACAAGAAGAATTCGCAGTATTTACTTTTTCATAGCCTTCTTTATCTGGCAATTTTCTATTTTTAGGATTACTATAATGCTCCATAATAATCTTTCTTTTCTGTTCTATATCCATTAAATCATCTCTTCCATAATCTTATCTTTATTCCGTAATAACTCTACTAAAGCATCAATATCACTTTCTGTATTATAAAAATAAAGGCTTACTCGCAAGCTATTTTGTACACCTACTTCTTTTTTTAGAATTTTAGCACAATGATTTCCTGCCCGAACACATAAATTATACTTATTGAGATAATATGCCACGTCTTGTGCGAATACTCCATCGACATTAAAAGAAATAATCCCACTATCGCTTTCGAGGTTTAAAATATCAATATAAGGAATTTCAAGAAGTTTATCAATCGCATATTTTCTTAAGTTTTTTTCATACTCACAAATATGTTCCATACCGATACCATCTAAATATTTTATAGCTTCGCCAAGACCAATTGCTCCAGCAATATTAGGTGTTCCAGCCTCTAATCTCGTTGGAAGGTCTTTTAAATATATCTCATCCGCACTATCAAAAGACTCATTCATTCCGCCACCATAGTTTTGAGGTTCCATCTCTTCTAATAATTCTTTTTTTCCGTACAAAACTCCAATCCCTGTTGGTCCACACATTTTATGACCAGAAAAAGCTAAAAAATCCACATCGAAATCTTGTACATCAATCTTTCTGTGAGGTACACTTTGAGCTGCGTCCATCACAACAAATACATTTTTTTCATGCGCAAGCTTGCAGATTTCCTTCATCGGACGCTCATCACCTAAAACATTAGTAATTCCCGCTAAACTAATCACCTTTGTATGAGGAGTAATAGCATCACGTACACTTTCTATTGTCACATAATGATTACTATCTAGCGGAATATAACGAACCACTACTCCCAACTTCTTTTGTAAAATAAACCATGGAAGAACGTTCGATGCATGTTCACTTTGTGTAATTAATATTTCGTCGCCAGCTTCTAAAAATTTTCCAAAAAAACCGAAAGCAATCATATTGAGTCCCTGAGTTGCTCCACTAGTAAATACAACCTCTTCTTTATACTTTGCATTAATAAACTTACGAGCTAATTCTCTTGCATTTTCATATTCTTGGTCTACCTTAAAAGAAATATCATAATCTCCACGATGTGCATTTGCAGAATAATTCTCATAATAATCGTTTATTTTATCAATGACACATTTTGGTTTTAAAGTAGTAGCCCCATTATCTAAATAAATAATATCTTTTTTTAGCATTGGAAAATCTTCAATATTCACACTATCCCTCCTTCCTAATTCCTTACTTTAATATATTCTCGTTTACTCATCACGGGCACGTTGTTTATCACATGATACCCTTATTTTATCACAAAACTTAAATAAATAACAAATTATAGATATCTTTATATTGTTTTACAAAGATAATATGCATACTATCTCGAATTTCTTTAGGAACTTTTTTAACATCAATTTCATTGGCTTTCGGCAAATATATAGTATGAATTTGCTGATTATATGCACTGATTACCTTTTCTTTAATTCCACCTACTGGTAGGATTTCTCCTCGTAACGTCATCTCACCAGTCATAGCAATATCACTGGATACTTTTTTATTCGTATAAAGACTTATTAAACTCGTTGTAATAGCTACACCAGCACTCGGACCATTTTTGGGAATAGATCCTTCTAGCACATGAATGTGAACATCTTTTTTTTCAAAGAAAGATTCGTTAATTTGAAAATATTTGGCATTAGCTTTTAAATAACTCATAACGACATTTAAAGACTCTTTCATTACATCTCCTAATAGTCCAGTCATTAATATTTTTCCTGTGCCATCATATAAAGTAGACTCAATTGGCATAACAAATCCCCCAACACTTGTGACTGCAAGACCATTTACGAGCCCGCTGGTATGTAATTTAGGTCTAAAATCACGAAAAGATAAAGTCTCATCTAGGTATTTCTTGATATCCTTCTTTTCAATAACTAAATTTAGATTTTTTTTATCTTTGACACTTTCCATGATTACTTTTCTAAGAATGGTTTCTAGTTTTCGTCTTAAGTCTCTCACCCCTGCTTCACTCGTATAATTTAAGATAACCGATTCTAAAGCCTCATCAGAAAACTGAACTTCCTCTTGGGACAAATGATACTCCAAATAAATACTTGGTAGCAAATACTCTTGGGCTAGTTTTAATTTTTCTAATGTCGAATAACTAGATAATTCAATGAGTTCTAGGCGATCTCTAAGTTCTAAAGGAATATCTTCTTTGTAATTGGCAGTTAGTATAAATAATACATGACTCAAATCAAAAGGTTCTTCCAAATACGCGTCCGTAAAAGTTTGGTTTAGGTTAGGATCTAATACATCTAATAGAACACTTGCTGGATCTCCCTTATAATCTTTTACCATTTTATCTACTTCATCAATTAATAGCACAGGATTCTTACTACCGCATTTTTGTAAAGCTTGAATGATTTTACCAGGAGAAGAACCTAAATATGTTCTCCTGTGTCCAATAAGTTCCGCCGAATCATTTAATCCACCAACACTAATTTTATAAAATAAACGATGTAGACTTGTCGCGATAGAAGAAGCAATCGTACTTTTCCCAACACCGGGAGGACCTACTAAACAAATAATTGGACTTGTAAGCATAGGATTTCTTTCTTTCATCGCAGCATATTCTAAAATGCGTTCCTTTACTTCTTTTAAACCATAATGACTTTTATTTAATGTATTTTTAATGTAATTTAAATCTGTTGCTTCAATCGTTTCCTCATTCCAAGGAAGTGAAAAAAAAGTTTCCAAATAATTTCTAACAAAAGACATATCTGGACTCATCTCATTCATGAGTTCATATTTTTGAATTTCTTTTTCAATTTTTTGCTTTGTTCGATTCGGAATATCTAAAGAAGAAAGCTTCTCGCGATACTGAGTAGCCTCTTGATTTTGTTGATCATTCTCACCAAGTTCTTTTTGCAGTTCTCTAATTCTTTCTCGCAAAACAAATTCTTTTTGACTAGTTTCTAATTCTTTTTGAACGGCAACATTAATTTTTTGATCTAGTTTTAAAATTTGCAATTCTACAATAAAATCCTCAATCAAGTTATCTGCTCTTTTTAAAGGATTAATTTCTTCGACATAGGCCATTTTTTTCTCTAAATGCATTGGCAAGAAAAAAGCTATTCGATCCGTAATTTCATCTAAAGACATTTGCTCCTGAATTTCTTGTAAAATAGAATTATCAATGGTAGGAGAAGTCTTTACATACTGCTTTAACAATTTTAATAATTCTCTTTTTCTTGAAATTTCATCAGTCTCATTTAATTTTGGAAGCTGAGGAATATAGTAATCACATTGTAATGCCTCTTTAATACTTGGACAATTATAGTATTTCTGCACTTTAATTCTACGGTTTCCAATTAACGTTATTCTCTCGTGATTAGGCGACAATTCAATCCGTTTTATAATGCTTGCTTCTACAGCAATGACTGGTAAATCCTCTACTAACGGAACTTCTTCTAAAGTATCTCTTGGAGAGACAATGACAATCTTACCAAGATATTCATTTTCACTGAAATCAATGATTTTATGTGATAGTTCATTATTAAGTTCTAATTTCACTTCTTGATTTGGTAATAAAACAAACTTTTTTAGTAGCATTACCGGTAACGTCTTAGCCATAAAATCACTCCCGTAAAACATTAACGTTTATTATAAAGAAAATTGTTAAAAAAGTAAAGATTTATACTCAAAAAAAAGAAGCATCAAGCTCCTTTTTAGAAATAAATATTAAAATTAGTGATAAATCTCTTTTTCGGATTCTAATTTAATTAACTCAAAATCAAAATACTTTTTCATCATTTCTATAAATTTGTTTGTATCATTTTTTAAACAAACAGTTCTTACATATATGGATAAATTATTACATTCTAATTTTGTATAAGTATATTCTTCATTATTTTCATTTATTATCAACTCATGTGAATACATTTTAAAATCTCTTATTTCCTTTGAAATGGAATAATAATCTCTTATATTATTAGTGTTTATATAATCCTTTAAAATACTTAACACAAGTCCTTTGTTTGTTAAATACTCATTTTTATATTGCCATTTATGTAATGAATTAACTTTTTGCTCTTCTTCTATAATTTTATCTATATCATCTTCAGATATATCTAACATATTTTCTATGAATCCAATTAAATATTTTTGTCTATCAATTATATGAGAAACATCCCAAACGATATCACCTTTATTATAATTGTCAATTATTTTTTTTGTTGTATCAAAAGCTGTTATACCAGATTCATTTTTATCTTTACCTTGATAAATATCCATCTTTACATTCATACCATGGTTTAATGCTTCTTCATTTTTACTTCCAAGAAGTAAAGCCAAATTGCCCAATTTATGGATATATGTCTTGGCTAATGAAACATCTTCAATATTCTTCCATTCTTCTATTCTTTTATCAAATTGTTGTGGCAAAATATGATCAATATGAATGAAGTTATTAATTTTATAGAATCCAACATTTGTTTTCTCTCTGATTTCATACTCGATAGATAACATCAAAGCTTTCAAAAAATTTTGGCCATAAACATCATCATTTAAATTTTGATAAACATCTCTTATTAATCTCTTTCCATAAATAAATTTATCCAACATTTCATTTATTTCATCAATAGACTTTTTATTGACTATTGCCTCAATTAAATTAAATGATGTTTGTTTTATTCCGTTTAGTGTTTTACCAGAAATCCATGAAATATAAAAAAATCTTCTCATAGATTGAAACAACTCTTCTTTATCTGGGTAATCAACTTGATATGCACTTGCTAAAGCTGTCATAACATAAGCTTGCCACGGAATATATCTCAAACTATATATTACAGGTAACGTAGATTTATAAACTTTTTCTAAATTATCAGCAAATAACCTCATTTCATCCACCAAAGATACCACTTCTGAAGACTGAATAATCCTCTTTAATTCATCTGTAACTTGCTTCTTTGGATTACTTTTAAGTTTATAATATTCAAAATAAACCATAAAATCATCAATTGTAAATTCATAATCATTGCATATTTTTTCAATCGATTTCCAGTTATAATTAAATGTTGCTTTATCATTTTCATTATATCTATCACTTGAATCATATTTATCAAGTATATATGATTTAATAATGTCTGAAACAGAAAGCTCTAATCCCCTATCATTTAAAACTAAAAATAATTTAATAGCAAACGATTGATTCGTACATACTGTTTTGATAATATTGGTTTTAAATAAAATAAAATTAACAAATCCATCTAAAGTATCTTGGCCATCAGATTTTAGCAGCTCATTAAATTTGTCGTAGAAAAATTTTGCAGTATTTATAAACTTGTACTCAGGATCATCTTTTTTTAAATTGGCTTGAGTTGGGTATTGAAAGTTTTCATAACTTTCTTGATTTATTATTGTTTTTTTAAATGATGTATTGTAATTAGGATCCATCTGCAATTGCAATCTATTAATTCCTTTATCAAAGTAAATTAAGTGTTTAATTTTTTGTAAATTACCTTTTAATAGAATATCAGAATTTTCATTGATATGTGGAAATGTTTTTGATAGTACATTTAACATTATCATCAATGTGGTTATTCTTTGTTGACCATCAACCAGCTCATGACGTCCTTGACCATCATCAACCACAACTATTGATCCTAAAAAATAACATTCATTAGGAACATTAGTGTATGATTCATATAAGTCATCCCATAATTCTTCTAATTGTTCATTTACCCAGCTATATTGTCTTTGATAATTAGGAATAACATATATAGCTTGGCAAGAGAATAAATCACTGATTGTTTGATTATCCGGTTTAAATGTTTGATTATGATTCATATTACTAATCCATCCTTTCAACTAATACATTAGAGTTGTTCTTTGACAACTTCAAACTTTTCTAAAGTATATTATAAACAAATAATTTTCTCAAATAAGTACAAATCATCTAATTCTTTATTTTTTACAAACATACCCCAATGTTTCTATATTAATCTTTTAATAAATCCATATAATTTTTATATTGTTCTAACATTTCAATCTCTAAATTACTAATGTATTTACTCATATATTCATAATCCGGCTCTTTATTCTCATTAACTGGTAAATAAATTTTACTTCTTCTCAATCTAGTCAGCGTAGCACCATTACTACCCCAGCTGAATTTTTCCATTAATTGTTTTAAAATTGGGATTAAAAACATTGCACTATAATAATTTAAATTTTCATTATATATAATTTGAATATTTTGACCAGTATAAAATTCTATAGGTTGATAAAAAGCTGTTTGAGTATCTAATCCAATAGTTATTACATTTTTATTGTCTCTCGAATACTTTCGATCTTGTTCACATATGAAACTATCGATACCATTATTTTGATCAGTTCTAGTAATATAAGGGTAAATTCCGTCTCCTTTTATTAACTTATTTTTATCTATACCACTAGATGTAGATTTAATATCAAATATTTCATCTAATATAAATGGTTTCCATTCTTTACAGCTCATTTCAGTTATTTTGCATAAGCTATTGTTTGTATTTCTAGATAGTATATGAGTATGATTATGCATTATAATTCCAAATTCGAACGTAAGATAGTCTGCTATACAATCTTTAAACTTTTCTCTGGCTGGTACTTCATCATTAAAATAATAAAATGAGTGTAACCATTCATCACTTGCTTTAACAGTTGTTTCTACACAAAATTTTGTGGAAGCCTCTATTCTATTATACCATACATCTAATAAGTGTTGTTTTCTATCCTTAGCTCTTTCTGTTTCTACTAAACCTCTATGTTTTTGAACTTCATACCCATCATCGGAAAAATCAATAAACTTACATATTTTTTCTTCATTATGTGGAATACCAGCTGTAAATATTGCAATACACGGATTTGTTCCTACACCATAGAATGTATTAGTATTAAGAGTAATAACACCTTCTAATGTATGATGTTTTAGTATACTTTTTTTAATACCTTGCTCATATTTATTTTTGCCTGTTACAGCACTTTGAGGAATAATAACAATTGCTTTCCCACCTTTAACTAAACTATCTAGTAAATGTTCAGTAAAACTAAGTTCACATTTTTCAGGACTTACTTTACCCATGGAGTAAGGCGGATTCATCATCCCCACTGTTGCGCCTTTTAATTGTAATCTATTTGCATCCTGTACTAGAAAATCATCACATATTAAATTACTTTTTCCATCTCCACGAAGAATCATATTTGTCGTTGCAATAGTAAACATATAAGGTTGTAACTCGTATCCATGTAATTGATTTCTTTTAATTGATATCCTTTCATGTTCACTAGAAGTCTTTTTTAACATATAGTGCATCGCAGATACTAAGAAACCTGCCGTACCACAACAAGGATCCAATACTGTATCGTCTGGTTTCAAATCAATTAATTCGCAAAATAAATTGCATATATGTTTTGGTGTTAATACAATTCCTAATGATTGCCCGTCCCCTCCAGAATAACTCATAAATTCTCCATAAAATCTTCCCAAATAATCTTCTGAAGTTTGATTATATCTAATTGTTTTATAGGGATATTCCAAAAATAAAAGTTACAATTTAAATAATAAAAAAAGACAACAACCAAAACTATATGATAAAAT
>CALVOL010000055.1 GCA_944350285.1 uncultured Bacilli bacterium | reverse complement strand
TTAAATGACTATTATTTGTGAAATAATGTTCCAAATGATCACCAGTACTCTCAAAGACAACTTAAGTACATTTTAAAAGAAAAAAAAAACTATGTCAACCCCCTTTTTTACGCGTCAATGGTTCCTTTATAGAAATTTTGTAATAATTTGGTATTCTTTCGTTAAATCATCCAATGTTTTTCTCGCATTAGCTGGAGAGGTACTAGAAAGACAAATATCCTCTTTTTTATAAATTGGATATAAATATTTTTGATAAATTTCATGAGCTTTTTTTCCAGTTGTAAAAATCTGGCGAATAGAAGCTTTCCTAAAAATAATCGATAGATCATTCGGAACAATTTTTTTGATCGATGCATCACTAGAAGAAGTTATCTCGCAGGATTCACATGTATCCCACAAAGCAATGTGATGACGAAGGCAAAATTCTTTTTTATCATCAATTTTTTCTTGAAATACATTCTCTAAAACAGGCCAAAAGCGATTTTGGGGATGCATATAATAAAATCCTACTTCTCTTGATTTCACACTCGGAATCGATCCTAAGATTAAAACTTTTGAATTTTCATCAAAGACTGGTGGAAATTCATGAGAAACACGCATAGCACACCTCCTATTCATAAACATATTTCATATCTAAGCTTGCGTAATTTTCATACTTTTGAAGAATCTTTAGCAGGTTTACATTGTAACTTGCAGCGAGATTGATTTCACTTTGTTCCGTTTGTGAAACCTCATAACTATATATCATTTTCTAGAAAAAAAGAGAGACTACTCTCCTCTTCCTTTCGTTGGTTTTTGTGGTACTGGGTTCGGATCATGTTGTAAACTTTCCTGTAGTACAGTTCCAAAAGTTGCTATGTTTGATAGTTCGGCTGGCAGGATAATCTTAGTCGCATGTCCATCTGCTACACGACCTAATGTTTCATAGGACTTTAATTGTAATACCGCCGCATCTGCTTTCGCTTCTTTTAAAAGTTTGATACCATCCGCTTCCGCTGTTTTGATTTTTAGTAAGGCTTCTGCTTCTCCTTCGGCACGTTTAATTCTTGCTTCTTTGTCTGCTTCTGCTCTTAAAATTGCACTTTCTTTTTCTCCTTCCGCGATTAAAATGGAAGATTTCTTTTCGCCTTCTGCTTGTAGGATTTTTTCCCGTCTTTCTCTTTCTGCACGCATTTGTTTTTCCATCGCATCTTGGATATCTTTTGGTGGCAAAATATTTTTTACTTCCACACGGTTTACTTTGATACCCCAAGGGTCGGTTGCTTCGTCTAAAATAGAACGCATCTTAGCATTAATGATATCTCGACTTGTTAAAGTTTGGTCTAATTCTAACTCTCCAATAATATTTCTTAGTGTTGTTGCTGTTAATGATTCTATCGCACTGATAGGATACTCGACCCCATAAGTATAAAGTTTGGCATCCGTAATTTGAAAATATACAACCGTATCAATTTGCATTGTCACATTATCTTTCGTAATTACTGGTTGTGGTGCAAAGTCACGAACCATCTCTTTTAATAAAACAACGTTGGCAATCCGATCGATAAATGGAATTTTAAAATGCAAGCCATTATGCCATGTTGTATAGTATGAACCAATTCGTTCAATTACATAAACTTTTGATTGGGGAACAATCTTAATACAAGGAACTATGATAATAATTACTAAAATTAACAAAATAATAAATATTGTCATTTTATTTCACTTCTTTCTTTTTCTTTGTCTTTTTTGTCTCTTTTCGTGGTTTTGCTTCTTGCTTTTTTTCTGGGTCATCATTTTTCACAACTAATTTGACTCCATCAATCTTTTCTACTTTGACTACTGTATCTACAGGAATCGTTTCATCCGCGACGGCACTCCAAAGCTTGCCATCTACTTTCACTTCCCCTACAATATTTTTCTTTATTTCTTCTGTTACAATCCCGTCCATTCCAATAATTCGTTCTAAATTGATTTTGGTAGTAGGAAATTGTTTCATTTTTTTGAGTAATGGTTTTGTCATTAGTAATAATAGGATGCCTCCCAGTACAAACACTCCAAATTGAATTAAGAAATTATCCGTAAATATGGATATGATCAATGATAGAATCCCACTAATCACAAACCAAATTGATACTAGATTTACCGTAGCAAATTCTATAATCGTTAGTAAAATCACTATTGCTAACCACATTACCCAATATTCCATATGACTCCTCTTTTCTTACTACTATTATATATATAAATTTAGAAATTAGCAACGAAAAAAATGCCACATTTCTATGATATTTTTAAAACTTCTTCGACATCTACCTCTATTCTATATATAGACTACACATATAACTCCCATTAATATATTTTGAAATCAAAAAAAGTAGGAGTTTTTTCCTACTCTTGTGACTGATATTCCTTTATCGCATCATGATCGCTATCTTTTTCTGCTTCTAGGACTTCTTTATATTTTTCTTCATCAGAAGCGCCAAAACCTACTAGAACTTCTTCACCGATTAGTACAGTTGGTGTTCCTTCATTTTCTCGTCCTAAAAATTCCATCAAGTTATCCATTAAATTTTGATTTTCTTCGTCTTTCCATGTTTCAAACGAAAATATTTGATAATCCTCTTCCCATAGCTCGGTATTGGTTTCTAGGAATTCTTTTAAATCTTCACAATGGGCACAGCCATTGCCCCAGAAAATATAGATGTTCTTTTTATTTTCATCAAATGTGACATCTGACAAATGATCTTCTTTTAATACTTTTACTTTAGTTGCATTATCATAAAATGCTAAAGCAACAATTACCACGATAAATAAAGCGATAAAGATTAAAAAATATTTTAGTACTTTGTTATCCATAATTAAAACCTCACATATTTTCCTGTGTTATACAGTATACCATTAATTTTTAAATAAATCGAGTATTTTCCGTTTAATCCTTCTTGATTGATGTATTTTGTGACGACAATTCCATTTTCCGTCTCTTCTTCGGTAAAGATATCGACACATAATGCCGTATATGGTTTTTTGCTAATTGGTACTTCATAGGTATGCATAAGCCCGTTTTTATAAAGTAATACTTCGACATCTGTACCACGCACGAACTGGCCTTTGAAGACTAATCTATCGCTTTCTTTTGTTATGCTTATGTTGTGACTTTCTTCAACTTCGCTAAAATCATGTGATGCAATATTAAAGCCTAATGTCGTCTTATCTTCGCTAGTTTCTCCTAGGCTGCCAACACGTGTTTGACCGCCTAATGTGACTGTTTCATTTTCGTTATATAGAGACATTTTTTCAACACGGTAGTTATTGGTTGGTAATTTGATTTCAAAGATTACTTTATCGTTTAATAGTTCTACTGTGTCGCTTGTTAGTTCAATCTTTCCTTCTGATAGGCCGGCTGGTTGGTTTGATGGCTCACCATCGACAGATACAATACCGCCAGAATGGACGATGTAATGGTCTTCTGTTATGTAGTCCACATCAGAAATATAAGGACTATAAAATTCGCTGCCACGAGATTTTCCATATTCCCAAATTTGTTCGATTGTCATGTTCTCAGTATCAATTTTGTACATAACACCCCTAGTATAACTATTGCTTGCACCGACGTATTCGCTTTCTATTTTTGATTTGTTGTTTCCATTATCTAAGATAAAGACATACCCTTCTGGAGTAATCATTGCTGCATGTTGGCTCCATTGCCATTCAAAGTCATCTCCTACTGGGGTAAAGAAATATTTTTGATACTCTTCACTCCAATTCGTTGGATCCCCAATAATCCAATTGAGCTTTCCTGTTTCATAATCTAAATTAATGACTGCATCTTGATGTCTTCCTGATAACGTAATCGAATTTGTTTTCTCATCATACCATACAGAGTTGTTATGGAACCAATCGTACTGGGTCCAGTTTTCACTTTTACCATCTTCTTTGTTAAGGATTGTTGTTAAATCAAAAGTTTTTACTATTTCGCCTGTTTCTCTATCCATTTCTACAATGTAGTCTTCTACAGTTCCTGATGAGAAGTTATCGCTGGCAATCAATAGATTTCCATTTGGTAGTTCATCATAGTCGTGATGATATCCTCCTGGCAGACTGTATTCTTTTACTATTTTTCCTAGTAAATTCATTTCATATAACCCTGTCATATAGTATGGTGAATTAACAAGTCTTTCGGTACTTAATAGGAGATTACCATTTTCTAAACGGTTCATTTCCCATATTGCATAGTTTGTTAAATACCATCTGACGTCGCCATTCAAATCATAGGCAACTGTATATCCAGCACTGGATGGTGTAAAGAAATATAGTTCATTTCCAAGTTTTGATTTTTCAGCTTTGATGCTTTCTGGAAGAACCATATCTTCTGGTAATTCTTCGGTGATAATTTCAATTGTTTTGGTCTTTCCTTCGGCACTGATAGTAATCTTATTTGTTTTTCCGGCATATAACCCATAGATTGGTAAATAGTGTTCTTTCGACTCTTCGAACGTATGCGTATACGTGGTGTTTTTGTCTTTGCCCGGAATTGTTATGCTTACTTCTGTTTCTTCTGGTGTTTCAAAGATGACAAGTGCTGTTAAAGGTGAATTTCCGTATGGGTTTACTATCACATTTGGATTATCTAATGTGTACCCTTCTATTGTAAACTTTTTTTCTTTTTCTATTTGACTATCCATCATACTGATAATCGATTCTACTTCTGTGTTATTTTGAGAAATTATATTTAACCCAATAAACACGATTAGTACAAGTAATAACACTCCTACTATACATCCCCCTATTATTTTGTGCTTTTTTTTCATATCTTCCCTCCATGACTCCATTGTAATTTATTTTTCTTAAAAAGAAAAGAAACGTACCGTTTCTATGGGTAAACGATGCGTTTAGTGAGTATTTTGGCAACTTGTTAGTTCTAATGGAACGATGTAGGTCTCTGTTTTTTCTTCTTTTGTTTTCGCATGAATTGCTAAATAGAGACTACTTTCGCTTAAATTTTTACAGCTGACTTCAAAAGCATCTAAATGAAATTCAATTTGTTTTAATAAATCATTTAATGTCTTTGGTTCTTCTGAATTACTAGCTGACTCGCCAATTTTTCTTTCGACATTTCCATCTTCTTCATATAAGATACATTCTAAAGATGTATAATTTTTTAATGTTTCGTTTCCTAAATATGTTATGTCTGAAATAAAAATAGAACTTTGTTCGTTAGAATAAGCTGCGACTCCTTTTACTGAAAAAGCTTCACTCGTACTTACTAAATCGGTAAAGGAAAATCCAGTATTTCTGTTTTTGGAGAGATAGAAGAAAATACCAAGAATGAGTAGAAAGAATAAAATGTAAATTATGATAAGTTTACGAGGAACTTTTTTCTTTTTTTCCTCACCATTTAATAAAGTTTCTAAGTCTACTTGAAATAATTCACTCATTTGTTTTAATAATTCTATATCAGGAATACCGCGACCATTTTCCCATTTTGAAACTGCTTGACTGGTTATGGAAAGTTTTTCGGCTAATTCGCTTTGGGTCATATTTTTCTTTTTTCTTAAAGAACAAATGAAAGCCCCAATCTTTTCTGGGTTCATATAACACATCCTTACCATAAACTACAAATTCTTTCATTCTTCATCTTTTTTGACTTTTTTATTGTATCACTTCAACTCTTACTTTTCAAATAAATTTCATATTATTGGTATATAGTATTTTTTTGTTAATTGAAAAAAGCTTAATTCTTTTTTCATTAAGCTTTTTATTTTCCGCATTTTTCTAAATCAATCTTGACACTTTCGCTGTTAATATCAAAAGTTTCTGTAATGTCTTCTTTCGTCACAATTTCTGTTGCTAATGTTTCTTCTTGGATATATTCTTTAAACATTTCTAGAGCTTTCTCAAAAGCAGGTGTTCCTTGATAATACAAAGTAATACGGTCTGTAATTTCTAATCCTTTTGTTTTTCTTAAGTTTTGTACTTTGCTTACAAATTCTCTTGCAAGACCTTCTAATACTAATTCTTCGGTTCTTTCTGTATTTAGAATAATAAAGTTTTTCCCTTCCATTGCTACATTAAAGCCACTTTTTGCCTCTACTCGAATATCAACCATCGCTGCATTTACTTCTATCTCTTCGCCATCTAAAGTAATTGTGATTGGTTCGTCTTGTTCTAGGGCAATGATTTCTTTTTCACTTAATTCTCTTAAAGCTGTTTGAAAGTCTTTCATTTTGGAACCAAAGACTTTTCCTACTTCTTTGAAGTTTGGTTTTACTGTAAAGTTCATGTATATAGTTAAATCTTCAATAAACTCTACTGTTTTAACATTTAATTCTTCTTGGATTAAATCCATTAAGTCTTTGATAATTTCTTTTTTACGACCATCAAGATACACGGTAGATAATGGTTCACGTACCTTTATTTTTGCTTCTTCTCTGGCATTTCTACCAAGACGGATTAGGTCTCTTACTAAGTCCATTTTTTCTTCTAGAGCAAGGTCAATTAGAGTTTCATCTGCAACAGGATAGCTTGTTAAGTGAACACTTTCTTCGCCAGTTAATTTTTGGAAGAGTTCTTCAGAAATATATGGAGTAATTGGAGCGATTAATTTAGATAAGCCTACTAAGACTTCATAGGTTGTAATGTAGACACTTTTTTTAGAAAGAGTCATTTCAGAGTCCCAGAAACGTTTTCTATTTCTTCTAATATACCAATTTGATAAATCTTCAGAAACAAAGGATGCAATGAAACGCGTTACTTTGTTTAAGTCGTATTCTTGGAAAGCATCGTTTACATTTTTTACAAGGCCATTGTATTTTGATAGTAACCAATGGTCAATTTCTTCGCGGTCTTTATACGGAACCATGCAAAGGTCTGTATCAATGCCATCTGCATTCGCATACATTTCAAAGAAACTATAAGTATTTTTTAGAGGATTTAAGAACTTAGAATATACTTCTTTTAGTCCTTCTTCATTAAATTTTAATGGAGTCCATACTGGTGAGACATACGGTAGATAAAATCTAACAGTATCAGCTCCATAATGTTCAATGGTTGTAAATGGTTCGACAATATTACCACGACTCTTACTCATTTTTTTACCTTCGGCATCAAGAAGTAAGTCATTTACTAATACGTTTTTGTATGGAGAGCATCCTTTTACGAATGTGGAAATGACAAGTAAAGTATAGAACCAGCCTCTTGTTTGGTCAATTCCTTCACAGATGAAATCAGCTGGAAATTGTGATTCGAATAATTCTTTGTTTTCGAATGGATAGTGGTACTGTGCAAATGGCATAGACCCTGAGTCAAACCAGCAGTCTAAGACGTCTGGAATACGAGTCATCGCTTTACCACATTTTGGACATTTGATATGGATATTATCAATATAGGGACGATGTAAATCAAGGTTGTTTTCGTCAATTTCTTCGATAGCTTTTTCTTTTAGTTCTTTCATGGAACCAAGCATTTCTGTATGACCACATTCACAAGTATAATATGGAATTGGACAGCCCCAATAACGGGTTCTAGAAACAGCCCAGTCTTTTAAGTTTTCAAGCCAATTACCAAATCTTTTTTCTCCAACATATGCTGGATACCAATTTACTTGTTGATTTGCTTTGATGATTTCATCTTTGTATTTTGATACAGCAATATAGTAGCTTGGTAATGTATAGTAAATTAATGGGCTATGACATCTCCAACAATGTGGGTAGTTATGAGTAATTTTTTGTTTTTTGAATAGTTTATTATTTTCTTTTAGGTATTTAATGACTTCTTTATCAGCATCGAAAACAAGCATTCCTTTCCATGGTCCTTCCGTATAACAGCCATCACGACCAACTGGATTGACATAAGGAAGATTATAGTTTTTTCCGACACGGGCATCATCTTCACCAAAAGCTGGAGCCATGTGAACAATACCAGTACCAGAGTCCGTTGTAACATATTCATCGCAGCAAACAAAGAAACACTCACCAGATACTTCTAGTTCTGGAATTAATTGTTCGTATTTTTTGTGTTCTAAATCTTTTCCTTTATAGGTTTCTAGTACTTCATATTCATCGCCTAATACAGTGCTTGCTAAGGCTTCTGCTAAAATAAATTTTTCACCACGAGATTCACATAATACATAAGTTTCATTTGGATTTACACATAATGCAACATTGGCAAGAAGCGTCCATGGAGTTGTCGTCCATGCTAGGAAGTAAGCATCCATTTCTTGACACTTCATTGGAACGATTACGGTTTCGGTACTGATGTCTTCGTATCCTTGAGCCACTTCATGAGATGCAAGAGATGTTCCACATCTTGGACAATATGGGGTAACTCTGTTTCCTTCGTAGAATAGTCCTTTTTCAAAGTATTGTTTTAGTATCCACCACTCTGTTTCGATGTATTCATTTTTATATGTTAAATAAGGATGTTCGACATCAATAAATTGTCCCATCTTATTCGTTAAATTGGTGAAAGCGGCTTCGTTTTCTCTTACGCTATCATGGCAAGCTTTATTAAATTTTTCGATGCCTAACTCTTCAATATCTTTCTTTGTTTTTAATCCTAACTTTTTTTCTACATGATTTTCAATTGGTAGACCGTGAGTATCCCATCCTACTTTTCTTAAGACTTTATTACCAGTCATCGCATGATATTTACATACAATGTCTTTTAAGTTTTTAGATATCATGTGATGGAGTCCAGGAAAGCCATTGGCAAAAGCTGGGCCATCATAAAATACGAATGTTGGGTCTTCTTTATGACATTCTACTTGACGTTCATAAATTTTTTGAACTCCACCCCAACTCTTTAAAATATCTTGTTCTACCTCATAAGGTTTTCTTTTGTCTAAGCTTTTAAAATTTTTCATGTAATCATTCCTTTCCAAAATAAAAAGGATAGCACCAAAGGAGTCTACTAGTTGAGACGGTACCATCCTTAAATTCACTCTTTCTTTGATATCGGAGATGTACTCCGCAAAAAACAACTCATTAAGTGATACCTATTTTGACTATTTATCTAGTT
>CALVOL010000054.1 GCA_944350285.1 uncultured Bacilli bacterium | reverse complement strand
TCTGGGATTCTTTTTAACATCTCATCTATTCCAGCTTTGTCATTATCAAGTGCAAATACAATAGATGAATGATTTGCATTTATTAATTTTAAATGTTCTTCAGTTAGTGCTACACCCATAAGGGCAACTGTATTTTCAAAACCAAGTTTTTTTGCACCTGCTACATCCATATAACCTTCAACTAAAATAAGTTCATTGTTATATGAGAGAACTTTGGCATTATCAAAATTATAAAGTAATTCTTTCTTATGAAAAAGTCCTGTTTCTGACGTATGTAAATACTTGGGCTTTTCATCTGTTATAGTTCTACCTGAAAAAGATACAATATTACCCTTTTCATCTTTTATAGGAATAGTAATTCTATTTTGAAAAACCTCTTTATAATTACCAAACTCATCCATTCTTATTAATCCCAATTTCAATAACGCATTTGAAGAAACCTCTTCTCTTTTATCCATCATACTCAATAACTGTCCTTTAGGAATAAATCCAAAAGAAAGCTCATCTATCATCTTATCTGTTAAGCCACGATCTTTTATATAACTTAAAGCATCTTTATTTACATATTTTAAATTATAATTAAATATTTTATTTAAAAGTTCCATTGTTTTTAATAGGCTTTGCTCTTCTTCTGTATATTTTTTGAAAGTGGTCTTATATTTGTAATCATTATTTATTTTTCTTAAATTTGAAATATCTATATTCAAATTACATATATCAACTACTTTAGCAATTGCTTCATTTACAGAAATATCTTTGTTATTTAATTGTTTTTCTAATTTTTGAACAATTGAAATTACATTACCCGAAGTATGACATGAAAAACAAGATGCAATATTCTTTTTTGGATTAACACTAAAACTAGGGTTTGTATCATTATGAAAAGGACAGATTGCTTTTTTTCGACCGTCTGCATCTATTCCATAATATTTAACAACGTCTACAATACTTGCTTGCTTCTGAACTTCCTGATAAATATCTTGTATTGTAAATCCCCCTTTCTGTTAGATTTCTAATTCTAGCTCTTCTTTTTTCTTTTCTTGATTATCTTTTCGTTTCATAAATTCAATCAACTGCCTTGCTGTAATACCTACTTCTTTCCAACAACAAAAATGATTAGAACCACCTGTAAAATCTTTATCATGTTTCATTGTTCTAATTAAAACATTTTTATACCAATCATTTACAAAAAATCTTACATCTGAAATACTAACATAAACAAATCTATCTTCCTTTGAATCTTTAAGTACAGCTGAAAATTCATAATGATTTTTAGAAAATGAATGTAATTCAAGTTTATTTTCTAATGCCATCTTTTTTAAGTCGGATTTCATTCTTTTTTGAAATTCAACATAATCTCTACCTACTGATGTACCAGAGGAAAATGTATGTTTTAACCATTTATTATAATCCATCATGTTTCCTTTCTAAAAAACAAAGGAAAAAGACGTAGTACTTCAGTTTATACTACGCCTTAATTTTTTTTGTTTTTCTTTTTTGTTATTGAATAAATAATTCCAACTATACCTAGTAAAGATAAACTACCTATCACAATGTATAGCGGCATATTATTATCTAATCCTGTTTGAACAACTGGTAATAATGTATTTTGATATGCAAAACTATATACTAAATTTTTATCTACTTCTACTTTTTCATTATCAACAAATAATCCCTCATCATTTAATTCTACTTTTATGACTTGGTCTGATAATCCATATCCTTCTGGTGCTTTTGTTTCTCTAATAAACCAAGTACCATAACGAATATCAATCAAAGCAGTTCCATCTTCAATATTAGCAGAATATTCTTTTACAACATTATCACAGTTTTCATCTTTACATAAAGAAAAAGTAAAATCTTTACTAATAATATTTTCTAATGTTTTATCATCAACTTTATTAACTAAAATATAGTTTTTGATTGCATCATTATATACATATTTAACATTGTCTACTACTTCTACATCTTGTCCTCGATATTCAGACACAATAGGAATAATAATGTCATTTGGATAATATCCGTTAGCTGGCTTTACTTCTGTTACTTCATAATAGATTTCACCATCATAAGATAAAGGCAAGTCAGCTTTGAAAGACAATTTTCCTTTGCTATTTGTTTTGCCAGTTTCAATAACAGTTCCTGCTTTTAGCAAAACTTCTCCACTAGGAAGTAAAATATCTTTCTTTAAAGTCAAATTAAAAACAGCTCCTTCAATAGCTGTTTCATCTTCACTATCTTTTTTATTAATTGTTACATCTACTTTCTGACGTTCATTTTGAACAGAAATACTTTTAACAATAACTGGTGTATTACCATCCTCTTTGATAGTAATATCATATTTTGTATCATCAAGAACCATACCTTCAGGTGCTTCAGTTTCATAACCAACATATTCCCCTAACGGAAGTAATTTTGAATAAGTATCTTCTTTAGATGAAGTAACAATTTCATCTACAATAGTTCCCTTTTTATAAATAACACTTCCATCAGCTGGATCAATTATGTCTTCTTTAGCTTCAATGACAAATTTCATACCATCAAGTTTTTGTTCTTCATAAATAAATTGGTAATTACCATTTTCATCTTGTTCAACATCAGTTAAAACTTCTCCTGTTTTTTCCACTTTAACTTGTCCTTTGATAGATGTATTTGGTACTTCAATTACAGTTAGTGGATTACCATCTTCATCTAACTCGTAAATATTTTGATTAGTAATTTCAAATTCTATCTCATCCGTGATTAAATAACCATCAGGGTTTTTGATTTCCTCTAAAATATATTTTTGAGCTTTTAACTGAAGTGGTAAGACTACACTACCATTTTCTGATGTAGTCCAAGTATCATATTTTTTATCTCCCACTTTTTGAACCAAGTATTCACCAGTTTCAACATCTTTAATTTTAAAAGTTGTATTACTTAAAGTAATTGTTTTACCAGTTTCAGCATCTTTCTTAATTAATTTTAAATAACTAGTAAATAAACGGTTATTGATTATGTAATGCAAAGTATCTTGATTTTCAGATGAAACAGTAAATGTCCATTCATTTACTTTATCCGTATCAACTTTTCCTTTGACTTGTTTTACAATGAATGAGCCATAGGCAAGATCTTTTGATTTAGCATACCCTTCGCTATTTGTAATGAGATAATCATATTCTCTATTACTAAATTCTGATTTATGTTTATATGCTTCTTCAATAGAACCATATTTATCAACGTATTTTTTAGCAACTACTACAAATTCTGCTCCTTCTTCTTTTTCTACAATCTCAGATTCTTCACCAGATGTCATAATCTTTTGCAAATCAAAATTACCTGTGATTACCTCATCTTTAACGGTAGAATTTTTTATAATTACTTCTGAACTACCATCATCAACAATACTTACATTATAGGTATTCTTGTCAAGTTTGTACCCTTTTGGTGCAGTTATTTCTTTCCAATAGTATTCTCCCAAAAATAAATTACCGACAGATGCTTTTCCATTAGAAATAGTAACTCGTGCTACTTCTTGATTAGTTGTATATGCTGTACCACCAGTATCTGTATTTTTTATATTTTCTCTAGCATATAATCCATATACAGCCCCATCCAGCACAGCTTCATTTTGAGCAACATTAAATTCTTTATCTATTTTTTGAACATGAACTTCACCTTTCGGAACTCTTTCAGTTAATCTAAATACATGAATATAATCCATACCATTAACATTTATGGTAGTACTTCTAGTCATAACAGTTCCAAAAACTGAATCAACAACGCCATAATTAGTTGCTCCACCTAACATTGCAATTTTATTATCAAATAAGTGCATAAATGCAACGTGTCCTGATCCATCATAGTTTGCCTTGTCTTCAGGTCTTTGAATAACTAAATCACCATTTTTAAATAAACTAGCATTAGCTGGTACATCTTTTGCATAACCAGACCAAATATGTTCAGCATCTTCAGGATGAGCCATTGCATTATTATACATTTTAGATGGTGCGTATCTTGAGCCTCCACCTGATTGAGGAGTATCAATATCATAAGGATGAATTCCTACTATTGATTCACCAATACCTAACTTGTTTAGTACACGTGTAACAAAACCAGTACACGTTCCAACTTCACTGTAAGTCCAGCCAATATAATTTTGAGCAGTTTCAATTATTTTATCTCCATCAATATTTGCCATAGCATTAACTTTCATAACTAACGGAGTAAATGGTATAGACGACATTAAAATTCCAAATATAAGCACTACATTCAAAACTCCATGTAACTTCCTTTTAATTTTAGTTTTCATTCTTCTCTCCTTTCAAAATTAAAAGTCACTACTTATATAAGTATTCTAATGAATCGCCTCCTTTCGATTGGAAGTTAAAACACAAAAAAAGAAGATGCAATATCTCCTTTTTGAAACTTCCCTATATTATCATTTTACCACGTTTTTATAGGCACGTAAATGGCATTTTCAAAATTTTTCTATTTTTTTTGTAGAGTTACAATTGATGGTGTCACATCAATTGTAACTCTACAGTTTCATTAGTTTGCTTTATAAAATAATTTTAAAATATTTTATTTGACAAAAAATATACCATAAATTACAATTAATGCAAAAAATATTAATATTCCTATACCTATTACTAAATATATCCTAATTATACTTTTTACATTTTGTGAATCTCGATACAATGAATCAACCTTTTTTCGATTAATTTCTTTTATGATAGAATTAGGAATTGATCTATCTTTCACTAATTCATCTATACTAATTTCAAAAAGATCAGACAATTCTTCTAATTTATCCATTTCAGGAGTTGTTTCTCCTAATTCCCATTTACTTACTGTTTGTCTTGCAACGTTTAATTTATTTCCTAATTCTTCTTGTGAAAGACCTGCTGCTTTTCTTAATTTTATTAATTTTTCATTAAATTTCAATTTCAATCATTCCTTTCATTTTTTAGATACAAAGAGCTCTTTAAATATCTGATATAATTATAATATTTTACCGCACTTATATCTACCATTTAGAACTGGAAATATGTCCCTCAAACATAACATTTAATATTTTAAGAGTTGTTTTAAAAAATATTATTACTATCTTTTACAATTTGATCTACATTACTTTCAACATTTTTTAT
Organism: uncultured Bacilli bacterium; assembly: GCA_944350285.1. Lineage (GTDB taxonomy): Bacteria > Bacillota_I > Bacilli_A > RF39 > UBA660 > Ventrenecus. The sequence continues at coordinate 3,982 of CALVOL010000054.1, read as the reverse complement.
ATCTTCTTCATTTAGTTTTCCGAAAACAATATTTTTCCTTTTTTCATCATTTAATTGTTTTAACATTCTGTATTCTTTTAATTCTTTATTTTTTGCTTCAAAAGATTCTTTTAATTCAAATCCAAAATGTTCATACATTGGTACATTTGATTCTGTAAAAGTTTCTAGTACAATACTACTATTTGTTTTAGAAGCATAATCAAATAATTCTTCTAACATTTTTCTAGCAATTCCTTTACCACGCATATCTTTTGCAATCGCAAATTGAAGTATGTAATAAGGATTTTTACAGTATTTTTTATACCATTTTCTGCTATGAACTTCTTCAATAGGTTTTATATTATTTTGTAACAGCTCTTGTTCTTCTTTCGACAATGACTTTAATATTTTATTGGATTTTAAAGCCATTAAAATTCTTTGTATTGAAAAAAGGTTTTTGGCTTGTATTCCAACTATTGCTCCAGTTATATCATCATCAAATATGTATATATCCCCTTTTTTATAAAAGTACAACAATTCCATATATAGTATATTAGTTGCAATACTTTTTCCTTTTTCTTTATTAAAACCTTTAAACATTTGGTGCATTTCTTCTTTTCCCCAAAATTGTTCTATCATAAATTCTGACAGTTTTTCCAATTCACTTTCATTGATTCTTCTCATATCTTTTGAACTCCTTTATAATACTCATTTAATATTCTTGCCAATTCTTTTGGATTTTCTTCATTTACAATGTGTCCAGTATTTTTAATAATTTCTAATTTTGAGTCTTTAATATTTTCTGATAAATAATACGCAGATTTAATATTTGCACTATCTTTTTCACCACAAATTATTAATGTTGGACATTTAATATATCGTACTCTATTACTAAAATCTAATTTTTTCATAGTATTTCCTAAAATAAAGGTATCTTTTTTATTAAAAGCCATATTCTCAAATATTGATTTTGGTAAAAATCTAAAAACAACATTTTGAATACTAAACATGATTTTTGGTACTTTATGTGGAGTTCCAATTAAAACTAATGAATTAACTTTATTTGGAAAATCTAAAGCATAATTTAGTGCTAATATACCACCTAATGAAATACCACATAAATCAACTTTTCCATCAATATTATTACAATAATCAACAAAAGAAGAATATAAATTTTGATAACTTGCCTCTTTTTTATTAAGAATTGATGATAAATCAGGATATAATATATTTCCCTTTTCTTGCATACATTTAACTGTTTCGTCCCAACTATTTCCTTTATGTCCTGATCCATGAATAAATATTTGTTTCATTTTCTCTCTCCAATCATAAACATAGATACTCAAAGTATGTATAAATCCTTTTTAAATTGCCTTATAGAAGGCAATCATTTATTTTTCATAATATGGCAACTTATCAATTTTTTCTAGCATTTCTTCATCATAAAGTGGTAATCCCATTTTACCTAACATTATAGTTACAAATTCATAACGATTCTTTATATCGTTAACATTCCCTGGGAAAAGCGAGGGAACCATCCATAAATCCGTTAATATTAATAGTTCTGCCAATTCCCTTGGTTGATCTGTTTTTATAGAACCGTCTTTTTGTCCTTCTTCTATCAACTCTAACCAATAAGGAAGTAAATTTTGATAATTAGATTCAAACATCTTAGCTAAAATTTGAGGATTTTCTAAAAGTGGTAATGCTTGATTTGTTAATTCTATCATTTGTTCGTTAGATTGATTAAGGTTAATCACATATTTCATCTTTTCAAGACCATTTAAATCGTTACGCTTTTTAACTATTTCAAAAGGATTATTATTGACAAACATTGTGTCACCAAGTACATCCATTATTTCCTCTTTAGATTTAAAATGATGATATATTGCCCCTTTTGTCATTCCTAACTCGTCTGCAATATCTTGAATTTTAGTATTATCATACCCTTTTTCTAAAAATAATCTTTGCGATACTTCTAATATTTTTTCTACCGTTATTTCAGGATATTTATTTCTTGACATAGTTTACCTCCAATATACATACTTTTGGTATGTATAAATTATATATTAAATATTATGTCATTGTCAAGATATACATACTTAAAGTATGTAAAACTATATAAAAAAGATTATCAGTAATCATGATAATCTAATTTGAATTATTTTCTGAATTTTAATCTATTATCTATTTTAAATTTTTTTCTTCTTGGATTTCCTTCAACCCTATTGATAATATTATTTTTAATATCATAAATAACAGACCATACCGTATCAGCATCAGTTTTTCTATCATATTGACACATAAATCCATACTTTCCTGATAAAATATCTTTAATTAAATCAAATGAGTAATTATTTTTTGATTTTTTTAAAGTATTATATGCAACTAAATATCTTTCTTCTGCTTTCCAATTATCTACTTCATAATTATTAAATTTTTTCATTTTTTTAGAATTAAACTCATTAGCTGTTGTTACAAAATTACCATCTTTATTTGGTCTTATTATTTCTATTTCTTCACAATTACACTCAGCAACCACAATATTACCTGTTCTGTCTGCAATAGTTAAAGTTTGCTGGGATGCAATAGGGACACTTTTTAACAAAGATATTGCTTCTTCAGTAGTTTTACACTTTTCAAGTAAAAACCTAACTAACATTCCAGAATTAAATCCTGCTCTTATAACAGTAGGATAAACAAATGTTAAGCCTACTGCTAGACCATATTCATTAATTCCATCCTCCATTTCTATAAATGCTGTTGTATTTCCATTAAAAGCATAAACATTATCTAAATTATATAGACAATTCATATATAATTTTTCTAGTGATACCAAAAAATCACTATTTCTTCCAAAAAGTATATTATCTTTATCCTTAACTGCTATACAAGTACAATGATTATTAAATTCAAAACAATACATACTAATTAAAAAAGTATATAAATCTTCATAAGAACATCTTTGTCCATCAGCAACACCTCTTATTTCTTCTAATATCTCTGGATAATATTTTTCATATATGGGTAAACATTCTTTAGCAAACTCTTTCCTTTCTTTTGTTATAACAAAAGTGTGTTGATTACTTATAATATTTCCGTTTTTATATAATAAATTGCCCCATTTATAACCAGCTTCATAATGACTATTTTTAAATCTTACGTGATACATTTTTTATCATTCCTCCTCATATTTTTTGAGTAAGACCTTGCTCTGTTAAAATGATAGAATAATAAAAAATTTAAGTCAATATAATTAAAAATTTTAGAAAAACTTTTTTACAAATAACAAAAAAGACTATCATTTTATGATAATCTCTAATCAGTAACTTATTATTTGTTTTTTCTTATTAACATTGTTCCTAATGCCAAAGTAATTAATATAATCATAATTGGAGCAACTTTAAAGAATATCCACTCAAATGAATGCCATATTGTTCCAATAACACTCCATTCAGGATCACTATAATCCCAAGATTGATATGGACTACCTAATATAGCCAATATTATAAAAAGTAATATAATACATACATCCAAAACTATTAAAAAATTTATTGTTCTTTTCCTTTTTTGTTTTTGTTTCCTAGATAGTTGTTCATTTATAATTTCTAATTTTTCTGATATTACTTTTATATCATTTTTTTCTTTTTCTTCAATGTTTTCACCTAGAATTTCACTAACTGGAGTTTCAAAAACTTCTGATATAGATATAAGCATTTCAGCATCTGGAACAGATAATCCTGATTCCCATTTAGATATTGTTTGTCTAACAACATTTAACTTAACACTTAATTCTTCTTGTGAAATACCTTTATTCTTTCTTAAAGTTTTTAAATTATCCTTTAACATAAAATTTCCTCCTTTCGTTAATTCAATTCTATGATAAAAAACGCATTGCTACAAGCAATGTATTTTAACATTTCAACAAATTGTAATTTGTCGAGATGATTATAGCATAAAAAAGAAAATTACTCTATACTGCAACAGTATAAAATAATTTTCT
>CALVOL010000053.1 GCA_944350285.1 uncultured Bacilli bacterium | reverse complement strand
CAATCAGAAAACCAAAAAAACAATCAAAACTGATTGCCTTTTGCCGTGCTCTGAATTTAAAGGTGTGAATAGTTACAGGAATAGAAAAATTATATCCTTTAAGCAATTCTATCTATAATATGAATGTATTTAAATTAAGAAAAAAACTTTTAAAATCATACTTACTACTTTTTATACTGTAAAATCAAATTTTCATATTTTCCTTGATAATGAGAAGTATAAAAATCTATATCATCATTAGTTGCTTCTAATAGACAATATTTATGGTTCACATCTTTAAGCACATAGATATGTTTTCCATCATGATTACGAACTACTACAAAATCTATAATATCCTCATATTCTTGTAAATTCCAAAAAGATTGAATCAACAATTCATTTTTCTCAATACAAGTAAACAAGTTTCTTCCTAAATAGCTTAAATAAAAATCTGTATCATGAAACCCTTTAATTTTTCTTGTTGTATTAATTAAACTTTGTATCAAAGAAATCTTATAAAATAATTGCTCATAATCAAAAGCTTGGCCAAATTCCCGATTGTTAGTATAATTTTCTTTTCTAAAATCCTCATTAATATGTTTGATAGCTTCATCTACATACCATTTTTGTTTATAACGAAGAAAAACATCACAACTAGTTAAACGACTAGCAAAAAAAATGTCGGGTTTAAATGGATAAAATCCATTAGTAGAACATCCTATTTTAACTCTCGAAAAATCATATCCTTTAGTAGCATCTGCTCTATAGATATTTTCATCAATTTTAAACAAAACATAACAATGCAAAGTAGCATCTGTCACAATCCAGGCCTCTATATGAATTAAATTTAATAATTTCACAAATAAATCACACCACGTACTACAAATAATATCCGTAGTTTCGATATTTTCAATATCTAACTCTAATTGATAAATTTCCTTTTTAGTCTCCTTTGATGCATAAAAGTATTTCCAGTCATAACTAAAAATAGAACAAGTTTTCAAATAAATCCAACGAGCCTTAGTAAATAAATCCCATTCAGGATGAGAAGATATATGTCTTAAAACTTCTTCTTTTAAATTCATCAGAAATCACCTACTTGTAGCTATTTATTTTAACATATTTTTTCCAAAAGAAAAACTATGCTTTCGCATAGCTTATATAGTCGCACTAGCAGGCATTTCTATATTTGGTTGTGCCGGCATAATTTCTGGGCTTGTTGGTATAGCAGGTTGTCCTGGCATTCCTTCATTCATTGGAATATTATTATTAGGCATCATTGGTTCTCCACCGCCAGTATTTGGCATACTAGGCGGAGTGTTAGATTGTGCATTTTGTATAACCGGAGTCGTCCAACAACCAGAAACATCACAGTTAGAGGAATATGGAGGTGGATCTGGCATATTCATTTTAACAATCATTGGTATTTTAAATGCACTTCCGAATGCTACACAAGTACCAGGCTGTAACGTTTTTTGCTTTTCAATTACATCTTGACTAATATTTGGAAGCATTTCTTCAATATACTTTAGATCCTTTGGATGGGTCATTTTAAAGATTAAGAAATTCGATATCTGAGCAATAACGGTATCACTAATCTCTACTGGACGTTGAGAAATTACACCCAAAATAGCCCCGTATTTACGGCCTTCCTTCGCAATTCTATCAAAAATATTATAACCAAGCAAGAACGTATCATTATCTTTTTGAATATAACGGTGTGCTTCCTCTAAAATTAAATGCATTGGCATCGAAGCACGATTTTTCAAGGTCTTAGTATAATCAAATAAAATTCTACATACAATCTTTACGATCACCTTAGCATAAACGTCATCCACATCTTCTAAGTTAATATTAATAATTTGAGCTTTCTTACCATTCATATTTACTAATGTTTTTACAAAATCTTCACTAGTTACGTATCCAGGATTCGTAAAATAGGTACCTACTTTAGTATTTAAAATACTAGATAAACGAACCTTTATCATAATTGCATCATCATAGACTTTACTATTGTTTTGAAATCCTTCGCTAATCAAAGTAAATTCCAAAGCTTTAGAAAAATCTAACATTGAATAAGAATAAATAGCCGGTTCTTTTGTTTCTTCTAATTCATCATCTACATGTTTTAAAATATAATCTGTAATTAATACAGACTCTCCAAAATTACCATTGGAATCGATTTCAAAACATTCAGAGAAACTTCTAGAATAACCGAGTCCAGCAATTCTAGAGTCGAAGTTAAAATCTGGTGTATGACATACTTCAATAATAGTAAATATTTCATTCTTCTTATGCGCAGTTGTCTGATTACTAAACAAAATAGCCAAAAGAGCTTTTGCAATCAAGTGGTTTTTATAACGTTCACTCTCTTCATTATTTTGACTGAATATTTTTGCTAATCGAATTGTTCTTTCAATAATTGGTAGCTGACTATGACTACTTGCTTGTAAAAGTAAAGCCATATCATCTAACTTTAATAAAGAAACAGGTATTTGAAGAGGAAAATCAGTTGCTTCTTGTTGATTAGAAGTAATAAACTTATAACAATATTTTGGATTATACTTACTAATATCTCTTAAAGCATTTTTATATTCTCCATAAGCATCAAATAAGAAAAGATTCGCATTTTCATTCACAACTTCTTTATCGCCGAATACATTTTGAATAATTCTAGAAATACCATGAGTTTTACCAGCACCAGAGTTACCACAAATAAAGAAGTGATTAGAAAAGAACGAATTAATCTTTGGATAAACCACATAATTCTTATAAATTGCGCTGACGCCTAACTCAAAAGACTTATTATCTTTGGTTCCAATTAATTCCTTTAATTCCGCTTCATTAATAATTCGGATCTTACTAGAAAGAAGCGGTTTTCTAATAACACCATTGACATATCGTCCATCAATATACTCCCCTAAAAAGCGAATTTTAATAATATCAGGATTTATCTCTGAAATTTCCCCTAAAATTCTCTGATTTGGTGCCTCAAAAATAACATGAACATTCATCAAGTCCATAGACTCATCATTTTTTAAGGTGTTTTCTAAGTGTGCAACACTTTCACTAATAAAAATAATTTTACCAAACATAATCATACCCTCTTAATGACAAAATTATAGCAAGAAATCATAAAAAAATCTAGATGTTTCTAGATTTTTAAGTTAAAATGATTTGATTGATTGCATGCGATACTAAATTACTAATAATTTCAATATCATTTACAATCGTATGCTTGCAAAAGAAAGAATGACGGGTTCTCAGTAGAGCTGGGTATCCAATAGATAGCACTGGAATGTGGAATGTTTCGAATGTAATTTCTTTATTGCTTCGTAATTGATCAGCAAAGACAATTCCACAATCATTAAGTTCTAAGGACATATCCAAGTATTCTTCTTCTTTTGTAATAAAACTATCGATTAAAACGATTACATCTGGTTTTAGATATCCGACTACCATTTCAATCAGTCGAAAAGAAGAAATCCCAGTTTTCGAAGTCGTTTCAGGTGTAAATAACGCTACTTTGGGAATCGTTAAAAAATCATTATACTGATTAGTGGCTACAAGTCGTTCTAACACTTTAGCACCAAAGGAATCGCCAATAATAGATGAATTACCAAGACCGATGATTAAGATCGTTCCACCTTTATGATATTTTCTTAAAAACGTTTTAAATGTCTTTGTAAATACCTTTTCTAGAGAAAGAGAATTTTGATATAAGACAGTTGCATCAAAATTGATGGTAAAATGATCTCCCTTACGAATCTCTTTGTCATCTTCTTTAATTTTATAATGTTTAATCTCAACATTTCTTTCTTTTTTTGTCGCAATAAGATCCTCTGTATTTAACGATTTCCCTGCATCTAACAAAAAATTTTGTTTCATACTCTTCACCACACTTAGTATGGTTTTTTAGAATAAAATTTATGAGTTATTTAATTAAGAAATCTCCAGAAAAAGTTCTGGAAAAGTCTTGCTTCATTTGATTTAAATAAAACCGATTATGAAATACATGATGATGATTTTTGATTACTACTCGATCAACTCCATAATCTTCTACAACTCTAAATATTTTAGTTTTTAAAACTTGATACTCTTCCAATGATAACCCATCTGCGATATCAATATATAATGTCTCATTCTGATAATACATATCCATATAATCACCTTCGATTATAATTTAACAAAAATTTGACACAAAAAAAATGCTTTCGACAAAATATGTCATTTTATTCGAAAGCATTATTGTAATCTTGCTTTAACTTTAGAACTTACAACTCCCATATCTGCTTGATTACCAATTTTGGAAGTCAATTCTTTCATAATATGACCCATATCTTTGATGCTTTGTGGTTTCAATTCTTCAAATACTTGATCAATTGCCTCTTCGATTTGTTCTTCGCTTAATTCTTCTGGTAAATATTTCTTTAAAAGTTCGATTTCTTTCTCTAAATTTTCTACTTCCTCTGTTTTGCCAAACTTTTTAAATTCTTCCATAGAATCTTTTCTTTGTTTTACATTTCTTTTAATCACAACCATAATTTCTTCATCTGTTAACTCTTTTTTTAATTGAATTCCTTCCAGTTGCAAGGCACTCTTAAGCATTCTAAGTACAGATAAAGAAAACTTATTTTGACTTTTCATTGCTTCTTTCATATCATTAGCAATTCTTTCATTTAAACTCATATTATCCCTCTTTCTATAAATAAAAAGAATACATATAGTATCCTAATAATTACGATGTTTTCGAGAATTACGAATATTTTTCTTTTTTTCTTCTCTTCTCTTTACTCCTGGTTTTTCATAATGTTTTCTTTTTTTAAATTCAGAAGGGACACCACTTTTAGCAACCACTACTTTAAATCTTCTTAAAGCCTTATCAATATCGCCATCTTTTACGATTACTTTATTGGAATTCATAACTATTTCCCCTCCCTTCGTGCTTTTCTATAAATGATTATAGCACCACTTTGGTGGAACCTCAAGCAAAAACGCGAGATAAATCGAAAAAAATCGTGTTTTTTTGCATATTTTTTATTATTGAACCGAAAGGAATTCCACAGAAAATAAATTTTCTATTTCTTTCTCTGGAATATCTCGCAGTATTTCTTTTCTTTAAAAAATAGAACTCTTAAATTTCCATGAGTTCTGCTTCTTTTTCTTTTCCTTTTTCATCGACAATTTTATTATATTTTTGAATTAGTTCTTGAACATCCTCTAATTCTGATTTTTCTTCGTCTTCAGGTAATTCCATTTTTTTGATCTCGTTATTCGCATCTTGTCTAATATTTCTTAAAGCGACTTTGGCATCTTCACACAAAGCTTTCGCTTGTTTTACATATTCTCTTCTTCGTTCCTCTGTGAGTTCTGGCATTGGAAGAATAATCACTTCCCCGTTATTAATAGGTGCAATTCCTAAATTTGCTTCATTAATTGCCTTTTCGATATCCTTTAAAGAACTTCTGTCAAATGGCTTTACCATTAATTGTTTGGCATCTGGAACCGTAATATTTGCCACACTTTGAATAGGGGTTGGCGTTCCATAGTAAGATACCATCACTTTGCTAAGGAGTGCCGGATTCGCACGACCAGCGCGAATGGTAACCAATCTTCCCTCTAAATTTTCAATTGCTTTTTGCATTTTTTGTTCTGTATTCATAATCTCCTCTTTCTATATTTTATTATTTTCTAATTCGTTTTTTTGAATAAATTCGTCTATTTCTATTCTTTCTTTACTACCAATTAGTTCATCTTGTAACACTCCCTCTTTAAAATACATGATATATGGTGTATATTGCAAGTTTTTTTCGATATTTTCGTTCGTTTTTGTAAATGCAACAAATTCATCATTATTTAAATCATATAAGCTACGATTCATATAGTAAGCAGTAATATCATATTTTGCAAATTCTTCTTCTAATAAGGGAATGTAGCTTTTACATGTATAGCAGTTATCACGGGTAGATAGTAGCACAAAAGTTTCTTGGTTATTTAGTTTGTTTAATATATCACTTATATTTAATTCTTCCATAAACACGGGAATACTGCTAGCTTCTTGCTCTCCTCTGGAAATTGATGGATTTGGATTTGGCTGTTTCGTGATAAAATGTAATATAACTCGGTCGCCAAAAGCTAAAAAAAGTAAAACAATTAGGAAAAAAACACAATATATAACTTCTTTTTGCTTTTCGCTCATAATTATCTTTTCCGAGGTTTCTTGTTGTTTAGCTTTCATTTGAAACCTCATTTAAATATTTTTGGACAAGTATACCTAATTCTACTTTTTTTCTTTGCTGTTTTTCCATTGTCCAATAGTCATCTACGGTTACGTCGCCACTTACAATTGCAGTTTCGTCGTCATACCCAATAATTTCTCCGTCTTTGACAATCACAAATGATGGAGCGTATAATTCTTTTTCGCCAGTGTCTATCACAGGGACATAGGCATTTAAAATGCGGACAATGTTATTATAATAATAGTTGTTGTTACTACGATCGTTTTTAAAATTATAGTACCATATTTCTTCTATTTCATAAGTTTTGGCTACCTCGTTTAAAATGTCAGCATATATATGGCTCCATTCATTTTCTGGAAATGCGAAGAATATTATGCCACTACCAGTATTTAAAAGTTCCAAAACATCCTGTGCATTTTTATAAGCATAAAGATTGTCGCTGGTAATTCCATATTCTTGTGTAAAACTTTCTTGATCAGATAATTTCCGGATTGGTGCATTATAATTTTTTGTTCCTAAGTAAATGAATGCTGCAAATAAGAAAATAAAACTAATGATATAAAAAATTTTCTGAAATAACGGCATTGGAGGTTTTTCTTTTACTTTAATCATCCTGAATCACTCCCTGTTATGATTATAACAGTTCTAGCCTAAGAAAAAAAGACACTTTGTTTAAAAAGTGTCAAATTTTTAATTTCCTTTTACTTGGCTCATAACTTCAGCAGCAAAATCATCATTTCTTTTTTCCATGCCTTCGCCAACTTCATAACGAATCGCATGAACAACTTCGCCGCCATGATTTTTTACGTAATCACCAACAGATACATTGTTATCTTTAATAAATGTTTGTTCTACTAAACATACTTCTTTATAGAATTTTTTCATTCTACCTTCAACCATCTTTTCAGCAATCTCTTGAGGTTTTCCTTCATTCATAGCAAGTTCTTTTTGAATTTCTCTTTCTTTTTCTAAAACATCTTCAGGAATATCACTAACAAAAGTGTATTCTGGACGCATTGCTGCTTGTTGCATTGCAACATCTTTTGCAACACTTTCGTCAGCACCTTTTAAAACTACTAAACTAGCAATTTTTCCGCCCATATGTAAGTAAGAACCAAATACTTCATTATCACTCAATGAAACAATTTGAAAACGTCTTAAAGATAATTTTTCACCAATTTTAGCGATGTTTGTTACAATTAGATCTTTAATTGTTCCGTCTTCGCAAGGAACATTTTCTGCTTCTTCCAATGTCTTTGCATCACTCTTTAATAAAGCATGACCAATCTTATCGATCATAGTCTTAAATTCTTCATTTTTACTAACAAAGTCAGTTTCAGAATTTACTTCTAAAATAACAGCTTTTGTTCCATCAACATAGATATTTGCTAGTCCTTCCGCTGCAATTCTACTTTCTTTTTTATTTGCTTTCGAAATACCTTTTTCTCTTAGGTAATCTTCGGCTGCAGTCATGTCTCCATTCGTTTCCGTCAGTGCTTTTTTACAGTCTAACATTCCTGCTCCTGTTTTTTCTCTTAACTCTTTTACCATTTGTGCTGTTACCATATTATCGCCTCTTTCTCACTTTATTTAGATAAAACTTCAATAAGTTCATCTTTTTTCATAGTAGAGTACCCTTTAATACTCTTTTCTTTTGCAACTGCTTTTAACTCTGTTAAAGTCATTTTGCTGTAATCAGTTGTTTCTTCCTTTGCAGGCTTTTCTTCTTTTTTAGGTTCTTCTTCTACTGCTGTTTCTTCTACTTTTTCTACTTTTTCGTTCTTAGTTTCTTTCTTTTCTTCTTTAGCTACTTCTTTTTTTGTTTCTTTCTTAGAAACTTTTTCCTGTGCTTTATCTTCTTCTGTAGTGTAATCTACTAGTTCAAGATTATTTACTTCACAAATTGCATTTGTTAAAGCTCCTAGAACCACCTTAATAGAACGAACAGCATCATCGTTACCAGGAATGACATAATCAACATCATCTGGATCACAGTTTGTATCAATAAGTCCAAATACTGGAATGTTTAACTTCTTTGCCTCACGAATTGCATTTTCCTCTTTTTTAGAATCTACAATAATCATTGCTTGTGGTAACTTTTTCATACCACGAATACCTTCTAATAAACGGTTTAATTTGTCATATTCCTTTTTTAATTTAATTACTTCTTTTTTAGGTAATACATTGAACACTCCGTCTGTTTCCATTTTTTCGATTTCTTCTAGGCGATTTACACGTCTACGAATTGTTCTGAAATTAGTAAGTGTTCCACCAAGCCAACGTTCTGTTACATAGTAAGAATTACTTCTTGTTGCTTCTTCTTTACATACTTCACCAGCTTGTTTTTTTGTACCAACATATAGGAATGTTCCTCCATTTTCTGCAATAGACTTCATTGCTTCATAAGCGTTTTCCATTCCTTCTACAGTTTTGTCTAGATCAATAATATAAATATCATCTCTTGATCCAAAAATATAAGGTTTCATCTTTGGATTCCATCTTTTTGTTTGGTGTCCAAAATGAACTCCAGCTTCTAATAAAATACTTTTAGAAACTACGGCCATAAAAACATCCTCCTTCGTTATGCTTCTGGCTGGATCTTCTCACATATTTCACTCTACGCCGAGAGCACTCGAAATATATAATCCCCAGTCCATGTTTATTTGCTTTTACAAAGCCAAGTATATTTTATCAAAAGAATTCGAAAAGAACAAGCAATAATAAAGACTTTTTTGTGATAAAATATAACAAATTTTATATTTCAACCATTTCTTTATTATATTCCAAACACTTTTCTTCTAAAACTAAATAATTACAGCATCGATTTCTTACACGAAGCGATAATTTATCTTCCTTGTATAGATGATAAAGCAATAGTGATTTTTTATAAACCTTTTCCTTATGCTTATTAAGCCACCTTAATTGATTTTTTAATAATTCATATCTAAAATATTCTTTCATATCATCAGGCACTTTATTTAACGGAATCTCTTGATAGTTAGCAGGTGTAACAGGAATCATATTATTAAAGTTTATTGCCCCTAACTCTCCATGATCAATCTTCATAAAATCAA
>CALVOL010000052.1 GCA_944350285.1 uncultured Bacilli bacterium | reverse complement strand
TTATCCTTTTCTTTATTATACATTATTATACATTAAAAAAACACATAAGTTTTATAAACTCATGCGTTTATCCTGTTAGAGGGTATGTGCAAGCTTGACAAACACCTTTTTTTAATGATATAATGTTATCTTCTTGTAAAGGGGGAAGGAATATGAATTGTGGTTATGCGTTATGTATTAAAGATGGATTAAAAAAATCGGGGCACAATGTCAACTATTATTTGCCGGTTGATTTAGAAATATTAGATTCTTATTTTACGACAAGGAATGCCAATGAAATGTTGGCAATGCTACATAATATGGATTCGATTTTACAACTACATAGTATGAATCAAATTTCTATCAAAAAAGTAGTTGATAAAGAAAATGAAATATATATTGATGAAAAATTTACGGAAATTACAACTGATTCTAGAATTTTAAACTTAGAAATAGAACCTATACTCTTAGATCCTTTAAAAGGAGATAAGCATACTCACGTTTTATTAAATTGCCTTTTACCATTTCAAAAAAGAATTGTTAGTGAAGAGTTTAAATGCGCGATTGAGGCTTTAAAGACAGATAAAATAGAATTCTTAAAAAGATATCAAAAATTACCTTATAGTGAAAAAAGAATTGTTCGTTCGATTCTTTTAAAAAATATTCCCTTACAAAAAGAGAAAGATTTTACAGGAGAATCTTTAAATTTAAAAAAAGAGTTTCCTAAAACTGCTTAAATGTATTTGAAAAGAATACATTTTTTTTGCATATAATTTTTTAGGTGGTGTTATGCATCTATATAAGATTATTAAAAATTTTTTATTTGATCAAGATTATTTTATTGATATTTGGCAAAATAATATACATATTTATGGCTTTTTAGATATTTTATGTTTACAAGAAAAAAAAGCTCTTTTTCATTTAGAAAAGTTTGATATAGAACTTACAGGAGAAGATTTTCGGGTACTGAAACTTACAAAAAACGAAATTTTAATTCAAGGAAAATTAGAAAGTATGAGGTTTTCGTCATGAAGACATATGCTCTAGTACTCATTAAAACTTCTAATTATGAAAGATTTTTCTTAAGATGTCGGGGGCTTGGAATTGCTATTTTTCATACGGAGAGAAAACCTGAAGGTTTCGTTGTGAAAATTTTAGAAGAAGATGTGAAAAAATTAAGAAAAATTTGGTTTATTCGATATAAAGTGTTGGATTATTTAGGTCTTCGAGCTGTGAAAAAGACCTTAAAAAAGAACTTGGTTTTTCTTGTGGGGCTTATAGTTGGAATTGTTCTTTTGTTTTTGATTTCTCATATCATGGTAGATGTGGACGTGATTCATTCTAATAAAGAAATCAGAGACTTGGTAACCAATGCTTTAAAAGACTATGGAATTTCTAAAAATACATGGCGTAAGAGTTTTAAAGAAATAGAAGAGATTAAAGAACAAATTTTAAATGATTATCCTGAAAAATTAGAATGGCTAGAAATTGAAACCAAAGGAATGAAATATATTGTTCGGATCGAAGAGCGAAAAATGAATGAAGAGACGATTGAAAAGGAAGCGTGTAATATTGTTGCGACTAAAGACGGGATTGTCAAACGAGTTATTTATAGTGAAGGAGAAGCTCTTTTTAAAGAAAATGATTATGTTAAAGAAGGGGATATTTTAATTACGGGAAGCATTTTAAAAGATGGTGAAGAAAAAAGTGTTGTTTGTGCCACGGGAAGTGTGTATGCCGAGGTATGGTATCAGGTGAGTGTTCATGTACCTTTAAGTTATACGGAAAAAACAGAAACGGGTAAAGTACGTTGGAATTTAAAAATAAAAAATAGTACTACGAATGACTTTATTTTTAAAAGTAGGTTAGACTCTTATGTGGAAGAAGTGCATCCATTATTTAACCTTTTTAAAACGGATATAGAGTTTGTAAGACAAAAAGAAGTCATAGAAGAAGAGAAAACATATACGGAAGAAGAAGCCTTAAATAAAGCATTGGAAGAAGTCGATGCAAAAGTATCTAGTACTTTAGATGAATTTGAGAGTATTTTATATAAAAAAGTTTTGAAAAAAGAACAAAATAATAGTACAATGGATGTAGAAGTTTTTGTTGCTGTGTTAGAATCGATTGGTGAGCAACAGGAATTCGAGAGGGAATTGAGTGGTAACAATGGTGATACAACTATTAACTGATGCAATTAAAGATATATGGCCAATGCTTACGATATTTTTAGTAGTGATTATTTCCATACGGCTCATGTATATACATAATAGTAGTGAGAAGTTTGTGTTTTATAAAGAGTTCTTTAATATGCTCTTTATCATTTATGCTTTAATTTTATTTCAACTGCTTACAAATACTGAAATGAATGTTAGTAGCGGAATTAATATTGTTCCATTTACAGAAATCTTGCGTTATGAAATAGGAAGTAATCAGTTTTATTTAAATGTTATTGGTAATATTTTCGTCTTTTTACCATTCGGTTATTTTGTTTCTAGCTATATTAAAGCAACTAGGGTAAGTCATATTTTGCTAGTGACATTGATTACAAGTTTTACCATTGAATTTGTTCAGCATTATATTGGAAGAAGCTTTGATATTGATGATATTTTATTAAACGTAGTAGGTTCTATTGTTGGGTTTCTTCTTTATATAGGATTTACGGCAATTAAAAAGCATTTGCCAAAATTTTTCCGAAGTGACTTATTTTACAATATCATATGTGTTGTTCTATTAGTGATCGCGGTCATTTATTATTTTCGGATTATGGGTATTTCTTTAGGATAAGGTTTTATGGGGGTAGTGTATGAATAATTATGAAATTAATAACGAATATGGTTATGAAAATTACGATTATTTGGAAGAAGTGATTGAAGAGACTTTAAGAAGTGAGAAAGTAGAAAATAGTGTGTTTTCTATTGTTTTCGTGGACGAAGGAAAAATCCGAGAAATCAATCGTGATTATCGTGGTAAAGATTCTGTAACCGATGTCATTAGTTTTGCTTTAGAAGATGTTCATGATGAATTTTCTGTTGGACTTAGGGTTCTTGGGGATATTTTTGTGTGTATTCCGAGAATGAAGGAACAAGCAAAAAGTTATGGACATAGTGAGAAAAGAGAGCTTTCCTTTTTAATCGTTCATGGAATGCTTCATTTACTTGGTTATGATCATATGAAAAAGGAAGACGAAAAGATCATGTTTCAAAAACAAGATGATATTTTAGAACATATTGGAATTACTAGATAGAAAGAGGTGAGTACATGAAAAGTGGTTTTGTTAGTATTATCGGGCGTCCTAATGTTGGAAAGTCAACTCTTCTAAATGCTATTTTAGATTTTAAAGTAGCAATTATTTCTAATAAAGCAGGAACTACAAGAAATATTATTCAGGGAATTTATAATGATCGGGATACTCAAATTGTGTTCATGGATACACCTGGAATTCACAAACCGAAAAATAAATTAGGTCGCGTATTAAATAAAGAAAGTTATGCTTTAACCAAAGATGTTGATGCCATCTTATTTGTGGTAGATGCCAAGGAGGGAATCGGAACAGGCGACCGTTTTATTTTAGAGACTCTTAGGAAAAGTGAGTCACCAGTTATCTTAGCTTTAAATAAAATTGATGCCTTAAGTACTGAAGGAATTATTGGTAGAATCGAGGAATACAAAGATATTTTTCCTTTTGCTGAGATTGTTCCTGTTAGTGCTCTAAAAAAAGATAATATCGATAGACTTATTGAAGTTATTAAAAAGTATTTAACTGACAACGTCCGTTATTTTGATGATGACATGGTTACAAGTAATTCCATGAGTTTTATGGCTAGTGAGTTGGTACGAGAAAAACTTTTAAATGTGACGATTGAAGAAGTCCCTCATAGTATTACTTGTGTGACGACGAAGTTTGAAGAACTTTCTAATATCGTGAATATTTCGGTGGATATTATTGTTGATCGAGATTCTATTAAAAAAATTATTATTGGTAAGGGTGGCGAGAGACTAAAACTTGTGGGTAGTGAAGCACGCAAGGAATTAGAAGTGATGCTGGATAAGAAGGTTTATCTAGAATTATATGTAAAAACTATTAAAAACTGGCGAGAAAAAACGTCTTATTTAAAAGAATTAGGGTTTGATGAATTAAATTTGAAATAAAGTGAATAAAATAAAAAAAATCTCTCCATAACTATAGTAGAAAGGGAGAGATTATGAATAAAAAAGAAGCTTGGGAAAAATTTAAAGAAACAGGAAAAATTGAATATTACTTAAAATATAAAGGAAAAGATGTGAAGTAAACATGTTAGAAAAAGTGACGGGGTTAATAGTGCATACAACAAATTATGGTGAAACGTCACTTGTCATTCAACTTTTTACCAAAGAGCATGGTCTTATTGGAGTGATGGGAAAGGGCGTTAAGTCGTTAAAAAGTAGACTTCGCTCTTTTGTTATGCCTTTTACTTATGGCTATTTTTATATTTATTACAAAGAAGGAAAATTATCGATTTTAAAAGATGTAGATATTATTAACCCATTTTCTTTGATTCATCAAGATATTACGTTCATTGCTTATTTAAATTATATTTCTGAGTTATCGGTACAAGTTTATAAAGAGAGTGAGTCGGAAGCTATTTTTTCTATGATGATAACAGCTATCCTTAAAATAAATGAAGGATTAGATCCAGCTGTGATTACGAATATTTTAGAAATAAAATATCTACCTTTTTTAGGGGTAGGAATTAATTTGGATGAATGTGTATCTTGTGGTTCTAAAACTGGGATTGTCACGATTGACGGTGATAAAGGAGGGCTTCTCTGTAAAAATTGTTATCGCAATGAAAAACTTGTAAAACCTAAGACAATAAAGTTGTTAAGAATGTATTATTATGTTGATTTGAAAAGTATTTCGCAATTGGATATTAAAAAAGAGTTTACTGATGAAATTAATCAATTTTTAATGAGTTATTATAATCGATATACCGGTATGTATTTACAAAGTAAAGATTTTTTGAAAAAAATGAATCAATTGAATAATTAATTTTATTGTAATACTGTTTTTTCTTTCTTTTCTTCTTTTTTATAAAAAATTTTGACCATATCTTCATCGGGAATCTGTAAGATGGTTCTTATTTTTTGTAACATGGTGATGGTAGTTTTTGCTTCGTCTTTTTCTATTCTTTGAAGATGGCGAGTGGAAATATTTAATTCTTCAGCAAGTTGTTCTTGGGTAAAACCTCGCTTTTTGCGGTACTCTTTGATCATACTTCATCACCTAGACATATTTTGTCATAGTATTTTATGAAAGAACACGGTGCGAGGTGTCGTGGTTTGCCATTGTTATTTTTCTTTTTTTTGAATGGTAAAGAGAATTCAAAAAAAGTTCTCTCTTTTCAATTTTGGGTTCTTAGTGTATAATATTTTTAGAAAGATAATAAGGTGATGAAATAATGACAATATTAAGTATTGGAAAAACGACTTATGATATTATTATACCGGTAGATGGTTATCCTGTAGAGAATACAAAGACTATTGTGACTGAAAAAATTGAAGGAAGTGGAGGAGTCGCTTGTAACGTTGCTTATTTAATAGGTAAGTGGAATAACGAGTCTTATTTTGCTGGAATTGTTGGATATGATGACTTTGGGTCTACGATTCGTAAAGAATTGGAAGCAGAACATGTAAATACCAGTTTTATGGAAATTAATTATGAAAATAAAACAACGACTACTTTTGTTGTAAATAATAAGCAAAATACTTCGCGTACTCAGTTAATGATTGAACCACAGATTTATCATTTAAAACGTTATGATTATGATATTTCACCTCATGTTATTTATTCCGATGGATTTGAATATTCAGCAACAATGGCTGCAATTAACAAGTTTAAAACAGTTCCAGTGGTATTAGGTGCGGGGCTTGGGTATGGTGATACCAAAGAGATTCTTTCGTTAGCTAAATATGCAAAATATGTTATTTTTTCTAAAGAATTTGCTGAGCAACTTACAAAGATGACTGTTGATCCAACGAATGCTTCTTCGTTACTTAATTTATATAAGGCCTTAAAGGAACGATTCCATGATAATGAAATTGTCGTTACATTAGGCGCAAATGGTGCTTTATATTCTGCTAATAATAATGTGGAATATATGCCAACCATTCCAGTAAAGGAAGTTGATAAAACGGCAGCTGGAGATATCTTTGATGGAGCATTTGTTTATGCACTTGGAAAGGGATATGACATTGAAAAATGTGTGCGAATTGCCAATATTGCTGCAGGCCTTTCTACAGCAAAGATGGGTGGTAAGGATTCTATTCCGTTGTTATCTGATGTCATTCAATATTATGAAAGTAAGTTTGGGCCATTAGAACCTGTTGTAGCACAAAATGTGGCAGAGCAAAATACTGCTTCAGCTGATACTGCTGGAAATGGTGCAGTTCCAACACCTATGCAGGGTACTGAAAATTCTGCTACTAATGCCAATCCTTCATCATCTAATCAAGCCCAATGATAAAGTCTCATTATCCTTCTATTGACTTACATGGCGAATTTGCTGTGACTGCCTATACTGTAGTAGAGGGATTTATTTCTGATCATATTAAATTAAAAGATCCTTATATTGTCATTATTCATGGTAAGGGTAGTGGTAAATTAAAACAAGAAGTTCATCATATTTTATCAAAGGATAAAAGAGTTTTAGATTATCATTTGGATCCTTGGAACTTGGGTCAGACAATTGTTCATATTAAAATAGATTAGCACTTTATGATGCTTTATCGAAAAAAGTTAAGGAAAAATGAGTTGTTTATTGGAGTAAACACATTATGAAAAAGAAATCAAAACAAGAATTTATAGAATATTTAGAGTCTTGTAAAGAACATTCAGCTAAGTTAAAAGACAAAGAAAGAGGATCGCAACAATTCACAAAGACTGTAGATGTGGATAAAAAAACAGGAGATGTCATTCATCCAAAAAAAAGTAGTTTGGAAGGAAGATCAATTTATGTGAGGAAGAAGGACATATAAAAGCACATTTGTAAACAAAGGATATTATCACAATTCATTAAAACATAAATTTGAAGATAGAACAGCCTTACAAGCAGCACAGGACCAACTATTAAGAGAAATATCAAGATATATTGGGAATTTAGATTATCGCCAAATTATAACTCTAATAGACAACAGTTCTTTAATAGATATAAAATCTATTATTTATAGAAATGAATTATTACCAATAGCGCTTGAGGTTAGAGATAAAAGACTTTGTAGACAGTTGATAAAAAGAGGGGTTACTATTATTTGTTACGATGAAAATGGCCATGATGTAACATCTGAAAAATATAGTGCTGAGCAAATCAATATTTTCCTTTCTTAAATAAAGAATATAATCCAAATCAAGAATTTGAAGATTTATTATCAGAAATTGGTTGTGGAGAAAACGTGTTATCTAAAAAAATGAAACCAGTTAAAAAAAGCTAAAATCCAAAAGAAATTTTATAACTAACGGATTTCTGCTTTTTAAACTATTTCAGTCGAAATAGTAATAATACACTACGATATTGGCAAAGCCAATACGATGTGTGCAAAGGGAGATTTCCTTTTGAAACCCTATTTAAGCAATAACATTACAAACTAACGTAAGTAAAGTTATTGCCTTTTTATTCGTCTTATGACTTCATAAAAAGAAAAAGACTAACGGAAAGCCTGATGAAAAATAAGAATTGTTTTTTCAGCAAAAAAAATACTCTCAAGTCCGATGATTTCTAACTTTCTAAGCAATTTTTATTTTCTTTCATGTCTTTAACCTGTTTAGATTCCGTCGGTGCTTTTTATCGTTGCATTTTTGTGTTATACTTGAATTAGAAGAGGAGTAGAGAGTTTATGGAAGAGAAAGGGTCAAACAAAAATTTTATTATTTCGCTAATTTTAATTGCTGTGATTATTGGGATTGCAATATTCCTTTTTACGAATAGAATGCGATTTTTTTGCGGGGAGAATGGAGATGAGTATAACGGAGAAATATTATATGATACGTTTGATACAAGAAAAATAACATATTCTTTTCCTTCTTCTTTTCAGGATCGCAGTTTAATTGGTAGAAATGGGTCGATTAATGGGAGTTATGAAGAAATGGTTTATGAAAATGGGATTAGAGTGTTAGATCAATGTACTGTGAATTTAGGAATTGTAAAAAATTACATAGGAGCAGAGAGCTTGGCTAGAGGGATGGCCAACTTTTATAACGAAACCTATGAAAGTGTGACAATCAATGATATTCTTTGGTATAAGCTTTTATATGATAGATCTGTAGATACTTATGCATATATGACTGATTATAAAGGCAAAATTTTGTTTTATACCTATGATGTTTATGGTGTAGATTGTGCACAATATCATGAAGAAATCATTCAGTCTATTCGTATAAATTAGGATTTTTGCGCAAAAAAATTTGACAAATGTCGTCGAAAGTGGTATATTTCTAATACTTCAAGAAAAAATAAAAACATGAGAAAAATCAAGAGATTAGACACAAATTTGACATTTTATTCTTTTTGTGCTATAATAAAAGTACGAAAAGAGTTATAGGGGGTTTGAAAAATGAAAAATTTTGTATTGGATTATGTGAATGAAAACGAATTTCGTAAGTTAGAAAGATCATTAAAGAAGTATAATATGAGAGCTTTTAAGAAATTAAGCTTTGATTATTATCCTGATATGAGAAATGGTAAATTTCCTGGTGAAATTATTAGTAAAAATAAGGAAGCAGGAACTGTAACTTATGAACTTAAGTTACCAAGTGATCCGATGTTTGCTCAAGTACATGGTGAAGTAAAATTAATTTATACTGTTTATAAAAAAGAAGAAACAGTTATGTTAAAAGAAATTTTACCGAAAGAAATTTTACTTGAAGGACATCGTTCTGAGTTAGGTACTTATAAAGGTATCATGATTAGTAAAGCAAACGCTTCTAAAGATATCTTTAAAATTGATTTACTTAATATGTTACAAGGGAAAGAATAGTCTTTCTCTTTTTTAGTATTAAAAAATCCTGTTCGCAGGATTTACTTTCTTTTGGCTACCCTGGTTGGATTCGAACCAACGAAATGGCGGGGTCAGAGCCCACTGCCTTACCACTTGGCGACAGGGTAAAAAATCAATTCATATTCATTGTAGCTTATTTTCTTGAAAAAATCTATGTTTTTTTCTAAATTTCTCTTGTTTTTCTAAAAAAACTATTGTATACTTAAATAGTCGTTGGACCTCTAGCTCAGTTGGTTAGAGCAACCGGCTCATAACCGGTCGGTCGTAGGTTCGAGTCCTACGAGGTCCACCACTTAAAAAGTATATGCAGGCGTGGCGAAATTGGTAGACGCACTAGACTTAGGATCTAGCGCCTCACGGCATGGGGGTTCAAGTCCCTTCGCCTGCACCATGAGAGTTTAATCTGAACCTTTAGGTGTTTCGGATAATTTATAAATAGAACTTGTCAAAAGTTCTTTTTTATGTTATTATGAATATGTCAAGGAAACTTGCATAAAATAAAAAAGGGAAATACTTAACTTTGCCAAGTTGAGTACTTACCTTAAATAATTGGTTCAGTACTTAATCTATTGCAGATTGAGTACTATTTTTTTAT
>CALVOL010000051.1 GCA_944350285.1 uncultured Bacilli bacterium | reverse complement strand
GCAACTGCTCATTCTCTAGGTTTCTTATGCTCTTTGACTAATTAGTTTCTCTTATTTTAAATTTTGCGAATTGAAGTTATAAGTTTATTACTTAAAATAATAAATACTTGTTTCGAAGTAAAAAGGGAGATTAGGAAATAAGTAATTATTTTCTAGTCTCCCTACAACTAATATAAATGGCGTCCCATATAGGAATCGAACCTATACCTAACCCTTAGGAGGGGCTTGTAATATCCATTTTACTAATGGGACTTATCTATATTTTAGCAAAAACTCTAAAAAAAAGAAAGTGCTATTCATAGTACTTTCTTAATTGCCTTAGGCCTTTCGTTTCGTATCTTGATACCTTTACTTGGGATAATCCTAAAAGTCCCGCGGTTTCACTTTGCGTCAAATCTCCATAGTAACGGTATTTGATAATACTTTGTTCTGGTTCTGGAAGTTCAGTAATACTATCTATTAGAGTAAGCTTATCCTCTAATGGCATTGACTCTTGCGCAGGAATCATTTCATAGTAGTCTCGTTCATCTTCGCTAGTATTATCCAAACTAACGACAGTACTTGTAAGATAAACAGCTTCCAAAACATCTGTTAACTTCATTTCTAGAAACTTCGCAACTTCCTCGTACGTAGGAATTTTTCCAAGTTTTAGACTGAGGCTATTTCGGGCAACTTCGATTTGTTTGGCAAGTCTCAAAATTTCTTTGCTCACTTTAATCTTTCGGTCTTTTCTGGCTAGCTCATACATTTCACCATAAATATATTTGTAAGCATAGGTAGAAAATTTACAGGTTCCATCATTTTGATAATTTAAATAAGCTTTTTGTACTCCCACTGCGCCAGCTTGCATTAAATCTTCAAATGGAACTCCATAGAAGCCTTTGGCAATATGTTTGATTAGTGGTGTTAAATCACTAAGTAAGGTTTCCGTTTTCAAATTATGTCCTTTCTGTTACTGTATGCGCATACGGTATCCTATTAGTTTTTCTTTTAAGTCTTTTGGAACATCATATAAAATAAAACTCCCTTTTTGACGTTTTAAAAGAACTTTTACTCGAAACAAGGAGAATCTTCCTTCCGCATCCATTTTTTTGAGTCTGGAACAATCACAATAAAAATTATTTACTTTTCCACTTTCGATGTATGGAATGATGTATTCTTCTAATTTGTAGGTTTCTTTCCTTGTTAGTTTACCAACAAACTTGGCATAAAGATTGTTATCTTTTACTTCTAAATTGAGACTTAGCACGTAATCACCCCGCCCTAGTTTAATATAGAGGAAAATTTTTCTTTTTGAAACCATTTCGACAAAAAAAGAGAAAAATTATTTTTCCTCTTTCCTAGAACGCAGGTAATCTTGCAAAGATAATGCTACTTGTTCTGGTAAAACACTTTCTAATTCTTCTAACGTAGCATTTTCCATTTTCGTGACACTTCCAAATTTTTTAATCAGTTCTTTTTTTCTTTTGGCCCCGATTCCTGGAATGTTATCTAAGACACTGCTGATGGAACCTTTGCTTCTTATTTGGCGGTGGTAATTAATGGTATAGCGATGGACTTCATCTTGCATTCTCGTAAGATAGTGAAATACTAAAGAGTCTTTTGGAATATCTACCAGTTCTAAGGTATCCCCGTCTACTAAATCATTGGTTCTATGCTTATCGTTTTTCTTAAGTCCGCATACTTTGATAGGAAGGTTTAGAGCATCCAATATTTCTTTACAAGCATGGATTTGGCCAATTCCACCATCGACAATGATTAAATCAGGTAGTTCTGTTTTTTCGACTAAGGCTCTTTGGTAACGACGGTAAATGACTTCTTTCATCATGCCATAGTCATCATTTTTATCAAAACTAATTTTATATTTTCGGTATTCGTTTTTGGCAGGACGGCCATTTTTAAAGACAACCATTCCAGAAACACTCCAATCGCCAAAAAGGTTTGAGTTATCAAATAAATCAATTCGGTCTAACACATCTAGATGAAGTATTTTTCTTAACTCCTCATTCGCTCCATCGGTCTGGCTTTCTTTTTTCTTGATTAATTCGAATTCATTCGTTAGATTTATTTTGGCATTATCACGTGCCATTCCTAAAAGCTTTTTCTTTTGGCCTTTTTGAGGGACAACAAAAATATGATTAAAATATTCTTGTAACACATCAGTGCAAATACTTTCATCAATTAGTATTTCTTTTGGTATTTCATGTCTTTGGTAAAAGGAAACGATATAATGCTCCATATCTTCTTTAATATCACTCACGATTGGGAAGATATCGGTGTGTCCTCCTACTAGTTTTCCATTTCTTAAAAAAAGGATTTGTACGGATACATAGCCGTTGTTAAAATAGTAGCCAATGCAATCGCGGTTGGTTAGGTCTTGTAATGTAATCTTTTGTTTATCGAGTACGATATTCATATAATCGAGTTCTTTTTTTAATTCTAGGGCCAGTTCAAAGTTTAAAGACTCACTATAGGTTTTTATTTTTTCCATGATTTTGTCTTTTAGTATTTTGTCATTGCCATTTAAGAAGGATAGAATTTCTGTCTCCATTTTTGCTAAGTCTTCTTCTTTATAGCTTTTCTCACAATAGCCTAGACACTCACCGATGTGGTAGTAAAGGCAAACTTTTTTGGGATTTCCTTCGCATTTTTTTAAAGGATATAAGCGATTTAATAAGGCTACGATCCTTCTTGCTGCATAAGCATTAGGATAAGGGCCAAACAACTTTTTATGGTCCTTCTTTTTGATACTTAAATAACGGGATACTTTAAGGCGTGGATAAGGTTTTGAAATATACTCGATATATGGATAACTTTTATCGTCTTTTAGTAGCACGTTGTATTTTGGGTCATATTGTTTGATTAGATTAATTTCTAGTAAGAATGCTTCTAGTTCACTTGATGTTACAATATAGGAAAAATCGGCTATTTCACTTACCATCTTTGCTGTCTTTCCTGTTTGTGTTCGATTAAAATAAGAATTGACCCGGCGATGAAGATTTTTGGCTTTTCCGACATAAATAATCACACCATGTTTGTTTTTCATCTGATAACTTCCCGGCAAATTAGGGACTTGGGCAAGTTTTTCTTTGAGCATACTATCACCTCCTACTTTTTTTCTAAAATTCTTTTACACCCTTTCAAAATACTTTGATAAGCCGTTTCAAAATCTCTTGTAAACCATGGGTCTTCGATATTTCTATTCTCTAGCAATAAGTGAATTTTATGGTCTTTATCTGTGCCAAAAATTTTTAATAAATCACGGATATTTTTTTCTTCCATGGCGTAAATTTCATCATATGTTTCATAATCTTCTTTTGTCACTTGGGAAGCTACATGAGGTAGGACTGGAATTCCTTTTTCTTCTAGTTTTTTCCTAGCATCAGGATAGATACCATTTCCTAGTTCTTCTGCGCTTGTTGCTTTTGAGTCACAAAAGTATTCTTTGTTACTGGTAAGTGATTTAAAAATCATCTCTGCCATCGGACTTCTACAAATGTTTCCGTAGCAGACAAATAGAATTTTTTTCATAGAATCTCCTTCTTTTTTAGTATACTATATTTTTCTTTAGAAAACACATATTTATGATACAATATTACAAGAAATGAGGTTTTCAATGAAACTATTAAATACATATACTTATGAAATTAAAAAATCAAAGTTTATTGCTTATTATTATGAAGTAACGACAAGAGATGAAGCTACCACAGTATGGAAACAATTAAAAGAGGAACATAAAAAGAGTCGTCACATTCCTTACGCATATTTTTTAGAAAATACAGCAGGAAAAAGTGACGATAAGGAACCAAGCGGGACAAGTGCAGTACCTATTTATCAAACTCTAGAAAGAAACCATCTTGTTAATCGAGCTATTTACGTTGTCCGGTATTTTGGTGGTGTCAAACTCGGTGCTGGCGGGCTTATCAGGGCTTATAAAACAGCTGCGCAAGGTGTTATAGAATTTCTATAACCTGATACCCTAAATTTTCAATTGTACTTGTTAGTACTTGATTATCTACTGAAGCATCAAGGATTATGATCGCTTCTTTCTTTTTAAGATGTACTTTTACTTTTTTTACTTCGTCTATGCTTTTTAGGGCAAGCTCTACTTTTTTAGCACAATGCTCACATGACATTCCGTCAATTTTTATTGTTTTTTTCAAATTCTATTTTCCTTTCTTTTTTTAATCTTAAGGCGTTTATGATTACAGTGAGGCTACTTAGGGTCATGGCGAGAGATGCAAACATCGGGTTCATCGTAATACCCCATGGTTTTAGCAAGCCAATTGCTATCGGTATCATCACTATATTATAGAAAAACGCCCAGAATAAGTTTTGTTTGATATTCTTGATTGTTCTTTTACTCAATTCGATGAATTCTGGTATTTTTTCTAAGTTTTCGTTCATTAGAATGACTTCTGCAGAGTCGGTAGCAATATCAGAAGCACCGGCAATAGAAACGCCAACATGGGCCGTGGCAAGGGACGGAGCATCGTTTATTCCATCTCCGACCATCATGACTGTTTTGTCTTTCATTAAGTTTTTTATTGTCGTTGTTTTTTCTTGAGGGGAAACTCCTGCGATGACCGTATCAATATTACATTCTTTAGCAATTAGGTGTGAAGTTACTTCGTTATCTCCGGAGAGCATGTAAACATCGATATGATGACGACGTAAGAAAGATACAACTGACTTTGCTTCTTTTCTTACAACATCTCTTATTCCAATGAGACCAATCGCTTTTTTATCTTCTATTACATACACTAGGCTGTTTTGGGATTGTAGCAATGTTTTTTCTTCCTTTTGAAATGGATTTTCTATGGATAATAAAGAAAATAATTTGTCACTTCCTATAAAGATTTCTTTTGATTTTATCTTACCAGTCATCCCTACTCCTGGAATATTTTTGAAATCTGTTATTTCTTCTTCCTCATTAAAATAGTGCTTAAATGCTTGAGCAATGGGATGAGTTGATTTTTTTTCGAACATTCCTACCTTGGTTAGTATGGATTTTTCAGTAATGTCTTTGGCATGATATACTTTTGAAATTTGTAAGTTTCCATAAGTTAAGGTTCCTGTTTTATCAAAGACGACGGTATTAACAGTTGAAGCTACTTCTAATACTGTGCTGTTTTTTACTAGTATCCCATGTTTCGCACAGAGTCCATTTGCAACGACAATTGCTAGTGGTGTTGCTAGGCCTAACGCACAAGGACATGCCACGACGAGGACAGTCACGAATGATATCATTGCTTCACTTACGGAGTATCCAAGAAGTAAATATCCGATTAGGGTAACTATAGATAGCACCATAATTGTTGGAACAAATATACCACTTACTTTGTCAGCAATCCTAGCAATCGGAGCTTTGGTATTTACTGACTCCATTACTAAGCGAACAATTTCACTGATTGTAGAGTCTCTGCCAATTTTTTCGGCTTTATATTCTAAGTATCCATCTACATTCATACTACCCGCGATGACTTTATCCCCTACTGCTTTTTTTACTAAAGCACTTTCACCAGTAATAAATGCTTCGTTTAAATAAGACTCGCCTTTGGTTACTGTGCCATCTACGGCAATTTTCATTCCTGGTTTTGCTATTAAGATATCGCCTTTTTTTACTTCGTCTATTGTTGTTTCTATTCCTTCTTTGCCTTTTTTTAGTAATGCTTTTTCTGGAGTTATTTGTACTAGGCTTTTAATCGCGTCTTTGGTTTTTTCTTTGCTATTTGAGTCAATGACTCGACCTAATTTCACAAAGAAGATAATCATTACGCAAGACTCGAAATAAAGATGTTCTACCATAGTTGGTTCTCCAAGAAACATTCTAATCAGATTATAAAGGCTATATAAAAAGCAAGAAATTGCACCAATCGTTACTAAGGTATCCATGTTTGGCGATTTGTGCATGAAACTTTTTAGTCCTTTTTTCAAAATATCTCTGCCATAATACAGGTACAACATCGCAAAAAGAAGTAGGATTACTCCATAGTTATATGGATGTTTTTGCATACTAAATAATGGTATTTCTGGCAATCCAAGCATATGAGCCATAGAAATATAAAATACGAATAATGCTAGAATGCCATAGATGATTAAGTGTTTCGTTTTCTTTTGTTCTTGCATGGCCTCTACTCTCTCATCGTACACTCCGGGGCTATCGTATCCGCATTCCCTTACAAAACGTATCAAATCTTCGACAGTGTAAGGATTTTCGTAAGTAATCGTAGCTAATGAAAGAACGAGGTTTATGCTAGCATCATAAACATGTTCTTGTTTTTTTAAGTATTTTTCTAGTGAAGAAGAACAAGCACTGCAACTCATTCCTTCAATTTTTAAAATCACTTTTTTCATAGAAACCTGCTACTTTAATATTTTGAATAAATTCATAATTTCATCAACGGCTTCTGGATTTCCTTTTTTCATTTCTTCTGTAATACACGTAGATAGATGTTCTTTTAAAATTTGTGTTCCTAAACTTCTTAAGGAATTTACTACCGCAGAAATTTGCATTAGGACATCTTCACAATATCTATCTTCTGCAACCATTTGTTTTATGCCACGAACTTGTCCTTCCATGACACTTAAGCGATTAATAAATCTTTTTTTCTCTTCTGTACTTCTTGGGGTTAATTTTTTCTTTGTCGTTTCTTTTTCCATATTTTTTTCCTCCTAGTCTCATTTTATACCCCTACCCAGTATTTGTCAACGTAAATATTGAAAAAACATACGAAAAATACGTGGTTTAGACTTGTCGAAATAGAAAAGTTCTGTTAAAATTGTAGATGACTTAATGAAGAAAGGAGATATTTATGGCGAATATTAAAAGTTCAAAGAAAGCAATTAAGGTAATTGCTAAGAAAACAGAAAACAATCACGAATTAAAAGCTCGTGTAAAAAACTGTATCAGACTATGTGATAAAGCTATCGAAGCTGGAGATAAAGAAAATGCTCAAAAACTCCTTGCAGATACTCAAAAATATATTGATAGAGCTGTAAGTAAAGGTCTTGTAAAAAGAAATACCGCAGATCGTCAAAAATCAAGATTATCAAACAAAGTAAAAGAAATGGCTTAGTTCCATTTCTTTTTTTGTTCTCATAGATGAAGAGTGTTTGTTAATATCTCGTTTCTTTTGTCACTATATCTTCTAGGTTCTATATATGTATTACGATACCACTCGTCTATTTCTTTGCTAGTCCATTTTGTCTCGCCAATATAACTTGCAAGGGAAGTAGCAAAACGTATGCATTTTCTTTTTCCAGAAAATTCTTTATTATTTGGAAAATCATTTAAATAGCAAATGATATCTTCTTCTTTTAAAGTACTTTGCTGTTTGATTTTTTCTTCTGGTTCTAAATGGAAGGTATCGTAATTTTTATACCTTCCTTTTGGTTTTAATGGAATTTGCATTGCACAGGAAAGTTCTATTAAATTAGCTCCACAAAATTCTAATTCATAGCCAAACGGTACCATAAAAATCCCCCTCGCCTTCTATAGGACATTTATTTTACTAAAATACAGTATAATATGCAAGTTTTTCATTGCCCGACATAGAATTCTCTGATAGAATTAATTTAGGAATGATGTACATGATAAC
Organism: uncultured Bacilli bacterium; assembly: GCA_944350285.1. Taxonomy (GTDB): domain Bacteria; phylum Bacillota_I; class Bacilli_A; order RF39; family UBA660; genus Ventrenecus. The sequence continues at coordinate 2,125 of CALVOL010000051.1, read as the reverse complement.
AGTTTTAAAACGATTTTTTTTGCCATTTGTCTCTTTATTGGCACTTATGTTTGTTATTTTGAATCTTGATAATTTAACCGATCTTTTCGCACAATTTATCACTTCTACTCCAACAGTTGTGGTACAGCCAGTTAACGAATATCAAAAAAGTACGTCTTTTTTGTTCGTGCAAGAAACTAGCGACTATATTCCGTTAAGTAAGGGTGATATAAAAAATATTTTTTATACCATTGTCAATAATGGCTGGGATGAGTTTACATTTTATTGTCCTAACGAATATATTGATTGTTTAAGTGATGTAAAAGAAATTAGTCAGGATCAAGATTTATTGACTCATTTAAATAATTTTGTTCATCCTTATAATGGCTTTTCTAACGTAAAAACAGAAATTAGTGAAACCGGAGAAATTACTGTATATATTCAATACTTTTATAATGTGGATCAAATTCGACAGATCAATCAAGAAGTAGATCGACTATATGCGGAGCTGACTAACGAGAGTATGGATGATTATACTAAGATTTTAACAATTCATGATTATATTATTAATCACACTAAATATGATGTGGAAAGAAATGATAACGGCGATAGTATTTATCACTCTTATCTTGCTTATGGGCCATTATTTGAAGGATATGCGACCTGTAATGGATATACGGATGCGATGACTTTATTTTTAGAAAAGATGAATATTCCAAATTTTAAAGTAGCGATGACACCAGATGATGCTAGCTCTAGTGAAGGACATGTTTGGAATGCAGTATATTTAAATGGAACATGGTATCACCTAGATCTTACTTGGGACGACCCAGTTAGTACGGATGGTATGGATTATTTACAACATAAATATTTTTTGATTACGACGGAGCAATTAGAAGAAGTTGACTCTTCTGGGGAAGTCAAAGTTACGGAACATCAATTTAAAAAGAACATCTACGTAGAATTAAAATAAATTCTATTTCTGATGTTCTATATAGTTTATTACTTCGTCAATTGACTTATTGAAATCTTCGTAAATTACATCAAACCATTTTACTGGTAGTTGATGATTGAAAAATGTATATTGCCGTTTTGCATAATGACGGCTTTTTTGTTGGATGTTTTCTATAGCATTTTCTAAAGTACAAAGCCCATCAAAATATTCATACAGTTCTTTATACCCTATTCCTGTCATCAAGGCTTTGCTTCTAATATTTTTATCATAGAAAGTTTTTACTTCTTTTAGTAATCCTTCTTCCATCATTTTTAGGACACGGTCATCGATAATTTGGTACAATTTTTCTCTGTTAGTTGTTAGGCCAATAAATAAGGCAGGATATAATGGAATTGCCGGAACGGTTTCTGTATCTTTTTTTTCTAGAAATCTTATTAATCTCTTACGATTATTTGGATGAATGGTGCAGGTAGGGTTCTTTTTTAAACACAACTCATAAAGTTCTTCGTTCGAAAAGTTGGAATAGTCCTTTTTTTCTTCCTCCTCTTCGGAAAACCGATAGTCGTATAATGCTGCTTTTAAATAAAGGCCTGTGCCACCTACAAAAATGATATTCCTATCTTTATATTTTTCTAGTAGAGCCCGTGCATCTCGTTGATAGTCTGCGACCGTATAATTTTTTTTGACATCCACAAAGTCAAATAAATAATGAGGAACCCCTTCTTTTTCGCTTTCTTTAATTTTGGCAGTTCCAATATTTAAATCTTTGTACACTTGCATCGCATCACAGTTGATAATGATAGCATTGTATTTTTTTGCAAGGGCAACACTCATACGAGTTTTTCCCACTCCTGTAGGACCAACAACAGCTAATATCATAATATCTTCTTTTTCGTCCTTTCTATGTCTTTTTGGTAACAATTTAAATCCACAAAATCACGAATTCCTTTAGTTATAAGTGCTCCTCCTAATAATATGAGGAAAATAGATTTTTGGTCTAATGTATCATAAAAAGCAATGTTTGATATACCTTGTTCTAACAATAACTCTACTTCCTTTTTCTCTTAATTCTTCTAGGTTTTCCTTTAAATTTTTATAACGTTCATATAGTTCATTCTTCATCTTTTTTGCCTCTTTTCAGAAGGCTATTATATCAAAAGAACAAGAAATATACAAATGATTAATTCATGC
>CALVOL010000050.1 GCA_944350285.1 uncultured Bacilli bacterium | reverse complement strand
AGAAAAAAACAATTTAGATATTTCAGCAAAATCAACAATTTCTTTAGCAAAAGAATTATATAAAAATAAATACATTATTAGCAACTAGTACTTTAAAAATATACTGGAATGTTAGTGAGAACTAACATAAAAATTATAGTGTTTTCTCTCCATATGTCTTATACCTCAATCGCTTTCATACGGAGAAACCAATTCTTATTTTTAACATTCGAGATGAGGATGGACATGTAGAAACAGAGTTATATACATCCGTTCATCTTGTTCTTGAAAACTTTAACAATCCTAAGTATACTATAAGTGAGTAGTTAGAAATTTCATGGAATTTTTTCTAAGCAAACCAGATACAATAGCTAACTTAAAAGAAAAGTATAAGGATGGTGATGTTATGGCATTTGTGAATAAAGCAAGAAGAATTATCAAAGAGTACCGAATTCATTAATTATTACAACTATGAAGAAAATCATGAAAGTGAAAAGATGGACTTCTATAATACCGGGAAAAATGAAGGCGAACATCAACGTAGTATAGAAATTGCTAAGAACCTGTTAGATTTGGATATCGAAATCAATAAGATTGTTAAAGCAACCGGACTAACTGAAGAAGAAATCAATCGCTTAAAAGAATCATCTAATAAGGATGAATAATTTTATTATTTTGGGTTGACGAAGTAAAAGAAATATTTTAAAATAAACTTATCTTAAGAAAGAAACGAGTATATTATAGGACAATGAAAAGAGAAGGCTAGTTGCTGGAAATGCCACATTGAAATATAATAGAAAAACAATTCTTTGAAGTCCTTAAGAACGGGAGTTCCGTTATCGCTAGAAAGAGTACCTAGGTAAAGTAAGGTGGCACCGCGGCTTTGTAAGTCGTCCTTACGATTACTTAGGTTTTTTAATGGAAAGGATGCAAATTATGATGCAAGAAATTGAAACAAGAAGAAGTATTCGGAAGTATTCTTATGAAGTGATGAATGAAGAAGATTTACAGAAGATATTAGAAGCAGGTCGACTTAGTCCTTCTGCTAAAAATAAGCAACCTTGGGAGTTTGTTGTGATTACAAATCAAGAAGTAAAAAGAGAAATAGCACAGAAATTAGAAGATAAATTAGAACGAGAAAATCCGACGAGTGAAGCTTTACGAAACTGTTCTGTAGCGATTGTTATCTTTAATTCGAAAGAAGATGATGATTGGAATATTTTTTCATTAGGTATTTGTGCGGAGAATATGATGCTTGAAGCAACTCATTTAGGGTATGGGTCTTTGTGTGTCGGTCTTACTTCTTTGATTGAAGAAGATATCAAACGTATCTGTAATACCGAACATCATCATTTGGCAATTATTTGTGTTGGAAAATCTAGTGAAGAGCCAGATGCACCTAGTCGTAAAGAACTTCATGAATTTGTAACATATATTAGATAGGAGTGATTTTTATGTTTTTAGATGAAGTATTTGCAAAGAAAGATAAATTTTTAAACAAAGAGATTACTGTTCATGGTTGGATAAGAAACCATCGAGCTCAGAAGGAATTTGGTTTTTTAGATTTTTCTGATGGTACAACTATGGAACATTTACAAATTGTTTATGATAAAGATACTGCTGATTTTTCTTATTTACAGTCTTTGAGAGTTGGTTCTTCTATTCAAGTTACTGGTGTTTTAGTAAAAAGCGAAGGAAAAGGTCAAGATGTCGAATTAAAAGCGAAAGAGGTTCAATTATTAGGAGATTGTCCAGAGGATTATCCGTTGCAGCCAAAGAAGCATACAAGAGAGTTTTTAAGAACGATCGGTTATTTAAGACCACGCGCAAATCTTTTTCAAGCAGTTTTCCGTGTTCGAAGTGTAGCAGCTCAGGCTATTCATGAATATTTTCAAGGTCATGGTTATGTTTATTTTCATGCACCACTCATCACTGCCTCTGATTGTGAAGGAGCCGGAGAAATGTTTCAAGTCACAACTCTTCCTATTGAAGAGTTAAAAGGTAAGGTAGATTATAAAAAAGATTTCTTTGGAAAGAGGACATCTTTAACGGTTTCTGGACAACTTCAGGCTGAGACTTTTGCGACTGCCTTTTCTAAGGTTTATACTTTTGGACCAACATTTAGAGCAGAAAACTCTAATACGAAGACTCATGCTTCTGAATTTTGGATGATTGAACCAGAAATTGCTTTTTGTGATTTAGAAGGACTTATGGATATTGAAGAAGAAATGTTAAAATTTGTTGTAAGTTATGTTTTAGAACATTGTCCGAAGGAAATGGAATTCTTTGATAGGTTTGTAGAAAAAGGATTGTTAAATAAATTGCATAAATTAATTGATAGTAAGTTTACTCGTGTGACGCATGAAGAGGTCATTACTATTCTTAAAAATTCTAAGGAAAAGTTCGAATATACTCCAGAGTATGGTGAAGATATTCAAAAAGAACATGAAAAATATATTACTGAGTATTTCCAAGGACCAGTGTTTATTACGGATTGGCCTAAAGATATTAAGGCTTTCTATATGAAACAAAATGAGGATGGAAAAACAGTACGAGCAGTTGATCTTGAAGTACCAGGAGCAGGTGAGTTGATGGGCGGAAGTCAAAGAGAAGAGGATATGGATAAGCTTATATGTCGTATGGATGAGCTTCATATGGATAAAGAGGAATTAGATTGGTATATTAATTTAAGAAAATATGGAACTTGTATACATTCTGGATTTGGTATGGGATTTGAACGTCTTTTGATTTATTTAACTGGTGTTGAAAATATTCGTGATGTCATTCCTTATCCGAGAGTTCCAGGTTCTTGTGAATTTTAAAAGGAGGTTTTATGAAAGCAAATAGTTATCGTACGCATCATTGTGAAGAAATTACTGAGAGTTTGCTTGGACATGAAGTTACAGTAAGTGGCTGGGTAGAAGCAATCCGTGATCATGGTGGGGTTTTATTTCTAGATCTTAGAGATACCACGGAAGTTTTACAAGTTGTTAGCAATGATGATAAAGTATTTCGAGGAATTACGAAGGAAAGTGTTATCCGAGTAAAAGGTGTTATTCGTAAAAGAGATGAAGAGACTTACAATCCAAAATTAAAGACAGGAACTGTAGAATTACTAGTTTCTAGTTTGGACATACTAAGTAAGGTGAAAGAAATTCTTCCGTTTGAAATTCGCCAAAGTAAACATGCAAGTGAAGATGTGCGGTTAAAGTATCGTTATCTTGATTTAAGAAATAAAGATGTATTAAAAAACTTTGAGTTGCGGAGTGAAGTGCTTCATTTTATAAGAAATAAAATGGTGGACTTAGGGTTTATGGAAGTACAAACACCAATTCTTACAGCAACAAGTCCAGAAGGAGCTAGAGATTTTGTTGTTCCTTCTAGAAATTTTAAGGGAAAGTTTTATGCTTTACCTCAAGCACCTCAAATTTATAAAGAACTGTTGATGGTTGGTGGAGTCGAAAAATACTTTCAAATTGCTCCATGTTTTCGGGATGAGGATGCGAGAAGTGACCGAACTTTAGAATTCTATCAATTAGATTTTGAAATGAGTTATGTGGAAGAGGATGATGTTTTAAATGTTGGTGAGGAAATCTTTTATGATATTTTTACGAAGTTTTCTAATAAAGTGGTGAGTCCAAGACCTTTTCGAAGACTTACTTATCAAGAAGCTATGGACTCTTATGGAACGGATAAACCTGATTTAAGAAATCCTCTTATGATAGAAGATGCAAGTACTGTTCTTGAAAACACTACTTTTAAACCGTTTCAAAAAAGTACTATTAAAGTTATTGTTGTTCCTGATATTGGGACAAATTCAAATAGTTGGTTCAATGAAGTAGTAGATTTTGCAAGTAGTATTGGTATGCCGGGTATTGGCTATTTAACGTTACTTTCTGATGGTTCGTTAAAAGGGCCGATTGATAAATTTTTGAGTGATGAGGAACGACAGGCCTTAATTGAGAATTTTTCTATGAAGGCAAATTCTGTGATGTTTTTTATTGCAAATAAGAGTAAAAAAGTAGCTCGGAAGCACGCAGGACAAGTTAGGGATTATTTGGGAAAAAAATTAGGTCTTCTTGATGAAAATCGTTTTGAATTTTGTATTGTCAAAGATTTTCCGTTGTTTGAGTATGACGAGGAACAAAGAAAGATGGAATTTGGTCATAATCCTTTTAGTCTTCCACATGGAGGTATTAAAGCTTATGAAGAGAAAGACGTTTTAGATATTTTAGCTTATCAATATGATTTTGTGTGTAATGGCTATGAAATGTCTTCCGGAGCGATTCGAAATCATGATATTGACTCTTTAGTAAAAGGATTTGAAGTTGTTGGTTATACGAAAGAGGAAGTAGAAAGTCGTTTTCGTTCCATTTATACCGCTTTTTTGTATGGTGCACCTCCACATGGTGGGATGGCTCCGGGAATTGACCGTATTTTGATGCTTTTGCTTGGTGAGGAAAATTTACGAGAAGTACAAGCATTTCCAACAAGTGCTAGTGGAGCGGACGGACTTATGGGTTCTCCAAGTACCCTTGCACCAAAACAATTGAAAGAGTTAGGTATTAAAATAGAAGAGGTGAAAAAATGAGTAAGTTTACAAAAGAAATGATTGATGATTATGCAGATAAATTGTTAATTGGATTAACGGAAGATGAAAAAGACATGATAGTGAGTGAATTTGATATCATTGACGAGAGTATTCAAGCTGTCACAGAAATCCCGAATATCAATTTGGTAGAACCAATGACACATGCTTTGGATGACTTTGAATTTCAACTTCGAGAAGATGTTGCAGAAGAGTCAGTACCAATTGATGATTTACTTAGAAATAGCGATGATGAAGACGGTGCGGAAATCGTTGTACCAAAGGTGGTGGGATAATGTTAGAGAAAGATATTCTTTCAATTCATGATGCGTTAGTGCGTGGTGAAGTCACTAGTGAGGAATTAGTAAGAGAAGCAATAAAAAGAAGTCATGAAGTAGAAGAGTCTTGCAATGCTTTTGTAACGATTTTGGATGATCAAAAAGGTGGCGAGGTTACGGATAATTTACTTTCTGGTATTCCTTATGGATTAAAGGATAATTATTCAACGAAAGGAATTTTATCGACAGGTTCTTCTAATACTTTAAAAGATTATGTGCCATTTTTCTCAGCAACCAGTGTTTTAAATTTAGAACGGGCTGGAGCGGTACTTGTGAATAAGACGGCAATGGATGAATTTGGAATGGGGGGAACTGGAACGACTTGTCATACTGGAGTTGTTACAAATCCATGGGATCATACGAGAATGACAGCTGGTTCTAGTGCGGGTTCTGCAGCAGCTGTCGCTAGTGGCGTTTATCCTTACGCAACAGGAAGTGATACAGGAGACTCTATTCGAAAACCAGCTGCTTACTGTGGAATTGTTGGGTATAAACCTACTTATGGAATGATTAGTCGTTATGGATTATTTGCTTTTGCTTCTAGTCTTGACCATTGTGGAGTCTTAACACGTTCTGTTCGTGATGCTGCCATTGTGGCTGATGAAATGAAAGGGATAGACCCTAATGACATGACGAGCTGGGACTCTTCCTATATGCATTTAAAAGAAGCTTGTGATAAAGATTTGGGCAAGAAAAAAGTGTGTTATATTAAAGAAATTTGTGATATTACACGTTATCCAAATGCTACTGAGGAGTTAAAGAGTCATTTAGAAAACTTTAGGAAAACAATTGATAAGTTCAAAGAACTAGGATATCAAGTAGATGAAGTGAATATCAACGAAAAGCTTTTGGCGGCGGTGCCTAGCGTTTATGTTATTATTTCTTGTGCGGAAGCAACAAGTAATATGTCAAACTTAACGGGAATTGTATTTGGACCTCGAGGGGAAGGAGAAAATTATATTGAAATGATGAAAGATCATCGTACCAAAGGTTTTTCTTCTTTAATTAAAAGACGTTTTGTGATAGGTTCTTATGTGTTACAAAAAGAAAATCAAGAAAGATATTTTAGAAACGCTCAAAGAGTTAGAAGACTAATTGTTGATGAGTATAAAAAGTTGTTTGAAAGTTATGATGCTGTCGTGTTACCAGTTGGTAGTGGGCCTGCTAAAAAACTAGAAGGTTCTACGGATATTTTAGATGATAGTACCCAAATCTTAGAAGAACATTTGCAAATCGGTAATTTCGGAGGATTTCCTTCTATTACGATTCCAGATGGTTTTGTGAATGATTTACCAGTTGGTATTAATATTACATGTAATTGTTATGAAGATGAGCTTATGTTTTCTATCGCTTCAAAATTAGAGGGAACTATGAATTATAAAGGACAGATTGCAAAGGAGGCACGTCATGACTAAGTATTTAGCAAAAATTGGTTTGGAAATGCATTGTGAGATTTCTAAGACAAAAAGCAAAGTGTTTTCTAGTGCGAAAAATGATTATAATGATGCACCAAATACTAGTGTTAGACCTTTGGATATGGGATTTCCTGGAACACTTCCGGTGGTCAATAAAGAAGCCGTACGATTGGCTTTAATGGCCAGTATGATTTTGCATTCGAAACAACCAGAGTATATATGGTTTGAACGAAAGAATTATTATTATCCTGATTTACCAAAAGGATATCAAATTACGCAAGATAATAATCCAATTCCAGTAGGAATAGGTGGCTATGTTGAGTATGAGTGTCATGGAGAAATGAAAAAGGTACGAGTTACAAATATTCATTTGGAAGAAGATTCGGCAAGTTTAGACCATTATGATACGACTAGTACTATTAATTACAATCGTTCAGGAGTTCCTCTTTTGGAATTAGTAACAGAGCCTGATTTTCATTCTGGGGAAGAGGCAATGGCTTTTCTAGAACACATGCGAAGTGTCTATCAATATGCGGGAATATCGGATGCAGATACTAAAAAGGGACAAATTCGGTGTGATGTGAATGTGTCTATTATGGATGCTTCTTTGGATGAGGCTAATCCAGAAAATTGGGGTACGAAAGTCGAGATGAAAAACGTCAATTCTTTTGGTGGAGTAAGAGACGCGATTAACTATGAAATTGAACGACAAATTGAATTAAAAGAAAATGGTACATACGATGAGATGCCTCAGCAAACAAGACGTTGGGATGAAGAGACTTATAGTACTATTTATATGCGTAGTAAAGTAGATGCTCTTGATTATAAGTATTTTGTAGAGCCTAATATTCCAAAATATAAATTAACAAAAGAATGGTTAGAGGAAATACGTGCTTCTATTCCTAAACTTGCAATGGAAAGAAAACAAGAATATATTGAGAATTATCATTTATCGGAATATGATGCAGGGGTATTAATTAAGGAAAAGAGTGTCTCTAATTATTTCGAGGAGTGTGTCCGTCTTGGAATTGAAGCAAAAGTCGCGGCTAACTGGGTTACTGTGAATGTAGTTGGGGAATGCAACAAGTTAGAAATTTCAATTGATGAGTTTTATATTACTCCAGAATATTTAAAGCAAATTATGGACGGAATGAAGGAAGGTCTTATATCTTCTAAACAAGCGAAAGAGATTTTTTATAAATCTTGTGAAGAGAAGAAAGAGCCTAAAACTTTCATGAGTAAAGACAACGCTCAGATATCGGATAGAGAAGAGCTATTGCATTTGATTACCTCTATTCTGGATGAAAATGTAAGTCAGATAGAACAATATAAAAATGGAAAAACAAATCTCTTTGATTTCTTTGTTGGACAGGTTATGAAACATACTAGAGGGAAAGCAAATCCTGTGATAACGAAAGAAATTTTGACGGAAGAACTTAACAAACGTTAATGTTCTTTTTTTTATTTCACAAAAAAAGAATGCTTGTTACACTCTTGTTTTCGGGTAAGGCTTTCTTTCATTTGTAAGACCTAATAAATAATCGACGCTTACTTGATAATAACGAGCTAGAACGGCTAATTTTTCTATTGGGATAGAACGAATTCCTCTTTCATATCTAGAATATTGTACTTGACTAGTATTTAGAATTTTGGCTACATCTTTTTGTTGCAAATCTTTGTCTTGTCTAATTTCTTTTAATCTTTCAATTGTTATATTCATAATCTCACCAAACTTATTTTTTCATATAACCAAATAGTTATCTTAATTTTAATACCATTTGGTTATATAATATTTGCAAGGTAGCAAAATGTGATTCTAAAGTATAAAGATGAAACTATTATCGCATTTTAAAAGTATGGAGGTTGATTATGAAACAACAATCTTTGATGTTATGGATTCCTCTTTTTTTCATACTTATCCTAGGATTAGTTAGCTTTCACAATTTATTAAATAACAAAAATATAAATATAAAAAAATATAACGAAGAAAATGTGTTAGCCATTTATCTAGAAGACGAACAAATTAGTTATATTCCAGAGAAGGATTCGGGTTATACTCTAGATCTTTCAAAAAGCAATTGTACGAATGGAGTAGAACTAGATTTTGATTATAATACTTGGAGCATAAAAACAAATTATAGTAATTATACAAATACAGATAACACTAGAGTCAAGTGTAATTTATTCTTTAAAGAAAGAACCTTTGCGGAAGCAATTATAGATTGTGGAGAATTATCCAAAGATGCTGGAACATGTATAAAAGAAAATTATAACTTAACTGATGAAATTGTGAGTGATGATACTATAGACAATAATTTAAGGTATATAGGGTCTGACCAAAATAATTATGTCTATTTTAATTGTGAAGATTATAGTCAGCCAACTAGCGATACATGTGAATTATGGCGAATTATCGGAGTCATGAACAACATGAAGTTAGAAGATAGCAGTACAACAAATTTAGTGAAATTGATTCGTGATGAAAGTATTGGAAAATATTCTTTTGATAATAAACCACAGGGTATTGGATCATCAACAAGTAACTATGGTTCAGGTAATTGGAGCGATGCTAGATTGATGATGTTGTTAAATGGTGGATTTGAAAATGGAAACACTGATATTTATGCTATAAAAGGTTCACTATATTACAATGCAGAAAGTGGTAATTGTTATGCAGGTGAAAATGGAAATATAATGGAATGTGATTTTCAAAACACCGGATTAAAAAATGAAACTACCAGGAATATGATAGCCCAAGTAATATGGAATATAGGCGCAATAAAGGACGAACAATGGACAACTGTGGAAGGGGGACTTGCTAAACATTGGTATAACTACGAAAGAGGTGACGTAGCATATGAAGGCCGTAGTTCTACATGGATAGGACAAATAGGACTTGTTTATTTAAGCGATTATGGCTATGCGACTGGTGGCGGAACCACAAAAAATAGAGAAAACTGTTTAGCAAAAGAATTATATAATTGGAATGATCCGGATTATAAAGATTGTTATACAAATAACTGGCTGAGTGTAGATGGAGCACAGTGGACTATGAATTCCAGTGGTTTAGGAAGCAGTTATATAACTTTTGTTGTTTCAGCAGCCCCAAGAGCTTCAACGTGGCATGCATCTTCTATAGATATTGTAAAACCAGTAATTTATTTAAAACAGTCAATTTCTATTGTTTCTGGTAACGGAAGTAAAACTAATCCTTACATTTTATCTATTGAATAATATTATCAGTCGTAAATAGAATAAAAACTAATTATCTCTAATAGAAGGTAGGTTAACAAAATGATAGAAAAAAAAGAGTTTAGAAGGTCTCTCGAAAAAACAAGATATGTTATTATACCAATATTATTTATTGAAATAAGCCTCATAATAATTAACAATTCTAAACAAGAAACGATTCCCGAGTTTTGTAGTTGTTAAGTAAAAAAAACACCATTTTATCCAGTATTTATAAGGGTTTATGGTGATTTTGTTTTTGTATAGTCATATACCTATTTATTTAAGTATATATTAATTCTTAATTAATGTCACTATATTTTACTAAATATTGTTAATCCTTTTTTAAAAAGATACCTTATCATTAATAAAAAAGATTCCGATATATATTGTATAATATCTCTTTG
>CALVOL010000049.1 GCA_944350285.1 uncultured Bacilli bacterium | reverse complement strand
TGATTTATGCTTATATCTCCGTGATAATATCCTTGCAATACTTCAAGTTCACTATTTGGTATTAAATTAACAATTTTAGTTGCTGATTTTTTCATAATAGGTCTTTCTTTACTTCCAACTAATACGAGAGCCTTTGCTTTAGTCAGCGATAAAGTATCTTTTGCTTCATAATTAGAATTTGACTTCATAAAAGCAATTAAATTATCTTTTGTAATTTTACAAGTATCTTCATAATATAGATCAAACAAACTGTTTTTAAGTTTCAAACTTTTAAATTGTAACTTTGAAAACCACTTTTTACTTATTAAACAATATGATAAATTAAATATTGGCTCTATCATTCTATAGGTAAAGTTCATTGGAATTACCAAAGCACTTTCAATAATAGCATATTCACATATATTAGGATTTTTAGATAATATTTCTAATAAAATTTGTCCCCCTAATGATAATCCTCCAATTAGTTTTACTTTTCCATTATAATTTTCATTTATAAAACTTATTATTTCTAGAGCATTGCTTTCAATAGAAGTAAAATTTGTATCACTTCCCGAATGTCCATCTAATATAGGAATAACTATGTGAAATTCATTTTCAAGCAATTCTATTTCATCTATATAATTCCACCAAGAAAGACCTCCACCGTGTAATAAAACTATAGTATCATTATTCTTTGAACCATATTCTTTATATTCCATCTTACACCTCTAAATTACTATTTGTTGTTTAGATAATTATATCATTTATTCTTAAAATAAAAAAGATGGGAATACCTATTTAGATATTCCCAATAAAAAACTAGGCTTAAAACCTAGTAAAATAATCAAAATTGGTAGCGAGAGGGGGATTCGAACCCTCGACGCCGCGGGTATGAACCGCGTGCTCTAGCCAACTGAGCTATCTCGCCATAAGAACAAGAAAATTATAACAAAATAAAAGGGGAGTTTCAAGTGCTTTTTTCAAAGAAAAGCAAAATTATAGAGAAATATTAAAAAATTGTAATATAAAATAAATTGAAAAATCCAGAAAATAGTGTATGATATAGTTAAAGAAAGGAAGAAAAAGGATTTTTGTGATTTTATGAAGTGGAGTAGAAGTAAAATTATTAAAGAAATAATGTTTTATATTTTCTTATTTTTTATGTTTTCTTTCTTAGGATATATCATCGAAGTCATCGTGGCCTTTATACAATCAGGAAGATTTATTAATCGTGGTACCTTATTTGGACCATGGTTACCGATTTATGGAAAAGGTGGAGTCTTAATAGTCCTCGTATGTAAATTCTTTAAAAAGAAACCAAGTTTAGTTTTCCTAGTAAGCTTACTTCTTTGTGGAATACTAGAGTACTTTACTGCCTGCTATTTAGAACTTGTGAAAAACATGAGTTGGTGGGATTACAGTCATTTGCCACTGAATATAGCCGGGAAAATATGGATACCAAGCTTAATTTTCTTTGGGTTACTAGGATTAGTCGTAATTTATATACTAGAGCCTAAGCTAAGAAACTTATGGCAAAAACTTTCAAAGAAACCACAAATAATCTTTTGCGTCGTATTCATAAGCCTTTATTTAATAGATTATACTTATTCCTTCTTTCATCCAAATACAGGCGAGGGGATAACCACCGTAGCAACAAGAGAAATAAAAACTGAGTGAGTTTGAATATAAAACAAACTTGCTTTTTATTTACACAAAAAAAGTTCATTTCTGAACCTTTATTGATTGTTACTTCTAGCATTTGCAATTTGATTTGCAATGTAGTTAGAATATTGTTCTTTAATATCAGTATCAGTAATATCCATACCGTATTCTTTTCTCATTTCATCTAACGCAGTAATTTGAATAGTCGCGTCTTCATTTAATTTTTCTTCAGCAAGAGCTTCTTCAATATCTGCTAAAGCGTCTTCATAAGAAGGCTTTTCAGAAGAAGACTCACGATAAATAATATGATATCCAAGTTCTGTAGTAATTACAGAAGTAGAGTATTCGCCATCTTTTAAATTTCTAGCAGCCTCTAATAACTCATCATATTCACTAGATAACGTTCCAGTATTAATAGCTCCTAGGCTACCGCCATTATCCTTTGTCGCGTCATCGTCAGAATATTGCTCAGCCAAATCCTTAAAAGTAGCAAGCTTATCATCCGCATTATTTAACTCTTCAACAATACTATTTGCTTTTTCTTTTGCTTCATTTTCTTTCTCTGTCTTTTCTTCATCTGTCATATCATCTGTAACACCAGTTGTAATTAAGATATGGTCTACTGTAACATCTCCATAAACATTCTTTTCATAATAAGACTCTTTTTCATCATCACTAAGCAATGATTTCGCATAATCTGTAACTGCTTTATTCCGTAAATTACTTAAATATAACGTATCAATATAATTATCTACAGAACCATAATAATAAGTAATTTGTTCTTCTCCATAAGTTTCTTTCATAGAATTAGCAGTATTCTCAGCACTTTCTCTTGCACTTTCTAAATCATCTGGATATTTCTGTTCTAATATTTTCGTATCAATAAGTGTAATCAAAGAGTCCAATGCATAAGATTCTTTCATCTTTTCATACAACTCATTCGCAGAAATTCCTTCCGTTCCTTCATTAAAATTAACTACAGCTTGACTGCCATCGCTTAGTGTTGGAACAGTCTTACCACAACCAGTAAGTAGTAGGGCACAAGCACCTATTGCAATTATTTTTTTTGTTTTATTCATACACATTCTCCTATCATTTCAACCAAGTTAATTATATCAAACCCCCAAAGGCATTACAAGTTTTTTAGGTAAGAAAACGCTTTAGAAAGGCAAAAAAGAACAGAAAAAACACACCTATGCACAATTCTAGAAATTATCCATAAACTATAATTGAAAAGACAAATAAAAGGAGGGAGTTTTATGAACTGCTGTCATGAAAATGGACTTGGACCTGCAATCATATTAGTATTATTCATTTTATTAATTTTAATTGTAGGAGCATTCATTTAGTCTTTAAGTTAGGAGGTGCCTTATGAGTTGTTGCAAAAAGCCAGTAGATTGTGGTAACGAATGTGGTAACAATAGCTTCTTAAATGGAGCATTTATTATTCTAGTATTATACATCTTACTTGCAATTATTCTAGGTGGAATTTTATTCTAATAAAGAGGGGTTAACCTTCTTTTTTCATTGTATATAATGTTAAGAAAATCTTTATTTTAAAGAAGTTTCTTTAATTCCATAGCTAACTAAATTTGCAACATAACTATAATGTAGAACATGTGACTTTCTAAGTTTTTACATGTAGTTTTAAAGTTCTAGAATTTAATAATAACATACGTGATGAGAAAAATTAAAAACTTACTAAACGAATAAATGACATTTTAAAAGCAAATAAGAAGTTTTTTAGAAGGTTATTACAAACTTGGCGTTGAAATAGTAAAAGATGAGTCAAATTATTTTAAGAAAAAAGATATTATTAATATATCTACTGATGTTGGAAAAGAGACAATCAAAAATGAATTAATGAAGCTTTTGAGATAAGTTTATAAATATTTAAAATATTATGTAACTGCAAAAATGTACAAAATTCAATTAATTTTGTAAAATAACTAGAAAAATAGCTAAAAAAAAGAAATGTATGGTACAATTTGATTAAATAGATAATTTGTGAATTAAATAATTCTATAAGTTGAAAGAGAGGTATTTTATGAAAGTTTTAGTTGGTCTATCCAAAATTGGATTTGAAGATAATGAACCATACAGAATGTGTATTATAGAAACAGATGAAATTACAAGCGGAATAAAACCTTCAGAGTGGGAAGATTTAGATATTAGAAAATTAAATGAATGTATTAATATACGTATTAATGCAGAAAATTTTAAAAATAATATTCAAAATCCTAAGGAATATATAAATGCGGACTTTGATATTGAAAAATTAATCGGTTGGGGAAGAAAACAAAAAGACTTTCAAGTCACTAATGTTTATTATGATGAGTCTAATCAACCACAATTATATAGAGCTGTAGGTTCAGATGGATATGTTTCTATGCATGATATTTCAGAATTAGAGTATAGAAAAAGGTCTAGCATTTTAGGGAGGACATTAGAAGAATTACCTTCATTTGTAAAAAAAGAACCATTAAGTAGTGCTTATGAGTGGTGGAAGGCAAAAGATGCGGCCGGTAAAAAATCTGAAAGCAGATTTTTCTCAGGGCAATTTGAAGCTTATGAAAGTATGCCAGTAAAACTTTTATATCATTATTTAACAGGTGTAAAAGGTTTTAAAGTCGGGTATCATACAGCAACAGAAATAACCGAAGGTTATTCATCAGAAATTCAACATGAATATATGTTATTTAAGGATACAGCAAATATAAAATTAAGGGAAAGTGTTCCTAAAGAACAAGAAGCATATAGTCTATATTCATTTGGTGGATATGACATGATTGGAGAAGAAAAAGATCCGTATCCTGATAAAAGAAAACTTAGTTATTATGGAGCAACCATGTCAATGATTTGTGCTAGAGAAAACTATCCAACATTTGATATTCATCATGGCCCTAACTCTCAAAGTTCATATGATAAGGATGGAATAGCAATTGATATAGGGTACAGAAACGGATTAATGTCTATATACAATAAACTTGAAGAAGCAGGATGTATTTCTAAAGATTGGAGATTGGGGGAATATAATAGAATATTTGGAATGACAAAATATAGTTTATTACCTGAAGAAATAGCATTATTGAGTGCAAGATTACAAAGCGAAAAAGAAAATGTTATGTATGGTCATGCTATGTCTGCTACACATGGTCATTGGTCAACATTTAATACAGACAATTGGATAAAAGTAGCGGGGTTAGCAATTAGTACACAATTTTATAGTCCTGAATTGAGAGAAAAAATCAATCCAATTCTTCAGAAATATCAAATTTTATTTTCTTCGGAATTAAGTGAGATGATTGAAAATATAGGAGCGAAAGATGCACTTGAGGTTATGAAGTGGACAAAAGAAAATTCTAAAACTGTGTTACAAGACATTTCTTTAGTTAGAGAAGATGGTAGATTACAAAAATCTAATGTTAGTGTAGTTGATCAAATGAGTAATTTATTTACATTTAAACGAAATAATTATCCATTACCAGATTGGTTACAAATTTATTCTCCAGAAACAATTCAATCTTTAGGTGGTGTTGAATTATTACAACAAGCAATAAATACCAGAGGAGAGGAATTAACAAAAGAGTCGATTTCAATATTAGCAGAAGGTATTGAAAGCGAAAGAAGGTATGAACTCCGTAGAGCAGGAGAAAGATTTATTAAACCGGATGAAGTAATAATTTCTGAAGATTCTAACTTTACAAATGAAACTAATGGGATTAGAAGATGATGAATAAGTTAGTATTTATACATTAATAAAAATAATGTTTTAAATGTATATAGATTATGGTTATTATCAAATGTAATTATTATATTGGACCGCTTATAAAATGATTTTATATTGCTTTAAAAGTGATGTTTAGAGGTGGGATTGATATAACAGTAACTTTAATTATATTTCAACATTAGTTCTGAGTCATCTTTAGGATACTTGAAGGTCTTATTTGGCTTTTTATGTCTCATAACATCATTATTAGTAAAAAGATATATTAAAGAAGAACAAAAAATATCAAATACTTTTTGTTTTCAGTTAACAGAAGTTGAATTCTATAACTTGAGGTCGCAATTTGCGATCTCAAATAAAAATAGTCATGGGAGTAAGATATCTACCTTATGTTTTAACAGAACAAGGAATAATGATGTTGTCCGGATTACTTAAAAGTGATATTGCAGTTAAAGTAAATGTACAAATCATTGATGCGTTTGTAAAATTAAGAAGATATGTTTCAAATGGTTTAATAAATAGTGAAATATTGTTAAATCACGAAAACAGAATATTAAAACTAGAACACACATTTAATAAAATGCAGGAAAAAGAAAAAATTAACACCATATTTTTTGAAGGCCAAATATTTGATGCATATATATTATTATTAGATTTATTTGCTAGTGCCAAAGAAGAATTAATAATAATTGATAACTATGCTTCTAAGGAACTTTTAAAAATTCTTAAAAATATTAATAAAAAAAATCAATAGTGAATACTCTAATATAGAGTTCAAAAAAATTGATATATTCCACGATCGATTTTTAATTATAGACAGAAAAAAATTATATTCTTTTGGCGCGTCATTTAAGGATTTAGGTAAAAAATGTTTTGCTATTAATGAAATGGAAGCAAATAAATTAATAGATGATTTGTTAGATAAAATTTTAAAATAGGCTTTTGTGTTTTAACTTAATTTTGGATATAATAAAACGGTCTATTAGAAGAATTTTATTAAAGAAATTATTTAATCAAGTTTTAAAAAAAGAAATCTCCTAATATAAGAAATAAAGGCTAAAAAGTATAACAAATATTCATTATTGAAATGTTAATGAGCCTTCAGGATAAACGCATGAAATCAAATTATAAAATATTCCTTTAAATATAAGATAAAAATCAGATGTTTAATCAATTTAATATCCAAAATAGTTATTAAATTTTGTGTAGAAAATTATTGAGAGTTTACCTATATTTATTATAACACCTTTATTTATAGGAAAAATTTCATGCGTTTATCCTGAATGAGCCTTCTTTTTTCGTTGTATCTAGTGAAAAAATAGAGTATAATAAAAAAGTAGAATAAAGAGGTGTTAACCATGTTTGGAAAAGTAATGAATATTCGTGATAATAAAGTAGTGGTAGAAAATATGTCGGGAACAGTTCCGTTACAAATAAAAGATATTCATGTGACTTTTGAAGAAAATAATCGTAAAATTATCGGGCGTATTACAGATGTAACAAAAGAATATTTTGAAATTATGTTAATAGGTGAAATTATAAATGGAGGTTTTATTGCTGGTATTTATCGTCAACCAGCACTAGTAAATCCACCAAAAGTTGTATCTGGTGAAGAATTAGTAACATTCATTGGTAGCCAAAATATCAAAGATCCCCAAGTGATGTTGATCGGTAATTCTACATTATATGAAAACTTTAAAATTACAGGGGATTTAAATGATTTTTTTTCCAATCATTTTGCGATCATCGGAAACTCTGGCGCCGGAAAATCTTGCGGTGTCGCAAGAGTACTTCAAAACATTTTCTATTTTAATGAAAAGCCACCAGTGAATGCTCACATTATTTTATTTGATGCTTATGGAGAATATAATCAAGCATTTAGAAATTTAGATCAAATTCCTGGATTACATTTTAAAAATTTTCGAAATGAGCAAGAGAGCGTATCAAACGTAATTTCCATTCCACCATATTTTTTAGATGCGGATGATTTAGCTATTTTATTAAATGTCGAAGATCCAGGACTGATTCCTATTTTAGAAAAAACATTGCAATATGTTCAAATTTTCAAAAGTGAAGATCCTGTAGCCATCGAATATAAAAATGATATTATTGCATCTTGCCTTTTAGATGTCTTATCAAGTGGAAAAAATTCTTCACAAATACGCGATCAAATACTAAGTATTTTAAACAAATATAATACACCTGATTTAAATGAATCAAGTGAGATTAGAGAACCGGGCTATGTTAGAACAATAAGACAATGCCTAAATATTGATAATCAAGGAAAAATTAACGCAATTTCTCAGGTTATTGATTTCCTAAGCAAATTTAAAAAGAAAAACTTACAAGAATTCGCAATGGTTCCAAACCTAGTATATACTCTAGAAGATCTTTATGATGCTCTAGAATTTGCCTTATTAAGTGAAGGAGTCTTTAATAGTGAAACAGCTTACGATAAAGCAAATTCCCTAAAAATTCATCTTCATCATATTATTAATAGTCCTAACAAAATGTATTTTGAATACGGCGGAGCAATTAGTAAAAAAGATTATATTGAAGGGTTATTTAAAATGCCAAATGGAGAGAATGCCCAAATAGTAAATGTAAACCTTGATAGCCTAGAAGATCGATTTGCAAAAGTATTAACGAAATTATATTCTAAATTATTTTTTAACTACGCAACTGGCTTAGAGGATAGAGGATCTTTCCCAATTAATATTATTCTAGAAGAAGCGCATCGTTATGTAAATAATGACCGTGATATTGATGTACTCGGATACAACATCTTCGATCGAATTACAAAAGAGGGTAGAAAATATGGTATCATCTTAGGATTGATCACTCAAAGACCAAGCGAATTATCAAGGACAGCTTTATCTCAATGTTCAAACTTCTTAATTTTCAGAATATTTCATCCGGAAGATTATAAGATGATCGAATCCATTGTATCGTCTAGTGCTAGAGAAGAACTAAATCAATTAAAAGGTCTTCGTAAAGGAATTGCCTTAGTCTTTGGTACAGCATTTAGAGTCCCTATGCTAGCACAATTAGAAATGCCAAATCCATCACCGTTAAGTAGTAACGTTATGATTACTCAAAAATGGTTTGATGAACAAAAAGAAAAACCAGGAATTATAGAGTCCTGATTTTTTTATGTTCATTTAATATTCATAAAATGTGAACGGATCACTAGAAGTTCCAATACCATCTTTATAGATAACATCACTTGGAATAGCAATCACAATTCGTAAATCCTTACGAGCATTAGCAGAGTCTAACGAGATCGCACCAGTGGTATTTGAAGAATATACATCATAAGTATTTTCATTCGTTCCATTCATAAGCCACCAACGATTTGTAGTAGTAGATAAGTAATTATAATTAGAACAGTTTCTTGAAGAAACAATTAAGCACATAGGATCTAAAGAAGCATTCATGTAATCATAAACACTTAATAAGGAAATAGGAGTTTTAAAAGTTGTATAACATTCTATTGCACCTGTTTTATCTTGATCCTGCTCACTTCTTGTATGTACACAAGCATCCATCGTTTTTAAATAAGCATGGTAATTAGCAAAATATCCATCATAAAAACTTTGTAACGTTAAATAAACACGACTATTAGCAAAATCGTTTTTTCCACGATAACTATCAATCGATTCATTAAAGCGATCATCAAATACATACAACTGATCTCCATTTAAAGTATCGGCTAAAATTAAATACATCATATCATCATTAAATTTTAAAATTCTCCAAGCATAGTTTACAAAATTCACATAGTTATTTACATATTCTCCGCGATAGGTATAGTAATCATTCAGTTCATACAAACCATTTCCTGTTGTTGTGATAGTTTCTCTACTTAAAATAGTATCACTTAAAGAATAAGTTTGATAATTCGAACAAACAAGTTCTGGAATATAACGTAACGTATTATTATTAAAAACAACTTTTACATTTCCGGTACAACCTTCCTCAGTACTTAATTTACTCAAATCTTTTAAATATTTTCCTTCTACCAAAGTATTAACTTCAATTGTAACAGTATCACTTTCTGCAGTCGGAGTCATTTCTCTATGTTCACTCAAATATTCCTTTGTAGCCTCGACCATCATACTTTCTACTTGACTAGGACCATATCTTCGAAAAACATTCACTAAGATAATAATCACAATAATTAAAATAATAAGACTTAAAAGTCCAATTCCTCCATACAAAAAAGCTTTTTTATTTTCTAAAAATATATTCTTTAATTTTTCCATGTGTCTAATCTCCTTATAAAAAAATTATACAAGGTATCGAAAAAAAAAGCAATGAAATGCTGTGGAATTTAAAAAAATCATGGTATAATTTGGAATAGGAAAGAGGGGAGCAGTATGGTTTTTGATATACTAGGATGGCTGGGAACAATTACAATATTATTAGCCTATTTTTTACTGTCTATAAATAAGATAAAAAATGATATTTGTTATCAAACTTTAAATTTAATTGGTGGTCTATTAATGGCTATTGGACTGTTTCCAAAGAGTGCTTGGTTTTCATTCACTTTAGAAATTATTTGGGCAATTATTGCTTTTTTAACAATTTTAAAAATACAAAAGAAAAAAAGTCAAAAAAAATCTATCAAATAACTGATAGATTTTATAATGCTTATCTGTTGTAGAATTCAACGATAAGAGCT
>CALVOL010000048.1 GCA_944350285.1 uncultured Bacilli bacterium | reverse complement strand
ATATACGTTTTTCTAATTGTCTAATTTATTTTGCAGATTTTTGCTTTTTTTAATTTATTTTATTGTGCTGATCTATAGTTAGATTTAGAAAAATCTAGTTGTAATAACGGTGTAGAGTTAGATTTTGATTATAATACATGGACAATCAAAACGAATTATAGCAATTATGAAAGTACAGATAATACGAGAGTAAAATGTTCTTTATATTTTAGAGAAAGAACTTTTGCTGAAGCTGTTGTAGATTGTGGGTCTTTATCTAAAAATGCTGGAACATGCATCACAGAGAATTATTATTTAACTGATGAAGTAGTGGATGATGAAACACTAGATCATAATTTACGATTCATAGGTGCTGATCCAAATAATTATGTATTATTTAATGATGAATTGTGGCGAATTATCGGAGTGATGAACAACATTGATGATGGAACTGGAGCCAAAGAAACTAGACTTAAGATTATAAGAAATGAATCAATAGGTGAATATAGTTGGGATTATAATAGTGACGGAACATATGACAATGATTGGACTACATCAACTTTAATGAATTTATTAAATAATGGAGCATATTATAACAGAACAACAGGGAGTTATTATAACGGAAGCACAACAGCAACAGATGTTGACTTTAGTTCGAATGGTTTAACAAGTGAAGCAAAATCCATGATTGGTAATGCAATTTGGAATTTAGGAGGATTACCTACTGACGCCTATAATGCTACATATTTTTATAATAGTGAACGTGGAAATGATGTTTATAATAATAATTCATTAAAATGGATAGGAAACATTGGTTTAATGTATGTTAGTGATTATGCTTATGCAACAAATGGAGGAGGAAATATATTCGATTATGAATCTTGCTTATCGTATAATTTGGGTTCACAAGGTTGGAACAGTTATGATGAATGTTACTTGAATGATTGGTTATATAATTTAAATGTGTTGCTGCGGTGGACAATGACAGCAACGTCTAGTGAATGGTCTTATATATATGTAAATTACGATACGTCTGTAAGTATTCTTCAAGCTCAAATTCCCGCTTCTGTTTTTCCTGCTGCATATCTGAGCACTAACGTAAAAATTACATCAGGAACAGGCTCATCTTCTGATCCTTTCATCTTGAGTCTTTAAAAAGTGTAAATCCAGTCCTTTTTTAATTCGAAAAAAGATGCCAAAATCTCTTGTTGCTTTTTTGATTTGCTGTCTTTAGAATAGTAAGACATAAAAAAATGAAAGGCAGTGAATTAATACATTGACTTTATTAAAAGAAAAAACAAAAACAATTAATCTTATGAATGATGCCCTAGCAAAAAAGCATATTAAGAAGTAAAGAAGCAAGAGACCCAGTCGTTAAATTCTTAAGTGGTATTACCCATATTCCAAAAAAACAATTTCAAAATGCGTTGTTTGTTGGTGGAGAAATACCAAAAGAAAATAAAAATGAAAAAGGACTCTTTTTCTTTTACTTGAAAAATGTTAGTAATATCGTGTAAAATAATATACGTAAATTAGGGTAGGAAGTAGAGGTGAATCATGAAAAAAGAATATAAGCGAACTTTATGCATTATTGGGGTTATTCTTTTAATTGTTGTAAATTTTGCTTTCTTTTGGATTGGATACCAAAGTTTTATGCATCCTAAGTTAAGTGAGTTTTCTATTACTAATATCGAGAGTGTTGGTGAAGCTTTGGTTTTAAATGTTACAAGTTCTAATCATGCGACAAAATATGAAGCAAAGATTATTAAAGATGACGAAGTGGTTTATCAAACAACAAGTGATACTGAAGTGATACCTTTAACAAATTTTACGGCGAATTATAATGAAACATTTATGATTGATGTTGTAGCTTATAATAAAAATGAAGAAAAAATAGCTAGTACGAATCAGTTAGAATATACCTATCAAGATGCAACTTTTTTGATTACACAAGACCATTATATTACAGAGAATCAGGATATGGTGTTGTATTTAGATGGATATAATTCTCTGGATCATTATACTATTGAATTGCTTTATAATCAGAATAAAATTTATGAAAGTATGGTTACTGGAGAAGATATTTTAATTTCTCGTGATGTTGTAAAGGGATATTCGGGGCGTATCACAGCCAGACTTAAGAATAGTGAGAATCGGATTGTTAGTACTTTTAATTTTTATTTAAATACTCCGGTTGTAGGAAAGCTTTCTTTATTAAGTCCAAATGATGGATATCGTACTAGATGGAATGATGTTACTCTCGAATTTTTAGGAGGAGAGAATGCTAATCATTTTTATGCAAATTTGTATGTCGGTGAGGATTTGGTAAATCGGATAGAAGTTTTTAAAGAAGGAAAGTCTGTAATTATTCCGGCTGATGCTTTTATGGAAAATACAGATTATCGTATTGTGTTAGAAGCGGTCTATGAAGATTATGTGGAAATTGCTGAAACGCTTAGTCTTAATGTAAGTATTGGGGTGAAAGAAACAACTAATCCTGTTTATGTTTCTCATAATCCAACTTTCATTCGTGCTGGTACAACAGTAGAATTAAAAAGTAGAACGGCAAATACGACGATTTATTATACAACTGATGGTAGTGAGCCAACAACGGAAAGTAATGTTTATAAAGTTCCAATTATTATTAATGGAGATGTTACAATTAAAACCTATGCGGTTTCTAGTAATCGTTATGATTCGGCAGTGAATACCTATGATTTTCAAGTGCGTGATAAAAATTTAGTGATTTATCTAAGCCCAAGCAATCAAAATGGAAATTATGGGGTTTCTAGTACTGGGTTTACGACTGAAATGGAAATTATGAACGCAATCGCTGATGTAGTAGAAACGACTTTAAAAAATCATGGAGTGACAGTATATCGTAATTATCCTAGTGGAGATATTAATGCATGGGTTGCTACTAGTAATTATGTGCGGGCTGATTTTCATTTGGCAATTCACTCGAATGCTTCTTCAAGTCACGAAGCCCGTGGCATTGAAATCTATGTGGATGATGCCCAGTCAAAAGCTCTTTCTATTGCAACCAATATTTATAATAATCTATGGAGTATCTATCCAGGAAACAATGTTTCTACATATGATCGCGGGGTCAAATATGCGAATGGGTCGCTTGGAGAAGTCAATGACGATTTTTTACCAACCGGGGCTTTGATTGAAGTTGCCTACCATGATCAATACGATGATGCTTTATGGATTATGCAAAATATAAATACTATAGGAGAAAATATTGCTAATTCCATTCTTTCCTATTATAATTAAATTATAGAAAGAGAGTTGTTATGAAATATATTACATTTGCTGTTCCATGCTATAACTCAGAAAGTTATATGGAACATTGTATTGAGTCTTTACTCGTTGGAGGAAAAGATGTTGAAATCATAGTTGTGGATGATGGAAGTACAGATAATACTGCCAAGATTGCTGATAAGTATGCAAAAAAATATCCAGATATTGTGCGGGCTGTTCATAAAGAAAATGGCGGCCATGGTTCCGGAGTTAATAAAGGCTTAGAACTAGCGAAAGGTCTTTACTATAAAGTAGTCGATTCCGATGACTGGGTAGACGAGGAGTCTTTAAAGAAAGTGTTAGAGACGATCAAAAAATTAAAAAAAGACAATACCTTGGTAGATATGATGGTTGTAAATTATGTCTATGAAAAACACAATGAACAAAAGGAAATCAAATATGTAAGTACCTTACCCGAAAATAAAGTCTTTGGCTGGGATGAAGTAGGAACATTTAAAAAAGATGCTTACTTACTAATGCATTCCGTGATCTATAATACAAAATTTTTGCGAGGTACAGGGTTAAAATTACCAGAGAAGACATTTTATGTCGATAATATTTTTGTTTATTATCCACTTCCTTATATTAAGACTATGTATTATTTAAATGTTCCTTTTTATCGTTATTTTATTGGTAGAGAGGATCAATCTGTCAATGAAAAGAATATGATTAAAAGAATTGATCAACAACTATATGTCAATAAACTCATGATTGATTTCTATGATCCATATGAATATTGGGATACGAATCGTAATTGTGCAAAGTATTTAATTCATTATATCGATATTATTATGAGTGTTTCGACAATACTACTGCAAATATCAAATACTAAAGAACATCAACAAAAACGAAAAGAATTATGGAAATACTTAAAAGAAAAAAATCCAAAACTATATAAAACATGTAAATTAAGTGTATCTGGTGCGACTTGTTTACCAAGATTTTTCTCCATTCCAGGTTATAAAATTGCTCAGAAAATCTATAAATTTAATTAAGAGATACGGAAAAGAGGAATTTTTTATGGAAGAAAGTATCTTTTATTTACCTGCGGAAAACGAAGAGAAAATTCACGTAAGTAGGATCGTATATGATACTTTTTTATTGGAACAAAAAAGAAAAGAATTGGAATATTTATTAGAAAAAAAATATCAGAATAGAATACAAAGACAAAAAATATTACACAGTTTTCAAAAACATTCTTATACTATTTTTTTGGGTAAAGTAGAACAAAAAAGTTACTGTCTATATAATGATTTCTGTTTTCAAAGAAATTGGAAATGTTATCGAAATTTAACATTTGAAGATCAAGAAATTTATAAGAGACTCCTTCGAGGCTATGTGACATTGTTTTCGTTAGATACCATAGGCTTTCTTTCTAAGGAAGATTTTTTAGATCATTACCCTTTAGAATTAGAAGAAACTGTGTTTTCATTCCAGAAGAAAATTGCTGATACTAATCAATTTATTTTGTCTTTTAAGAAAGAAAATTAAAAATTCTATCTATTTTAAAAGAGCAATGGTATAATGGGTTTAGGGTGTGATGTGTGATGAAAAAAAGAATTATCAAGCGAATTTGTATAGGTATAGGTATAGTTCTGGTTCTTTTGGTGGCACTTTATATTTTATTTGTAAATTTTTTGCAAGAAAAAGCAATGGTTTTAGAACAAGAATTTGCGCATATTGAGGATCTTGTTCAAAGAGATACTATAGATTACAATAGAATTTATTATTATACGGACAGGACCGTGTTAGATGGTACGTTTGGTGCGGTGGAGCGGGCAACCAAAAATTATATTCGTGATGTCTATAAAGAGTTAGAAGGGCTAGAAACGATACTATCTAGTTTGGAGTTTCAAGGATTACTTAGCGCAGAGGCTATTTTAGAAGATGGACCACTTTTTACAAATAGTCAAGCATACGTAGAGCAAACAAGAGAAGAATTACAACAAACAAAAGATAAGTTGTTATCCTTGTTAGAACAAGATAAAATTATGGAATACTTTGATGATGTTCAAGGATTTCTTTCTGGTATCATTCAAGAAGAACTAGAAAAATCGATTACGGATGACTTTCAAAATACTAAAGAAGATGTAGAAGTTTTCATTAATACTTTAGACGATTATCTTGTGTTAGTTTCCAATACGATGACATTCTTAACTAATCATCAAGATAGTTGGGAATTTGATGGAGAGTATATTACCTTTGCAACTGATGAACTTTATAATACTTATGAAGCGTTTATTACGAGAATGAATGATCTATCTTATCAATTAAATTCTATTTAAGAGAGTGAGGCATATATGAAGACTTTTCAAAAAATTGTTTCTATTTTGGCCACAGGTCTTCTCGCTGTTAGTAGTATCTGTTTGACTATTTCTGTGATTATGAAATGGAATTTACAAGAGGAAAAATTAAGCGCGACTTTAGAAGCTACCGACATTAGTTTTTTATTGAATTCTTTCGGGAAGGAGGAAGCGCAGTTTGTCACAGATACGAGAAAATTATTAGAAACAATAGGAATTCCAAGTGATACGATTGAAGATGTTTTAAATAGTGATGTAACCAAAGATTTTTTAAGTAAATATACCATAGAAATTTTAAATTACTTTATGTATGAAACTAAGATTCCGGAAGTGACAAAAGAAGATATTGAAACTTTGGTAATGCAAAATTATACAGTAATAGAAGATTCTTTGGAAGCAAAGGGACTTACATTTTCAGAAACGCAAAAGCAATTTATAGAAAACAATTTAGAAAAATATTCTAAAGTGATTATGGATTTTTTTCCAACGATGAATTTATTAGCTCAGAAATTAGAAGAAAATGTCACTTTTTATCAAGGAATCCAATTCCAAGATGTTATGCATTTTCTGGGATGGTTTACTTACTCAAAAACGATTCTTGCTTTGGGGATTAGTGTTCTTATTTTGTTCGTGATTTTAATTGCTTGTAATTTTTCTAAAAAACAATTTTGGATTTATTTACAACGAATGTTGTATGCTTATATTTTTGTTTTAATCGGTGTAGAAATTATTTTAGGTACTATTATAAAAGAGTGGATCATGAAAGAAATTGTCACAGCCCAAGAATTTACGAATTATATGGTCAATGTACTTTGTAAAGATTTATGGATTTTTATAATTTTGGCAATTGTGGTAGTATTATTGTGCAATCATTTCAAGAAAGGTAGGAAAAAATATGCGTCAATACTTGATGAATTATACCCAAGAAGTAGAGGGAAAATTGAAGAAGAAAGTGGAGAAAAATGATTTAGAAGAATTAGCTGTAAAGATTCGTTTTTTTCAACATGAACGATTGATTCATTTGCTAGTTACTTTATGGTTTGCCATCTTTGCTTTAGCATTTTTAGCGCTAGGAATGATTTCCTATATCTTTTTGATTATTTTTGTAATTCTAATTATCTTCTTATTATTTTATATTGTTCATTATTTCTTTTTAGAAAATCATGTGCAGTATTTATATAAGTTATATGATGAGATGCGTGAGAAAGTGATAAAAGATTTATAAATTAAGATTATTTGTGAATTTTTTAATGAAAGGTTCGTTAATGATAATTTCTGTCAAATAATGCAAAGATGTTTTGCAATCTTTCTGTTTCTTTTATATAATGAATATGGTGAATGATATGGCAAAGAAAAAGAAAACATCAAGTGAAAATAGTAAAAGTACAGGTTACAGTGTTGAGTTAACTGGCCTTGTCTTAATTTTAATCGGGCTTATTGGTTTTGGCTTTGGCCCTGTTGGGGCTTTGATTAAAAAGTTTGCAATGTTTTTAATGGGAGAATGGTGGCCATTTATCTTGATTTTTGTGCTTATTTGTGGTTTTTATATGTTAATAAAAAGAAAACTTCCAAATTTCTTTAGTGCAAGATATATTGGTTTCTATTTATTAGTGATTGTTATTTTAACGATTAGTCATTTAACTTTTGCAACGATGGTAGAGAAGCCTACATATATCTTTCAAGCAACCCTCGATAATTATATGAGTCGCGTTGCTAGTATTGGGGAAAATAATGCTTTAGCAAGTTCTGGTCAACAATCCATAGTGATCGGAGGAGGAATCATTGGTGCTGTGACGTCTTTTGGGTTTGATTCTTTATTTGGGATTAATGGAACTTATATCGTGCTTGCCTTTGTAGGGTTATTTGGTGTTGTGTTACTCTTTAATGTCAACTTATCAAATATTTTGAATAATATCATTGCTAAATTTAAATCTTTAAAGAAGAAGAGTCAAGAGGATCACGAAGAAGATGAAGTTGACAAACGAGAAAAAGATCTTGATCGCAGATTACATCAAGTAGAAGAGGATAGTGAGTTACCAAAATCTATTATTGTAAATAGTGTAGAGGAACTAAAACACCATGAAACTCCAGCAGAGGAAAGTGCTCCAACACCTATTGTTTCTGCAAATCCTAATTACAAATTACCGCCAATGTCATTACTTGATAATCCAGAAAAATCCAAGAAAGTCAATTCTAATCAATTTTTAATTAATAATAAACAGAATTTGGAGAGGGTTTTAAATGATTTTCAAATTGCTGGAAAAGTAGTAGATATTCATATGGGACCAAGTGTTACGCAGTTTGAAGTGGTCGTGCCAAGTGGAACGAAGGTTAGTCGCATTAGTTCAATTAATCGTGAGATCGCGCTTGCCCTAGCAGCAAAGGATGTTCGTATTGAGGCACCAATTCCTGGGAAGAGTACGATAGGGATTGAAATTCCTAATCAAGCAATTTCTTCTGTTCGAATTAAAGAAATTTTAGCTTCTAAGACGATGTTAGAAGCAAAAGGTGGACTTCAAGTTGCTTTAGGAAAAGATATCATGGGTAATCCTCGATGTACGGATTTAACAAAAATGCCTCACTTACTTGTTGCTGGTTCTACTGGCTCTGGTAAATCTGTCTGTATCAACAGTATGATTGCTTCTCTTTTGATGCGTTATACACCGGATGAAGTAAAGCTTGTGTTAGTGGATCCTAAGCAAGTAGAACTTTCTAATTATAATGGAGTACCACATTTACTTTGTCCAGTAGTTACCGACCCAAAGAAGGCAAGTTTGGTTCTTCAAAAAGTCGTTTCGGAAATGGATCGACGTTATCATGTATTTGCTGAGAAGGGCGCTAAAAAGATCGATGATTATAATCGAATGATTGAGAAAGAAAATCAAAGTCATCCAGAGAATCCGACTCCTAAGATGCATTATATTGTGGTAATTGTCGATGAAATGGCAGATTTGATGATTGTTGCGAAGAAAGAAGTAGAAGACTCTATTATGAGAATTACTCAACTTGCAAGAGCTGCAGGAATTCATTTGATTGTAGCTACTCAAAGACCTAGTACAGATGTTATTACGGGTGTTGTTAAAACCAATATTCCATCTCGGATTGCTTTTAGTGTTGCAAGTAACGTAGACTCTAGAACTATCTTAGACTGTGTTGGAGCAGAGAAGTTACTCGGAAAAGGAGATATGTTATTCCTTCCAATGGGTGAGAATACTCCTATTCGTATTCAAGGATGTTTTATTTCTGATGATGAAATTAGAAGATTAATTGATTATGTTTGTAAAGAACAACAAGCTAGTTATGATGAGTCTTTGACAACCACTTTAAGTTCTAGTTCTTCTAGCAGTAGTTCGACGGGAGATGCAGAGGAATATGATGACCCGATGTACAATGAGATTGTAGACTTTGCAATTCAAACCGGTAAGATTAGTGCTTCTTTAATTCAAAGAAGATTTCGTTTTGGATATAATAGGGCAGCTAGGGTTATTGACTTGTTAGAGGAAAGAGGAATTATAGGACCTCAAAATGGTTCAAAACCTCGTGAAGTGTTAGTGAAAGTAAAAGATCAAGAAGAGTCCTAAAAGATTTTTCTTTTTCCATATTCCAAGAACGGTTGTCTGGTCGTTTAGTAGGAATGAGGAACCAAAGAAAAAATACAAGAAAATGGTGAAATTGTTGTACCAATTATAGTTTAGAGTAGGAGGATGTAAGAATGGCTAAGAAAGAAATTAGAACAGATCTTTGGGTATATGATTTGTTAAAGGATGCAAATATTAAAATGGATCCACAAGGTTGTAATATAAAAGAAATAGGTGAAGCATTAAAAACTGCATCAAAAAGAGGAACCGGAAACTATGGATATCCAGAATATTGTGGTGTTGTGAAAGATTTTGTAATTGTAATTGAGGATAAACCATCAACTGATAAACAGGCAAAATATGATGATAATGGACTTCTTGATATGAAAGTATCATCCATTACTGATTATGCTTTAAATGGAGCTTATTTTTATGCTAAACATATCTTAGAAAATAGTAATTATAAGAAAGCTATTGCTTTTGGTATTAGTGGTGATGAAAAGCATCATATTATAAAACCTATTTATTTGGATGGTAGAGAATATTTTATGGATTTACCAGAGGTAGAAAGTTTTATATCCTTTAATGAAAATAATATTGATGAATATTATATTAGAGAAATATTAAAAGAAGATACTGATGAAGAAAAAACAACAGCTGAAATTTTAAAGGATGCAAAAGAATTACATGAATATTTAAGAAATTATGGGAATTTAAGCGATAAAGATAAACCGTTAGTTGTTAGTGGAATTTTACTTGCACTTAAAGAAATCGAATATAAAAATTTTTCTATCGACGATTTAATAGGAGATAAGGTTAAAACTGACGGTTCTAAAATATATGCTGCTATTGAAGACAATTTAAAAAGGTCTCAAGTGTCACCAGAAACTAAAAAGGATAAATTATTATCTCAATTTGCAATTATTAAAGATACGGTTATTTTAAATGAAATAAATGGCGTATTAGGTAAAACCCCATTAAAATATTATACTGAGTATTTATATAATAAGTTATAGGGACTTTCCAAAAATAAAAGTTGCAATTACGGAGTAATAAGAACACTCCATTTTTTAATGCCTTCTGTTCT